>CAIOIX010000426.1 GCA_903858445.1 uncultured beta proteobacterium
AGTTTATTTCGGATATGTTTGCTGGCGAGCATATCAACCTCAGTGAAGATCGCCCTGCCTTACATTCAGCATTGCGCAATCTTTCTAAGTCCCCTGTTTTAGTAGACGGTCAAAATGTAATGCCAGCGATCACTGAAGTATGGCAACGCATAGAAGCGCTCTGCAATAAATGGGTTGGCGTTACCGACGTGATTCATATTGGCATTGGTGGATCTGACTTTGGCCCCCGCTTGGCAATCGAAGCCTTAGCGCACGTACCCGGCATTGAGAGTCGCGGGATGCGCATGCACTTCTTGGCCAATATTGATACAGCAGAGCTTGCCCTCATTCTGTCTCGCGCACAACCCAATAGCACTCGTGTGATTATTGTTTCTAAGTCATTTACGACTTTAGAAACCACTATGAATGCCAAAGCAGTTGTGGCTTGGCTCAAGGAGAGCGGCTGCACCAAAGGTCAAATTGCCCACTCGCTGTTTGCAGTGACGGCTAATGTTCCTGCAGCCCACGCGTTTGGTGTTGAGACTGAAAATATTTACCCCTTCTGGGACTGGGTTGGAGGTCGCTACTCAGTATGGTCTGCGGTAGGTCTACCGATTGCTTTGCAGTACGGCTTTAAAACCTTCCAAGATTTTTTGGCTGGCGCTCATGCCATGGACTTGCATTTTAAAAAAGCGCCCCTCGAAGAAAATCTCCCCGTCATCATGGCCTTAACGCTGCTATACCAGCAAGAGAAAAATAAGATCAAGGCATATGCTGTTATTCCTTATGCGGATGCCTTAGATTGGTTCCCTAAGTGGCTACAGCAACTTGATATGGAGAGCAATGGCAAGAGTGTTGACCGAGACGGCAAGCCAGTGAAATATTCTTCTCCAGTAGTTTTTGGTAGTTCAGGAAGTAATGCGCAGCATTCTTACTTTCAACTCCTGCATCAGGGGACGGATATTGTGCCGATCGACTTTATTGCCGTACGCGAACCCATGAGTCATCGCCCAGAGGCGGTTGCCCATCATCGCATTTTGCTATCGAACTGCCTGGCGCAAGCGCAAGCGCTAGCCAATGGCAAAGATGACGCCAATCCAAACAATGTTTACCCAGGCAAGCGGCCAAGCAATCTATTATTACTCCCAGAGCTTAATGCGTTTTATCTAGGCGCCCTCCTCGCTCTTTATGAGAACCGTACTGCCACTCTAGGTGCCCTTTGGAATATCAATAGCTTTGATCAACCCGGCGTTGAATTCGGTAAAGTATTAGCTAAACCAATTGAGCAAGCACTAGCGAGTCACCAATCTGACATTACTGCCAGCGACAATATTGATGCAGTAACTGCTTCTAGAATTAATTTTCTAAATTCATAAAAATAATTACTTTTCATTAAAGCTTAGCGCTTTTCTTCCAAGGATCTGCAATGCAATTGTCTCCATCGATTTTTAAGGCTTACGATATCCGCGGCATTATTGATGAGACTTTAGATCCCTCAATCGCCAAACTGATCGGTCAAGCCTTTGGCACCGAGATGCGTGAACTTGGTGAGACTGACATCGTCATTGGTCGTGATGGTCGCTTATCCGGACCTGAGCTCATTGAAGCATTGACTGAAGGATTGCTTTCTACTGGCATCAATGTAATTGATCTAGGAATGGTAGCCACCCCCATGGTCTACTTTGCCGCAAACCATACGATTGACGGTAAGAGCCCTAAGTCCGGCATCATGATTACGGGTAGCCATAATCCACCGAACTATAACGGCTTCAAAATGGTTTTGGGTACAGCAGCTATTTATGGCGAGCAGATTCAGGGTCTACGTAAACGCATTGAGGCCAAGCAATTTGTTACAGGCCAAGGTACGCGCAGCACTTTTGATATTTTCCCAATGTATCTCAATTACATTGTGGGCGATGTAAAACTTGCCCGACCGATGAAGATTGCAGTAGATTGTGGTAATGGTGTTGGTGGTGCATTTGCTGGCAAGCTCTTTAGGGCGCTAGGCTGCGAAGTGGAAGAATTATTTTGTGAGGTCGACGGCCACTTTCCGAATCACCATCCCGATCCAGCTCACATAGAGAATCTGCAAGATCTCATCAAGAACCTACAGACAACTGACAATGAATTAGGTCTCGCCTTTGATGGTGATGCCGATCGTTTAGGGGTGGTGACTAAAGATGGTCAAGTCATTTTCCCGGATCGCCAAATGATGCTCTTTGCTAAAGACGTTCTCTCCAGAAATCCCGGCGGCCAAATTATTTACGATGTGAAGTGCACCCGTAATCTAGCCACCTACGTAAAAGAACATGGTGGAGAGCCTCTTATGTGGAAAACCGGGCACTCTCTAGTCAAGGCTAAACTCAAAGAAACTGGCGCACCCCTCGCTGGTGAGATGAGTGGTCATATCTTCTTTAAAGACCGCTGGTTTGGGTTTGATGACGGCCTCTACACTGGTGCTCGCTTGTTGGAAATACTCAGCAAAGAAAACAATCCTAGCGATACCCTCAATCAACTACCTAACGCAATCTGTACACCAGAGCTGCAACTCGCTTGCGCTGAAGGCGAACCATTTGCCTTACTAGAAACCATTAAAGCCAATGCAAAGTTTCCGACCTCTGAATCAATCAATACGATTGATGGTGTGCGCGTGGAATATGCCGATGGCTTCGGTTTAGCTCGACCATCGAATACGACACCAGTAGTGGTGATGCGCTTTGAGGCCGACAGCGAGGAGGCAATCAAACGTATTCAGGCAGAATTCAAGGCTGTTTTACTAGCAGTTAAGCCTGAGGCAAAGTTGCCGTTCTAGACCTTAGAGGCAATACCAACATTATTTATGCGCATATAGACCGCGCATAAATAATGCTCATGATTGATCACGAAGGCTTAATACCAACAACTTCAATCACAGCCATGATGGTTATCGGTGATATATAGCGGTTTTGGTCGTGCAAATGTCGGGTTATAGGCCAATGTTTATGCCCTGCGTCATCACTGCTATAAGTAGACTCTTTCACGGGTTTAAAATCTCATTTGCTAAGCTAAAATTACACATGAGCTCGATCCAAATGTCAGAAAACACCCAGTCGATTGCCTTTGACTATCCTCAGCAAGATGCTGCTGGTACTACCTGTACAGCCCAAGCCTGGGCTAAAACACCTCCCCATCTTGGTGATTCTGAAAAAGCAGCCGTGATTGCTCGCATTAAGCAGCTCTTGATAGAGAAAGATGCCACCTTAGTGGCTCACTACTATGTCGATGGCGATATTCAAGATCTTGCCCTGGAGACTGGTGGCTTTGTAGCGGATTCTCTTGAGATGGCACGCTTTGGTAAAAACCACCCTGCCAAGAATCTCATTGTTGCGGGTGTGCGTTTTATGGGCGAGTCTGCAAAGATTCTTAGCCCCGAAAAGCATGTATTTATGCCTGACTTAGAGGCGACCTGCTCTCTGGATTTGGGTTGCGATGCAACTGACTTTGCCGCGTTTAGATCTTTGCATCCTGATCGCGTAGTAGTTGTTTATGCCAATACGAGTGCGGCAGTGAAAGCGCAAGCCGATTGGATGGTAACGAGCTCCTGCGCACTAGCCATTGTTCATCAACTCAAGCTTGAGGGTAAGAAAATTCTATGGGCGCCTGATCGTCATTTAGGCCGCTATATCCAAGAGCAAACGGGTGCTGACATGCTGTTATGGAATGGCGCTTGTATTGTTCATGATGAATTTAAAGCGGTTGAGCTACAACTTTTAAAAGCTGCGCATCCAACAGCCATGATTTTGGTTCATCCAGAATCACCGCAAGCAGTCGTGGATCTTGCCGATATGGTGGGCTCAACTTCCGCCATGATTAAAGCAGTGGTTGAAGGCTCTGCTACCGAATATATTGTGGCAACGGATAAGGGTATCTTGCACCGTATGCGCCAACTTGCTCCCAACAAGAAACTGATTGAAGCTCCTACTGCAGGCAATAGCGCCACCTGCAAAAGTTGTGCTCACTGCCCTTGGATGGCAATGAACGGTTTGCAAGGCATTTTGAATTGCCTAGAAAATGCCTCAGGTGAAATCTTTGTTGAAGAGCGCACTCGCGTGAGAGCCTTGGGCTGTATTGAGCGCATGCTGGACTTCACAACAAACCACCCCGAACTTCTAGCAAAAGCCCAGCACGGCTTTGTGAAGAATATTGGTGCAGCTTAGATAATAAGAAAATATGTTTGATCACAACGAAACCTTAGAGCAAGCTCGTCAGCGCAATATTCATGATGCGCTCATGGAAGATATTGGGATTAATGACTGGACTGCCAAGCTGGTACCTAGCAAGTCAGTACATGCGCAATTGATCGTGCGCCAAGCAGCGGTACTCTGTGGTGTCGATTGGTTCGAGGGTACGCTCAAGAAATTAGATCCCGCAGCCAAGGTGACTTGGCATTATATGGAGGGCGACATGATGGCGCCTGACACCAAGGTCTGCGAGATCATAGCCGACTCAAGAGCCCTACTCTCGGCTGAACGCCCTTGTATTAACTTCTTACAAACCCTGTCTTGGACTGCTAGCATTACCCGCCAACACGTCGAGGCCATTGCAGGTGCAAGTCCTAACCCTAAAGGTTGCGCTGTATTAGATACGCGCAAGACGATTCCAGGATTACGTCAGGCGCAAAAGTATGCGGTACGTATTGGTGGTGGCCAGAATCAACGCCTTGCTCTATGGCATGGCATCCTGATTAAAGAGAATCATATTGCAGCGGCAGGCAGCATCACAGCGGCTTTAAAGAATGCCAAAGCACTTAATGCTGGAGTGGATATTCAGATTGAAGTGGAAAACTTTACCGAACTTGAAGAAGCCTTAGCTGCAGGCGCTCAAAGCATCCTGATTGATAACTTCAATACCGAGCAAATGAAAGAAGCAGTAACTTTTACTGCTGGCCGCGCCTTGCTTGAAGCATCGGGTGGAATTAACCTAGATCAGATGCGCGCCATTGCCGCTACAGGCGTTGATCGCATTTCTCTTGGCAAGCTCACCAAGGATGTTCAAGCGGTAGATTTTTCGATGAGAATCTCTGTCTAATCCCGGCTTCTGGCTATTAAAAGTTAAGCTTTTAATCCGTCAGAAACTTCTTCAGCTTGAGGTGTCAGAATCGTAGGATAAGATACTGCCCAAGTTCCTGGGTAGTCGCGGCTGTAATGAAGCCCCCTGCTTTCCCTACGCATTAACGCTGAACGTACAATCAATTCTGCGCACTCTAGCAAGTTACGTAGCTCAATTAGATCTCGACTAACTTTAAAGTTAGCGTAATACTCTTGAACTTCATATCTCAGCAATTTGATGCGATGCAAAGCGCGCTCGAGACGTCGATTGGTTCTTACGATACCAACATAGTTCCACATCAAGGAGCGTAACTCATCCCAATTGTGGGCAATCACCACTTGCTCATCAGCATCCTCTACCTGACTTTCATCCCATAGGGGGAGTTTTGGCAAGGTAGGTGTTTTCATCTGTGAAATATCGGCAGCAGCTGCTTTCCCAATCACAATGCATTCCAACAAGGAATTACTTGCGAGGCGATTAGCACCATGCAAACCTGTATAGGTCGCCTCACCCACGGAATAGAGACCTGCTAAATCGGTGCGACCCTTGAGGTCGGTAACTACACCACCGCAGGTGTAATGCGCTGCAGGCACCACAGGAATAGGCTCTTTGGTGATATCTAAACCCAAACTCATGCAACGCGCATAAATCATCGGGAAATGCTCTTTAATAAAAGCTTCACCTAAATGGGTGGCGTCTAAATGAACATAATCTAGACCATGTTTTTTCATTTCAAAGTCGATAGCTCTAGCGACAATATCGCGTGGCGCAAGTTCATTACGTTCATCATGCTCCGGCATAAAGCGCGTGCCATCTGGCAGCTTTAGTAAACCGCCCTCACCCCGCATTGCTTCAGTAATTAAGAAAGTGCGATCACTGGGGTGATACAAGCAGGTTGGGTGAAACTGAATAAATTCCATATTGCCCACACGGCAACCAGCGCGCCAAGCCATGGCAATACCATCGCCTGTAGCGGTATCAGGATTGCTGGTGTAGCGATAGACCTTGCCAACTCCACCCGTCGCCAGAACGACTGATTTAGCTTCAATCGTTTCAACCCGATTGTTTTTAATATCTAGGGCGTAAACCCCATAACAACGATTTGGCTTAGTGCGTTGAGTCTTCGCATCTAAATGGCGATTGGTAATGAGATCTAGCGCAATCCAATGCTCTAGTAATTGAATATTTTTATGAGCTCGTGCTTTATCCAGCAAGACATCATGAATGGCTTTACCAGTAGCATCGGCTGCGTGCGCAATACGACGGTGACTATGGCCACCCTCGCGCGTTAAATGCAAACCCATTGGCCCCGTTTCATCTGGTGTAAAAGGGACGCCCTGATCCACCAACCAACGAATCGCCTCAGTACTTTCTTCAGCGATATAGCGTGCTGTAGCCTCGACCACTAAACCAGCGCCAGCATCCAAGGTGTCGGCAACATGAGAATCAATGCTGTCATGCTCTTTATCAACTACCCCGACGATACCGCCTTGCGCCCAGGAGGTTGCCCCTTCGCCCAAGGCTCTTTTGGCCATTACGATCACTGGCTGGGTTTCAGCCAGATGCAATGCAACCGTTAAGCCAGCTAAGCCAGCTCCAATAATAAGGACGGGTAACTCAGCTTTGGTATCAGCTGCTGATGAGGGTTTTGAACTAGCCATGCATCATTCTAAAGGGCAATGAGGATATTGGTATTGAAGTGTTGCCATGAGTACTGCTCGAAATATAGAGCACCAATTTAGTTACCTATACAGACCCAAGATAATCGTACGAAAAATTCAATTTTCTCTACTGCGGAGTAAATCAATCACGAAACTCAGATACCCTTTTTAATAACAGTTTGCATGCTGATTGCTTATCTACTGTATCTAAATTGCAGCTTAGCATCCCGTCAGTAATTACGCCCCCATCTCACAAAGATGGGGGCTCACTAGACCTTTATTTGCTATGAAGTAGCGGCGACCTTCTGCCTTGCTGGATCATTAGTTCCGTAACCTACCACCGTAGCGGCTTGACCACCCTTAGCTAATCTGACAGCGCAGTATTTAAACTCTGGAATTTTGCCAAATGGATCTAAGGCAGCATTGGTAATCAAGTTTGCCGCAGCTTCGTAATAAGCAAATGGAATGAAGATTACGCCACGCGGAGTGCCGTCATCTCTGCGCACATGAATGCCTACTTCACCACGTCTTGATTGAACCGTAATCACATCGCCAGCAGAAACACCTAACTGAGTCATGTCTTCGCCATTCATCGAAACGGTAGCCAATGGCTCAATTGCATCAAGTACAGTGGCGCGGCGAGTCATACTGCCAGTGTGCCAATGCTCTAACTGGCGACCTGTAATCAATACAAATGGATAATCTGCATCAGGGCGCTCGTTGGCAGGAATGATATCGGCTGGCACTAACTTCACCCTGCCATCTTTGGTATCAAACTTGTCATTAAACACGATAGGTCTACCTGGATCTTCAGCAGACAGACAGGGGTAAGTCACGCTTGATTCTTTTTCAAGGCGCTCCCAAGTAATGCCATTAATTGCCCCATGCATCGCTTGACGCATTTCGTCATAGACCTCAGCAACGCCAGCATCAGGCCCTTGATAATTCCAGTTCAAGCCCATGCGCTTAGCAATTTCCTGAATAATCCAGAGATCAGCCTTAGCATCACCAGGAGGATTAATTGCCTTCTTGCCCATCTGTACCATACGATCCGTATTACTTGCAGTACCCGCCTTCTCCGGCCAAGCGCTTGCAGGCAAGACCACGTCAGCCAGCAAAGCAGTCTCAGTCATAAAGATATCCTGAACTACTAAATGTTCTAAGGATGCCAAGGCATGGCGAGCGTGATTCAAGTCAGGATCACTCATCGCTGGATTTTCACCCTCGACATACATACCGCGAATCTTGTGTGGATCACTATCAGGGGCAGTGATCTTATGCATGATCTCCACTACCGTATATCCAGGCTTCTCATCTAATGGGGTACCCCAGAACTTCTCAAACCATGCATGTGCTGCCGGGTTATCAACGCGCTGATAGTTCGGGAACATCATCGGAATCAAACCAGCATCACTAGCGCCTTGCACGTTATTCTGACCGCGCAGTGGATGCAGACCTGAACCAGGCTTACCAATTTGGCCAGTAATACTGACCAAGGCAATTAAGCAACGTGCGTTATCAGTGCCATGAACGTGTTGGCTAACACCCATGCCCCACAAAATCATTGCAGACTTAGTAGTAGCAAACTCACGGGCGACTTCACGCAAAGTCTCAGCAGAAATTCCGCAGAGTGGCGCCATCGCTTCAGGACTATAGCCCTTAATATTTTCCTTCAGAGCTTCAAAGTTGCTGGCTCGATTCTTAATAAAATCTTGGTCAACCAGGCCCTCTTCAATCACTGTGTAGATCATGGCATTGAGCATCGCCACATCGGTATCAGGCTTGAATTGCATGGTGCGCCAGGCATGCTTACTAATCTCTGTTTTACGTGGGTCGCAAAGAACAATTTTTGTGCCACGTTTAGCGGCGTTCTTAAACCAAGTCGCAGCAACTGGATGATTGGCGGTTGGATTGGAACCAATCAACAAAATCAAACTAGAGTGTTCAACGTCATTAACTTGATTGCTAACTGCGCCAGAACCAACGCCCTCAAGCAATGCAGCAACCGAGGATGCATGGCAAAGGCGGGTGCAATGATCTACGTTATTGCTACCAAAGCCAGTACGGACCAACTTTTGGAATAAGTAAGCCTCTTCGTTGCTGCCTTTAGCCGAACCAAAGCCAGCTAATACTTTTAAACCATGCTTATCTTTGAGTTTTTTGAGCCCACCACCAGCCGCTTCCAAAGCCTCTTCCCAGGTTGCTTCACGGAAGATATTGGACCAGTCTTGTGGATTCTGAATCGCATTCTCATCCTTAGGAACCCCAGGTTTACGAATCAATGGTTTTGTTAAGCGCTGTGGGTTGTGGATGTAATCCATACCAAAGCGACCTTTAACGCAAAGACGATTATGGTTAGCAGGTCCATCGCGGCCTTCAACACTCACAATCTTTTCATCTTTAACGTTGTAGGTAATTTGACAACCTACGCCGCAGAATGGGCAAACAGAATCGACCTTGCGGTCCACGGTTTGTGAACCGATCAAACCTTTTGGCATCAGCGCACCTGTTGGGCAAGCTTGCACGCATTCCCCACAAGCAACACAGGTACTATCGCCCATTGGGTCATTCAGATCAAATACGATCTCACTATGTCCGCCACGCATGGCGTAACCAATCACATCATTTACCTGCTCTTCGCGGCAAGCGCGCACACAACGATTACATTGAATACAGGCATCTAAATTAACAGCCATTGCTGGATGTGAAATATCACTACTCACCTTCTCGCGACGTAATGCTTTGAGCTCAGGTCGAACCGTGACATCCATGCGTGCTGCCCAGGTGCTGAGTTCGCCATGTTGATTTTTTAGCTCTTCTTCTTTGCTGTCTCCAACCCACTTAAATCCTGCGTCTGGCATGTCAGACAACAACATCTCCAGCACTAACTTCTGACTCTTTACAGCACGCTCACTATTGGCTTTAACTTCCATCCCCGGCGTAGCGCTACGACAGCAACTAGGAGCCAAAGTGCGCTCACCATTAATTTCGACTACGCAAGCGCGACAATTGCCATCAGGACGATAGCCATCTTTAAAGCACAGATGCGGAATATCCACGCCGTGACGCTTCGCCGCTTTTAAAATGGTTTCACCTTCGTATGAAACGATGGTTTTTCCGTCAAGTGTGAACTCGACTGTTTGTAGCTCAAGTTCTTTAGGATTTGTGGGTGCGTTCATATCTATTTATTCTTTCCCTTATCTGTTTTTTGCTTGTTGCTTTAAGCAACTTCTTGTGGGAAATATTTTGCAATACAGCGAATCGGATTTGGTGCAGCTTGACCTAAGCCACAGATCGAGGCATCTACCATGACCGTTGCCAAATCCTCTAAGGTTTCTTGATCCCAGGATGCAGCCTGCATTAACTTGGCGGCCTTACCGGTACCCACTCGACATGGGGTGCACTGGCCACAACTCTCATGCTCGAAAAAATGCATCACATTTAAAGCCATATCTCTAGCTTTATCTTGGTCGCCAAATACCATCACCGCAGCAGAGCCGATAAAACAACCATACGGTTGTAAGGTATCAAAGTCCAATGGGATGTCATTCATTGTGGCTGGCAAGATGCCGCCCGATGCGCCGCCCGGCAAGTAGCCGTAAAACGTGTGACCATCTTGCATACCGCCACAGTACTCATCTATGAGCTCCTGAATGGTGATGCCCGCTGGAGCCAACTTCACGCCAGGGCTCTTCACGCGGCCACTCACACTGTAGCTGCGCAGGCCCTTACGCTCGTGACGACCGTAAGAGCTAAACCACTCCGGTCCCCGCTGAATAATGTCACGCACCCAATATAAGGTTTCAAAATTATGTTCGAGTGTTGGGCGACCAAAGAGACCCACCTGAGCAATATACGGAGGCCGCATACGGGGCTCGCCACGCTTGCCTTCGATGCTCTCAATCATGGCGGACTCTTCACCGCAGATATAAGCGCCAGCGCCACGACGTAACTCAATCAATGGTAATTTGAATGGAGGATTTGCCTTAAGCTTAGTCAGCTCCACTTCAAGTAATTCACGACAACCGTGATATTCATCACGCAAGTAAATGTAGCAAGCGTCAATCCCAACAACATTGGCTGCGATTAATAGGCCTTCCAAGAAGCGATGCGGATCACGCTCTAAATAAGTGCGGTCTTTAAACGTTCCAGGCTCACCTTCATCAATGTTCACCGCCATCAACTTAGGCGCGACTTGATCCTTAACGATCCGCCACTTACGCCCTGCCGGGAAACCTGCGCCACCCAAGCCGCGTAAGCCAGAATTTTCCATGGCCTTAATAATGCTTTCCACGCTGTGCTTGCCACTATGAATCTCTTTGGCCAAGCCATAACCACCTTTAGCAAGGTAAGCCTCATAACCAACATAGTCTGGTGAAACCAACTGGCTTTCACCTTGCTGTGAGATACCATGCTCTGCCAATTCTGCAGGCTCAAAACTCGCGTCATCTTTTGCTAATGGCTGAGTAGTCATCTTATTGTTGACTGCTGCAGCAACTTTATCGACCGTTGCAAACAGTACTGGGTACTGATGCACTACTGCCACTGGTGCCTGTTCACATCGCCCTATGCAAGGAGCGGCAATGACTTTGACATTAGGATTACCTAAAATCGTGGGCAACTTCGTTAAGAGATTTTGCGCACCAGCCAATTCACAAGCGATCCCATCACAAACACGAACCGTAATATCAGCAACAGGATCATTACCCCGCACCACTTCAAAGTGATGATAAAAAGTGGCCACCTCATAAACCTCAGCCATCGGTAAATTCATTTCTTTTGCCAAGGCAACCAAATGGCGATCATGCAAGGCGCGGTACTCATCGTTTAATTGATGCAAATTCTCAATCAGTAGATCGCGACGATGTACGGCCTCTCCAATGAGCTGACGCACTTCAGCGATCGAGATGTCATCCGCTTGACGACCTTTCAGCTTACTTTTGCGTCGAATGGTGTCCCTTAAGTCATCTACAGTTGCAACCGCAACGGCATTGATTTCTCCAGAAGGTATTGGGTGATTCATGGTGTGTATTCTCTAATTTCTAATCGCGCTGATTACATTGGTAATTTTTAAGCACTAAGCTATATATAACGACGTGCTAAATCATCACGTGATTCTGGATTATTTATACACTTAAGTCCTTGACTGCGCTCAAGGGATTAAAACTAGGGTTTACCCTAATTTATAGCAAGGATGGGGATGGCTTGTCGCCTGGTGGAAGCGAGTAATCCAGCTTACGCTCATAGAGCCTAGCCTTGTAGCAGTCGTTATAGCCAGGACTACCAATATTCCAACCAATGGAGGTGCAGTCCTGTTGCGCTGCCGACTCAACGGTTCCGCAACCAGATAGGGCCAAGGCGGAAAAAATGGGAACCAAAAGTAGTGGGCGCAATTTAGATAAATTCATAAGCCAAGTCTACTAGATTTTATGAGTGTCCGAGGGAAAACATCTACTTGTGCAAGTTTGGGTTTAACAGTAAAAATGAGCACCAAGCACATAACAAGAAATTAATAGAACTGGAGACAACAATGAAGTCATTATTCAAAAAACTCGCCGCAGTAAGCCTCTTGCTTAGCACCCTACTTCTTGGCAATGTTGCCGCTGCGCAGAATCAGGATGGATTTACCAGCCTAATTGATGGGGTTAGCCTCTCTGGCTGGAACATTATCGGCAATGCTAATTGGCAAATAGGCAATGGCATGATCGCCAGCGACAAAGGCAACGGTTTTTTGGTGAGTAACTCCAAATACAAAAACTTCATTATTCGCGCCGAATTTTGGGCTGAATCCAATACCAATAGTGGAATCTTTATTCGCTGCCAAAACCCAAGTTTAGTTACTGCTGGCAATGCCTATGAAGTCAATATTTGGGACACGCGTCCTGGCCAAGAGTACTCGACCGGCGCGATTGTAGATGTCGCCAAAGTGAATCCGATTCATAAAGCGGGTGGGCGCTGGAACACGATGGAAATTATTGCGAATGGAACCCACTTCAAAGTGACCATGAATGGCGTTACGACTGTAGGAGACGGGGAAGATAGCAAGTTCTCTGACGGCCTGATCGCCCTTCAATCAGCTGGTGGAACTATTAAATTTAGAAAACTAGAAATCAAACCAATTTAAGCAATCCCCACTGCATTTCATGAAGGGCTAGATTTAATCTAGCCCTTCATCTTTTCAGAAATTACCAAACCTGACGCTTGCCATCAATCCAGGTTTCCCTTACCTTGATATTGGAAATTTGCTCCACTGGAGTCTTGCGGGGGTTCTTATCCAAAATCACCAAGTCGGCCAATTTACCAACTTCTAAACTACCGATTTTGTCATCTGACATCATTTCGTATGCTGCATTGATGGTTACCGCACGAATCGCATCGTCTACCGCCACTCTTTGGTCGGCTCCCAGCACTTTGCGTGGGGGCTTTTGCCATAAACGACCAGCACCTTCAGCAATGTAATTCAAGGGACCAACATTGGATACCGGGGAGTCACTATGAAAAGCAAAGCGTGCACCCTCTTTCTTAAAGGCCGCGGAAGGATCAATACGATTAGCGCGCTCTGGGCCCACTAGGTGATTATGAAAAGCCTCACCCCAGTAGTTAACATGGCCAATTGTAAATCCTGGAATCACGCCTAATTGCACCGCCTTTTTAACTTGCGCAGGGGTATTGATAGTGAAATGCTCAATCCGCAAACGACGTGCTTCAGGATGAGGGTTACCAGCCAATAACTTGTCATAGTTAGCTAATGTTTGCTCAATAGCACGATCGCCATTAGCATGAACAGCGAGCTGCCAACCTTGATCAAAATAGATTTTAATTTGCTGATAAAGCTCTTCGCTCTTGTAGTCTAAGTCTCCACGATTCTTAGTGTCCTTTGGGTAAAGATAAGGCTCGTTCAATGCAGCAGTTAACCCTTGGGTTGATCCATCAGAAATAAACTTCACCCCGATAAAGCGCAATCGGTCATCCCCTTGATTTGGCTTAAGGCTGGTATATCCCGCTGGAATGGCAGGCCCATACAAGTAAGCCCGAATCCGAATGGGTAAACCTTCGTTTGCTGAAAGTTCTTGCAATAACTTAGTTTCATTCTCCAAACCAAACTGAAAACCCAATGTAATTTCAGCCGAGGTCGTAACACCAGCTGCTGCGATATTTTGAGTGGTTTTCTTTACTGCATTAGCCAAGTCGGTGGCTGATGGCTTAGGCATCTTCGCCATAAAAGGCGCATAGGTTGGTGGCTCAATCAGAACACCGGTTAACTTACCCTTAGCATCCTTGACATACACTCCGCCTCCACCTGGACTTGGGGTGTTTTCAGTAACCCCCGCTTGCTCTAGCGCCTTGTGATTCACATAGCCAATATGCCCCGACTGATTAATGATGAATATCGGCACGGTAGTTGATACTTTATCCAAAATATCAGCGGTGAGCTCTGCCATAAATGGAGAAGTGCGTGAAGGGTCAACTCCAAACCCAAAAAGCCATCCACCTTGCGGGACGGTTTTGAGATGCGCCCTCATCTTAGCCACCAAGGTATCCAAGGTGTCATACGGTAAAGTGAAATTTGATAGGTTTAATCCCAATACTTCGCTCATCGCCGTGCCAATAATGTGAATATGCGGCTCCACAAAACCCGGCATGAGTGTTTGCCCTTTAAGGTCGATGAATTTGGTACCACTTGCTTGCCAGCTCTTCTTGACATCAGCGAGCGCTCCAACGGCAACAATCTTTCCGCCCTGAATAGCCAGCGCCTGTACCTCCTCATTCTTGGCATTGACTGTGACAATGGGCCCGCCAAAGAAGATGGTGTCAGCACTCCCTATAGGCGCCGCCTGCGCAAAACCAAAGCTAAATAGAATGCAAGTGAATGAAAAAATAACTCTGAGAAGTGTTGTCATATTAACTTTCTTATTGAGCAGGAGGAAATCCAGCCTTTTGTGGCCACACATTATTAAAGACATGAATGATTGGTTTTTCATAAACTCCAGCCACAGTGAAAGGCTCTGCCTCTATCCATGCCTGCGCCTGGGCAAGACTTGGAAAATCAATCGCCAATAAACTACCCATAACCGTTTGACCATCCTCAGAAGTCAGTGGTCCAGCAAAAGCCATACGATCTGCCAACTTAGCAAGATAGGCGCGGTGTACTGGCCTCACTTCTGTTCGTAAAGCGGCCGTACCTGGACGATCCATTAACCAGAATGCAAAAATCATAGCAATTCCCTTCGACTGTACAAAAATAATAGCAATTAATTAAATAAGATAAATACTAACTTAGACAACTCAAGTTAGATAGAGCTTACAAAATAAGGGGCTCGCGCCTTCGACCGTAATCTTGTCTGCGAATGCTGAGGGAAACACTTTGATATCCCCTAGGCCATATTGTGGCTAATGACTATTAATCAATTAAGATTCAGAAATGACCACACACGCTATTTTGAAAATGGGTGACCCGAGACTGCTTGAAGTTAGCAAGCCCGTTCTGATTAATCTTATTTCGTCGAATGAAATACAGCTATTAATCGATGAGTTACTGGAAACAATGTATTCCGCCAATGGCGCTGGGCTTGCAGCCCCTCAAATTGGGGTTGATAAACAAGTAGTTGTCTTTGGCTTTGATCGGAATCCGCGCTACCCAGATGCAGAAGCGGTTCCTGAAACAATATTGATCAATCCAATCATTACCCCTCTAAGCGACACGCAAGAAGAAGATTGGGAGGGTTGCCTTTCAGTGCCCGGTATTCGAGCTAAGGTGCCTCGTTACACCAAAATTCGCTATCAAGGGTACGACCGTAATGGGGGAATGATTGATCGAACCGTGGAAGGATTTCATGCTCGGGTTGTGCAGCATGAGTGCGACCACCTCATCGGAAAACTCTATCCGATGAGAGTAAAAGACTTCAGTAATTTTGGCTTTACTGAAGTTCTTTTTCCGGAATTCGGGGATGGTCCACCTGCGGAATAATCGAAGATGGTTTAAGCGTTTTCTAGCGGGTTCACCAGGACTTGAACCCAGGACCAAGATAAGCCCCCTGACTTAACAAACTAGACTGTGGACTCTTAATTACCGCCCAATGACCTCATCTGGCCGTTCTCTGCCCGTCAGAACCCTGAAAATAGCCTGTTTTGAACGACTGCTGCTTAATGGATAAGAGACATTAGGGTTAGCGGATAGATATGTAGAACATACACACGTCCGATAAAAATACCAATCGCACTATTTGTACTAGGTGGCGATACCCCAGGGGTCTTAAATATTTTGGTCCACCACCCCCCACCCCCCAATGACTCGCTGAATACAAAAAATTATTTTGCGATCACGAGACAATAGATAAGACTAAAAAATAAGGGGGTATCTAGTTTTCTTAGCTTGTTACCAAGCAATTAAAGGTACACAGAGTGGTACACATAAATAAATAAAGCCCGTTAGGGCTTTATTTATATGCATCTTTGGCGGAAGAGGCGGGATTCGAACCCGCGGTAGGCTAT
>CAIOIX010000427.1 GCA_903858445.1 uncultured beta proteobacterium
ACAGCAAAGGGGCATTCAACTCAATATTGCTTCACGTCCTTTGCAGTTTATTGCGGGGTTATCAGCCTTAGTTTTTGTTCTTAACTTTACTTTAGAGGTTCTTGTTTCTTATGGAGCTTCTTATGTCCATCTTGTGCAAGTGCTGTGTCTTATTGGCATATTGAGTGTCTGGGTTTTAGTGGAGGATCTGCTGATTTTAAGGCTTCATGATTGGAGTCCTTTTCGGGTCTTAACATTCCTGCTAATGATCCAGTTAGCACTACCAATCCTAAGAATGGGTTTCTTGGCTTTTGATTCGCAAGCCGTTAGTTCAGAGTGGTTGCTCCACACTCAGGAGCAGGATAACTGGCATTACCTATTCTTAGCTCCCTATAGCTTAATCTTTATGGGGATTCATCGGTCGATCGTGAGTCTTTTTACTTTGAATGAAAAGGTTCATGCCCAGAATACAGAAAAGCAAATGCTCATGACGCTTAACGCTTTGGCATTAGCGCGTGATAACGAAACAGGAAATCATATTATTCGTACTCAAAACTACGTCAAAAGTCTAGCCTTAAGGCTTAGGATGATGGGGCACTATGTAAAAGAGTTAAATGATCAATGTATCGACACTTTGTACAAGGCAGCCCCTTTGCACGACATAGGTAAGGTAGGTATACCCGACAATATCTTGAATAAGATGGGACGCCTAAGTGATGAAGAGTGGCAAATAATGAAGTCTCATGCCGCTATTGGTGAGGCGGTTCTATCGTCGGCAGATATTGAGGTTGGGGGTGATCAGGGGGTAGTGAAGAAGGCCATTCAAATTGCTGGCGGACATCATGAAAAATGGGATGGGACAGGTTATCCACGGGGCTTAAAGGGCAATGAAATCTCGCTATCTGCACGCATCATGGCGCTTGCAGATGTTTACGATGCCTTGGTAAGTGAACGGGTTTACAAGTCTGGGTGGAGTCATGAAGATGCCGTTAAAGAGATTGTATCGAAGAGGGGCATCCATTTCGATCCTTTGGTTGTAGATGCTCTTATCGCAGAACAGTCCAATTTCCAAGAAATAGCCAATAAATATCGAGACAACTAGACGTCCGCTTTGGGTCAGATTGAGTCCATGGCGAATTTTGGGGTTTAACAGCTCAAAACGGTCAGCTTGAGACAATTGATTGCGCCCAACTACCACAAACCTGTCATTAATTTATTTAAATTAGATTGAATTAATAACCTTGTTAATGTTTAATGGTGGTTAGCCCCCAATTAGATCAGATCTATGAGCTAGATACAGTTTAATAGCTGATCTATAAATCCGGCTATTTTAGAGGCGACTTTATGTTCTCAAAATCCAACCCAGTCAAAAGATTAAATCTAGTTCTGATTGTCAGTATTTGTATCGGTGAAGCTCTAGTCATGTTTGCCTTACCGTCCTTTGGAGATTTGTCAAACGGGGTCACTGTTGTACTGGATATAACTTTACTAACCCTCATTACCATCCCCCTTGTAAATTGGACGGTTACGATACCCATGAAGAAATATATTCATGACTTAGAGTTTGCAAAGCACAAGATACTTGTACGAGAAAACCAAATGTTAGCCGCCTTAAACTCCTTGGCAGCGGCTAAGGATAATGAAACAGGTAGCCATATTATTCGTACCCAGCAATATGTAGAACTACTTGCAAAGCGATTAAAAAGTATGGGGCATCACGCCGATACTTTATCTGACGATCATATTGAAAAGCTAGTCAAGGTAGCGCCCTTGCACGATTTGGGAAAAGTAGGTATTCCGGATCACATTCTAAAAAAGCCGGGTCAATTAACGGAAGAAGAAAGAGATCTCATTTATGGGCACTCTATGATTGGGGAAAATATCCTACTTGCAGCCCAGTCAGAAGATGTTGAGATAGATTTAATTGCTATTGCCATGAAGGTAGCTGGATCTCATCATGAAAAATGGGATGGATCAGGTTATCCCAGAAAGTTGCAGGGAGACACTATTCCAATCGAAGCTCGAATTATGACTGTGGCTGACGTGTTTGATGCGCTGGTGAGTGATCGCCCCTACAAAAAAGCCTGGACAATAGAGGAGGCTTATATTGAGATCGTCAGTAAAAGCGGCACCTCATTTGATCCTATTGTTATAGAGGCCTTTATTGCTGAAAGGCAGAACTTTGAAGAAATTGTGAAGAGGCATTGAGTAGCCATCTATTAACTAACGTCTCTTATGGGTCGATATTTGTCTGCGGGGACTAATAAGCATGAGAGTCTGCTTAACATGCTAAAGCGGCCTGATTTAAATTCTATTAAATGGATTCATTAGGATCGGGTAGCGGATGACGACAGGACGATAAAGCTATTGATTGGT
>CAIOIX010000428.1 GCA_903858445.1 uncultured beta proteobacterium
CTTAGCAGTGCTCTCAAGTCGGCATCCGTAAACTTATCCTTAGATTTTTTAATACGGGTACTAGTCTCATCCAAAACCCACTGGGCACTGCCACAGATATCACAATCGCCCGCCTCCAGCACCTCTATTTGCGTTTCCAGGCGCGTAGGATCGGCGATATCGTCGGCATCCATAAGGGCAATATATTTGCCTTTTGCCCTATCTATCATTTCATTGCGTGCTTTTACAACGCCATAATTTTTATCTGATAGCACCTTAACAATTCGTGAATCATTGTAAGATTCAATGACTTTTCTTGTGCCATCACTTGAGCCATCATCAAAAATAATGAGCTCAAAGTTTGTGTAGCTCTGATTCAGAATGCTATCAATAGCTTCGCCGATAAAACGCTCCGAATTATAAGCAGGCATCAAAATACTAACCAAAGGCATATTCATGATTAAACCCAGCTTTGCAAGTATCGACCAACTCTTTTTAACTTTTTGAGCGCTCTAGAAACAATAGATTTTTGACTGCCCCCATAGTCCAAACTCAAATCCCAGCTGGACTGATAAATTACGCCTAAATAATTCTCTTTCAGCTTAGCAGTCGACTCACCCAACCTTCTCAGCAGAAAGTAATGCCAGTCATAGTAATAAACCCGAAACAGTTGCTCAATTGGGTACAGCGGAATGGCTCGAAAATTTAATAAGGCCTCTAAGTACAGAAGAGTCTCGGGATGTTCTTGGGTACACAGATCCCAAAAAGTAATATTCCGCGGCTTCAGATACTCCTGGTCAAGAGATTCCCAAACCTTGGCAGACCAGATAAATGGAGGGCAAGGACAATAATAGTTTGGCCCCTCTCGCCCGAATAACGCCTTAACCCTATCGCCCTCAGCCTTGAGATTTTCTGGCGCTCTTGCATGCCCACGATCGACGGCTAACTGAAAATATTCTTTGTTTTGATATATGACGGCATAAGGATTACCATCGCTAGCGAGAAAATCTGACTTCGCAAACTCTTGTATAAAAATACAATCCGAATCTAGGCATACATAGTTAATGGATAAACCTAGGCGCCAGAATTCAGATTTAATAACCTGTTGAGCAAGACCCCCAGACTTCGTTGCCAAAATGCCAACTGGAGTCTGTTTATTTGCAGCAACAATAGATTCATCAGAAACCCATTGATATCCATTTGATCCTAATATTTTGACCAAATCATCATATTGATCCTGCGGGGTCGAGATATAAAACGAGATCTGATCTTTGTTGTATTTCTGGATTGAAGCTAGCAATTGCTTTAAGCGCAAAAAATCTTTGCGATAAGACTTGCAGTAGAGGACTAAATCAATCACGAACATAACCCTTCAGCATGTATATGAGAAAGAATGCTTGCGACCGCTTGGTCTACGCCGACTGGACTCCAAAGAGGATCAATTAATTGCTGCTTCTGCCAGTCCAACCAAATACGTTCAAGCGCCATCGCTATGCCCTCGGCGTCCCCATCAGCACTGAGATAGGATCCTCGATCTAACAGCATTTTATCCAACTGGGGGTTGCGGTGTGTAATGCCCCATATGGGGCGGCCAGCCCAAAGGTAGTCGTAAAACTTCGATGGAATGTATTCTGCGCACCACTCGTCAATTCCATGAAGCAATATCAAGACATCTGCTGCTTGCATTTTCTCGGCCACCTGTTCGCGCCCAGACTTTCCAGTAAGGAGATTTTTTTCAAGGCGCCCATGCGCTTGCAAGATATCGGCATAGTCATAGCGCTTTATGGCCTCCACTGATAACGAATCTAAGGGGGCGCCGTATGCATGTACACGAATCGATTGTCTAGCCTCAGGATATTTATCCAAAAGAGTGTTGACGGCTTTTAAAATAATGGAAAGCGATCGATCGTTGGCCAGAGATCCAAAGTGAGCAAGGTTTAAATGCTTTCCATATCGATGGGCAGCCCTTTTTGTCATGCTACCCGGCGGATTGGCACCAGGCATCACCACAAAACCACGGGCATTACCAGGGGTATTTAAATTGGGATTGCGCACCTTCGCATAATGCATGGCTCCATCAGTAAACCACCAAACATAGTCAGAGTACTTGCAAAGCTGGGACTCTAAGTAATGTCGAAAGCCAGCATCGCGGTTTTTAGACTTCTGAAAGCCTTGATCGTTTGGAGATTTTCGAATCACCAAGGGATCGTGGACCTCCGATATTAATGGCAGACCCGTAGCCCTCTTGAGCCACACCCCAGCTAAATGGGCCGACCAAGCACTGCCAATGGAATAAATCACATCAATCTTGCCAGCACGAATTAAGAAATAACCTCGAACAAACGCAGGTATCGCCCAAGACCACTGACTTGAATAGCCCAAACATAGTTTTTCAATGGCAATAAGTGGTGCCAGCAATACTGAAACCGTACGAGTCAGGATCTTGTAAATAAATCCTCGTCCATACTGATTCGCAATCCAGTGGCGAAAATCAAACCGAAATGCAGCCGGACCCCATGCTAAAAACTGCACATGAGGAAAGCGAGTATCTTTCAATCCAGTGATTGCACTAAAAACAGTGGGTTTAATCCCGGCCTCTAAAAAATAGGGGATCTTGTCTGTAATAGTCAGGCTCGCTGCCCTGCCGTCCATATTAAAGGCATGAGATAGCAGGAGCCAATTCTTCTTGATTGGGGGGTTCAAGCTCAATAAATCCTTTTTGGGGCAAAAAATTATTGGAATCAAGAAATACTTAAGCCATTAGAATAATTGCAAAATAACCCTATAGAACCGAATTATAGTGGGCTTGTTGCATCTTCTTTGCCAGCTTACATTAAATGATGAATATAAAAGAAACTTTTACGAAGTTATTGCTTTCGATCTCAGGAAAATCGAACTATGTCCTATATAGAAATTTTCTATTCACAAATTCATTAATTACCGCCAAAAATGATAGAGTGAAATTTATCAGGCGCAAAGTCAGCCTGCCGATAAATCTAGACTCCACCAACCTTGAAGGCGAAGAATTCTACTTACTACTCATTCATGTAGATAACATCGCCCATTTTTTTCATGATATCTTCTTCCCTTTTTACGTAAAGTGGCGTAAAAATAAAAAACGTGTTTGTGTATCCATCAAAGGCGATCAATTTCAAAGAGAATTTCTTGAGTCAATCATTGAGCCTCAATATCTCATTTTTCTTGAATATGAGCAGATCTATCGTTTCTCAAAAGTTATTGTCACACCCGAGGGCAGAGATCTAAAGGTTTATGACAACTACCTTGAAATATGTCATGAAATAAAAGAAATTTGTTTTGCTAAACACAGCATTACAGAAAGAAGAACAAAAAATTTAATTTATGGCCGAAACGAACTCAGCAGAAAAAACTTGCTGAATATTGATCAAGAATTTTTGAAGGCCAATAACATAGAGCAGGTCTCCCTTTCCAAACTGAGCTTTAAAGATTATCTTGAGACCCTATCCACCGCTACCACCTTCACCTATATGGTTGGAGCAGGGGTGTTTAATTTATTATTTCTTGGGCCAGATGTACGCGTTCTAGAAATCAATCCCCACAGAAATAATTCATGGGCGCAAATGTTCGGAATGAGTCATTTATGTAAGTTTCACGTAGTTGTGACAAAAAATATCAAACCTTCGACTGCGGCAACCCAAGATGAAGCCGTTTTAGATAGCCATGCTTTCTTCGATGAAAAAATTGCAAGCGAAATTAAGCAATTAATTTCCAGCAACAATTGACATCACTGCCATGCGCACAGCAATCCCAAAAGTTACTTGATTCAAGATCACGGACTGGGGGCCGTCAGCAACGGCAGAATCAATTTCAACACCTCGATTCATGGGTCCAGGATGCATTACAATCGCATCGGATTTAGCCAAAGCTAAACGCTCCTGCGTAAGTCCGTACTGCTTGAAAAAAGCCGCGCCCTCAGGAACCTGACCAGCCTCCATGCGCTCTTTCTGAATGCGTAATGTCATGACTACATCAAC
>CAIOIX010000429.1 GCA_903858445.1 uncultured beta proteobacterium
GTAGAATTTCTAAGTTGTTTGATTTAAAGGAAATTCTATGAAAACCTCCCGCTTTACCGATAGCCAAATCATGGCCATCC
This sequence comes from uncultured beta proteobacterium, assembly GCA_903858445.1. Classification (GTDB taxonomy): domain Bacteria; phylum Pseudomonadota; class Gammaproteobacteria; order Burkholderiales; family Burkholderiaceae; genus Polynucleobacter. The sequence continues at coordinate 81 of CAIOIX010000429.1, forward strand.
TTAAGCAAGCCGAAGCTGGCATGCCAGCCCCTGAACTATGCCGTGAACACGGCATTAGCATTGCTAGCTTTTACAAGTGGCGCGCCAAGTATGGCGGCATGGATGCCTCACTGATGTCTCGCGTTAAAGAACTAGAGCTTGAGAACGCCCGCTTAAAGAAGATGTATGCGGAGGTTCAGCTCCAAGCCGATGTCCTTAAAGAAGTCTTACAAAAAAAGTAACTCGGCCATCTCGTAGGCGCGAGATGGCCAGCCAACAGGTTCACAGTGGTCGGATGAGCATCCGTTTAGCGTGCGATACCTTTGTCATTAGCCAGACTTGCTATCGCTATACGGCCAAGTTATCAACCGACAATGCCCTTATTGCTGATTGGCTGGTGCGCCTTACTCAGAACCAGCGTAACTGGGGTTTTGGGCTTTGCTTTTTGTACTTACGTAATGTGAAGGGCTTTACTTGGAACCATAAGCGGGTCTATCGAATCTATCGGGAGTTAGAACTGAACCTCCGGATCAAGCCCCATAAACGCTTGGTTCGCGAGAAGCCTGTGTCATTGGCAGTGCCTGAGGGCATCAACGATACGTGGTCCATTGATTTTATGCATGACCAGTTGCACGATGGCAGATCGATCCGACTGTTCAATGTAATTGATGACTTTAATCGGGAGGCCTTAGCCATTGATATTGATTTTTCTATGCCAGCAGCCAGAGTGGTACGCTCACTAGATCAAGTCATTGAGTGGCGTGGAAAACCACTCAAAATACGTTGCGATAATGGCCCCGAGCTTGTGGGTAGTGTGCTTGTGCAGTGGGCTGCGAAACATCAAATAGAGATGACTTATATCCAACCTGGTAAGCCACAACAAAATGCATATATTGAAAGATACAACCGCACCGTACGTTACGATTGGCTTAATCAATACCTCTTTGAATCGATTGATGAAGTTCAAGACTTTGCTACCGATTGGATGTGGACATACAATCATGAAAGACCGAACATGGGCTTAGGTGGAATTACGCCAAAGCAAAAACTAGCACTTGCAGTACCAGCTTCTACTTTTAGCTTAAGTTAAAAATGGGGGGATTACCTCTTCAGCCAAGAAACGAACATCACAAACCGACTTCCAATCCAATTCATACAAAATACGATGAATCACTGCATACAGAAATGCAGAATCCGTTTTTGGCTTGATGGGAACCCACTCGGCAGAAAGTGCTCCGGTAACAGAGAGATGTGGTTCAACTTGAACCCGCTTGAGGCCCCTGACACGGGCATCGGCTTGACGCCAAACACCAGTGACACCCGATGACGCCTCCTGATTGTTTCCCAAATTAATAATGTAATTGGTATTTGGTGAGTCAACCGTGACTGTAAACGCACGGTGCCAAAACTCTCCATATAAATGTTCTGAGTGATAACACTTAGCGCCTTGGCCGCTACCAAAACCAAAATCAATCGGACCCCAAGATGATAAAAATGCAGGGAAAGAGCCCATATATCTGGTTGGGGTTCCACCGCCGCCAAAACTTGCAGCAACCCTTGGGTAACCCTCTTCATCAGTCAGGCCTTTTTCTCGAATGGCATTCATCCTAGCCGCGACTATTGAGAATGCCTCATCCCAGGATATTTCTACGAATCCAGGGTCATGATCACGACCTTTTTGCGGGTTTGTACGTTTCATGGGGCGAGTAATGCGATTGGGATTATTCGTTTTTTGAACAATTCCATAAGCCTTTATACATACCCGGCCCTCTGCTGGATGCGCGGTTCCAATCCCAAAATTAGGCTCAACCCGAATCGCAATCCCATTCTCAACCTCAACATTCAATAGGTCTGGCCCACAAACACACTGATTGCAGTAGACGGGGACAAGCTTCCGGGTACCTCTTAAGAGTTTAGTAGAATTCGACATCAATTACTCACCGCGGTGTTGTTTAACAGCAAGCGCTTTAGCTTCCAAGCGTTCCTTTTGCATACTCAAGTCAACCACAAAACGAGTATGTTTTGCCCTGCCAACTGTGTCCAATTCATCTTTTACTTCGGCCTCGAAATTGATTCTGCGACCCTCAATGCTGGTGATTTTAACTATGACATCAACCCACATTCCGATCAAAGTTGGCCCAAGATGATCTATTTCAACTCTTGCACCGACCGTATTCTCCGAGTCATCTAAATAGTTACTTAGCAGATCTCTGCAGGCATTTTCTACATCCTTGACCATCAGCGGTGTTGCATAAACCCGTAGGTGCTCACCCATAAATCCAATGGTTCTATCTTTATCAATTTCATAACGTTTAGTGAGAGTGGCGCCAATATTGAGACCTGGTTTCATTGATACCTCCTAAGGGAAATTAAATTAATGCGCATTACGGATATCGGTAACTGTAAGGCGCGGAGTGAGTATTTCATCACTAGTTTGGAGTTCTAGCAAAGCGGGGCGCCCAGCGAGTTTGGCGCGCTCAAAGGCATCTGGAAAATCTGTGGTTGACTTTACTAATTCAGCATAAGCGCCATAGGACTTGGCAAGCTCAACAAAATTCGGGTTAATTAATTGCGTTCCCCATACATTACCAGGGTAGTGGCGTTCTTGATGCATACGGATGCTGCCGTACATCCCATTATTAATAACAATAATAATGACATTGGCATGGTACTGAACTGCCGTAGCCAGTTCCTGTCCATTCATCAAAAAACAACCATCTCCAGCAAAGCAAATTGAGAGCCGATCTGGGTGCTCAATTTTCGCAGCAATCGCAGCAGGTAAGCCATACCCCATGGTGCCGCTAGTTGGCGCGAGTTGAGATTTATATTTTTTAAACTGAAAAAATCTTTGTACCCAGAGGGTGTAATTGCCAGCACCATTAGTGATATAGGAGTCCTCAGGAATTGTGGTGTTCAGATACGAAACAATTTCTCCTAGATTGATATCGCCAATCGTATTTAGCGGCTCAATATAGTCTAAATAATGCTGCCTGCCAGCAGAAACCCATTCCTCTTGTTGATTTGAGGATGTAGGGGCTGGCAATTTACTGACAGCCGCTGCAAATGAGATTGGACTTGAGTTGATACCTAAGGTCGCTTGATATACATGGCCTAACTCATTAGGATCATTGTGAATATGAATGAGTGTTTGCTTTGGATTTGGGATATCCAACAAAGTATAGGAAATGGTCGATGTTTCACCCATCCGCGCTCCCAAGACAATCAATAGATCTGAGTCTCCGATTTTTTCAGTCACCTTGGGGTTCATTCCTAAGCCAGCTTCGCCGATATAGTTTTGATGACGGTTATCAATTAAATCTTGACGCCGAAAAGCACAAATCACTGGTAAGTTATAAGTCTCAGCAAAGTGGGTAATATCAATCGTTGCCTGCTCAGTCCAACCTCCACCACCCAAAATCAGTAGCGGTTTCTTAGCATGAGCAATCAAATCAAGCATTTGGTCAATAGCTTGCGGTGTTGGGGCGCCAAAACTTCTCTGATACCTTACAGGATCTTTTACGGTAGATAGCTCAGAAAGCATATCTTCAGGTAACGCTAGAACAACTGGGCCAGGACGGCCAGAGGTTGCAACACTAAATGCACGACTAATCATCTCTGGAAGTCGATCTACTGAGTCCACTTGGTCTGCCCACTTAGCAATCGAACCAAACATCTGGCGATAATCAATCTCTTGCCAAGCCTCCCTACCCATACCACTTCGTTCGATTTGACCGACAAAGAGAATCAGAGGAGTCGAGTCTTGGCGCGCGGTATGGACTGCGATACTAGCATTTGTCGATCCCGGTCCGCGTGTAACGAAACAAATGCCCGGCTCTCCAGTAATCTTTCCATAGGCTTCAGCCATATTGGCAGCTCCGCCCTCTTGTCGGCAAACAATTAAATCAATATCTTGTCTAGCGTGATAAAGCGCATCTAGGACAGGCAAAAAACTTTCCCCGGGAACGCAATATACAGTCTTTGTGCCATGAATCTTTAATGCATCAACTAAAATCTGCCCACCACTTCTGGCGTCAGTTGAAACTGTATTCATTATCTAATCACTCCTATATAAATTTTATTGTTAGTAACCAACTCAATTCATTCACCTTTTGCACCAGAGATTTGTATGGCATTCTTCCAAAAAATACGCTCCTTTTTTGCTGCTAAGCTCATATCTTCTGAAGTTCCGAGCATGGGCTCAAAAGATATATCATTGAGCTTGGCAACGAAGTCAGGCTGACGCAATACTTTCTCTATTTCGAGATTCAGTCGCTTAATAATCTCGGGAGAAGTTGATGACTGGGCAACAATGCCGAACCATGCTGAAGTGGTTAGATAAGCAAAGCCAATCTCTGAAACTGTTGGAACGTCAGGAAGTTGCGCTGATCGCTTAGGGGATGTAACAGCTAAAGGGCGCAGTGCGCCAGAACGAATATGCGGAAGTAATTGAGGCAAATTATCCGTTGTAAATTGCACCTCCCCGGCAAGAAGAGCCTGCATTGCAGGACCATTGCCCTTATATGGAACATGGAGCGCATTAACATGTGCTTTTGTAATTAATAGCTCATTCAAGATATTTCCAGCGCTACCTATACCAGAACTAGAGTATGAAATATTTCCAGGCCTAGCCTTCGCATATTCAATCAACCCATTAACAGATCTAACGGGCAACGCTGTTGGCACGACTAAAACATTTGGTGTTTGCGCAATCAACCCTACTGGAGAAAAATCTTTAATAGGATCATACGAAAGGTTTTGGTATAGATATTGATTGATCGCCATCATCGGAAGTGATGCGACCATGAAAAAATGATCGTCAGTCTGAGTTTTCGAAAAGAAATTTGCGGCAACAATGCCATTAGCCCCGCCGCGGTTCTCAATGACTATTGGCTGGGAAAATGCCTCGCCTAACTTTTGCGCAAAAACCCTCGTCAAGATGTCAGTTGAACCACCCGGGGGATAAGGGACTAACAACTTAATTGGTCTATTTGGCCAAGCCTCTGCTGATATCGCGGCGCCTAAGCTATTGAGGCATACCAAGATACTAAAAAATACTTGAAAAAGCCTTTTAATTACCTTACTCATTCACTTTTTATCCCCAAAGAAATGCAGTAAAACTAAATAAATTACTCCAACTTCACTCCGCTTGACTTTACGGACTCACCCCAGAATTTATACTCACTTCTCAAATAGGCAGAGGCTTCTTCGGGGCTTTTGCTAACCCGTGGAATCAAGCCAATTGTTGTTAAGTTTTGCTCAACTTCAGGATTGGCCATCACAGTTGTTAGTGCTGCATACGTCGAAGCGATGATATTTTTTGGAGTCCCCGCTGGGTAAATGATCATCAACCAAGTAACAGCATTAATATCTTTAAAACCTAATTCTCTAAGGGTTGGAACACCAGAAAACACGCCACCGATTTGCCTTGAACTACCCACCGCCAATGCTCTTAACTTAGCTGACTCGACATAGGTGCGAACGGATGAAGCTGTTTCCAGAGCCAAAGATACGTTTCCTGAGATAACGTCGGTTAATCCAGCAATGCTGCCCTTGTATGGGACATGGGTAATTTTGACCCCGGCATCTCTTTTAAATTTTTCCATCGCCAAATGGGAAACGGTTCCATTTCCGGATGAAGCATTAGTTAATACATCTGGATTCGCTTTTGCGTATTCGATTAATTCTTTTAAATTTTTAAATGGCAAGGAAGGATTGCATACCAAAACAAAAGGTAAATCACCAATTAAGCCAACAGTATCAAAATCTTTCAGAGAGTCGTATGGCACATTGGGATACAGGTGCGGATTTGTGGCAATAGCTGACATGTGGACGATCATCATCACACTGCCATTGGGTGGAGACTTTGCCAACTGCCCCAAGGCCATACTACCTCCCTGTCCAGGGCGGTTATCAACAATATAATTGTCCCCAGTGGCAAGATGAAACTTATCAGCCAATAATCGGGCAACCGAATCAGTAGCTTGACCCGGTGGAAAGCCAACGATTATTTTGACAGACTTTCCAGAATTATCTATTTTTGTTTGCGCAGAAATCAAGGTGCTGATAGCGCCTAATATCCCACCTAATACTATTTGTCTTCTGACATTTTTTATTTTATACACAACGTCTCCTCCACAACATTTAATTAAACAATAGTGAAGATCCCATTGCTATTGCAGCGCCTGAAAATAAGGCAACGATTAACCACCAAGCAGGTACCAAATTTGAATTGCTACGCCCATTGTTTACCGATGATTCGCTTAATTGATAAGCGCTTGCAGTTATAGCATGCGCTTTCTTTGGGGGGGTACTGGGGGCCGTTACTTCCACTTCCCCACTTAACTCTTTGCGAAATTCGACAAAGAAATCATCTGCAATCTTTTTAGCAACCCCATCAATTAATCTCGCTCCTACTTGGGCCAATTTTCCACCTACTTGCGCGGTAGCCTTGTAACTCAGTTGGGTACCACCATCTACTGAAAGCAAGGTAACGTCTGCTGTACCTTTACCAAAACCAGCCACCCCACCCTGCCCAGCGAACACCATATGGCAAGAGACTGGTGGTTTAGCATCAGTAATATTCAAACTCCCCTTAAAACGAATGCGCAGCGGTCCAACTACAGCCATCAGAACAATCTTAAATTCCTCTGAAGTGACAGCCTCCACCGATTCGCAACCAGGCAAACAGCGCTTAAGAATCTCAGGGCTGTTTAGAGAATCCCAAACTACTTGCTGAGTTGACTCTATTAATTGATTACCATTAATTTCCATGAGTACCTTATATATCTTTAGAGCAATTCATTAATGAGGCTTTTTCTTCATGGCCTCTGAGGTGTTGACCATGGAGTGCAAACTACGGGCATAGTCAATAGCGCCTTGATCATCCATGCGCGGAGCAACGCGCATATATTCTTTTAAACCTAAAATAGCAGGCCTTGGACGACTTAACAGTAAATTACAAAACCTATCCACCTCAGCATTCAATTTTTCATGGGCTACAACTTGACTAACCAAACCATAAGTAAGTGCCTGTTGTGCGCTAATAAAATCGGCTGAATACGCCATCCACAATATGGCGTTACGATTGAGGCGATCGTATACAGCCGACATCACCATCGTTGGCATAACGTTATGGGTAATCTCAGGGATGTTGAAAGTAGCTTGATCGCTTGCAAAAGAGACATCGCTTAGAGCGGTCACAGCCGTACCAAAGCCCATCACTCTTCCCTCAAGAACGGTAATGACTGGCACCTGAGCATTACGAATAGCTTTATAGCTGTTAAAAATAGAGTCGTACTCATCTCTACGAGAATAAGCTTCAGGCGAGGCTGGCGGAAAATCTGGCCCGCGCACTCGACCTGTACAAAAATCAGGGCCAATTGAACGAATAATTACCATGTCTGATGTCTCGTGAGCAACGCCTAGCGCCTTAATTAATTCGGCAGCCATGCGGTCTGATACGCCATTGTCATCTGGGCGATTAAAGGTAATGCGCAAGATTCGTCCATCTTGTTTAATTAGAATTTGGTCATTCATATCTTCTCCAGTCAATAACATTCTTTAAATAGTAAATTTCTGATTAGGAAGTATTTAATGCTTTAAGTAGTGCAGCATTAAATACTTCACCTTGGTCGATGTTAGGTAGATGGCCACTACCATTAATCACATCTAATATAGATCCAGAAATCAGCTGCCCAATTTCAGACATAGCTTGAGGTAGAGGGCCATCATTTGCCCCGACCAGTAATGTGGTGCTCACCGAGATTTCCCTCAATTGAGAGAGGTAATTTAAACCTTGAATTGCCATTGCACATCCAATGAATCCATCAGTCGAGGTATTAGAAGCAATTGATATCAACTTATTTGAAACCTGGGAATGAGTCGCTACAAAATCCTTACCAAACCATCTTTCAATAGTTGCTTGAGCCAATGCCGTGCATCCTTGAGCTTTAGCAATCGCTATACGATCGTCCCAGGGTGCAGAAAAATCGGGCGGCGCATCAGCACGAGCGTCACAAATAATAAATTGATGAAATCGCTCAGGATGATTAATTGCCAAACCGAAACCAGTCATACCACCCAATGAAAGTCCGACATAATGTGCTTTCTGTATATCTAGAGCATTCATTATTGCGATACTATCTGCAACCAAATCCGTCATTGCGTAAGGAGGCTTCGGTGCATCTGATAAACCATGACCGCGCGTATCCATTCTGACAACTCTGAAGCCGTTGGCTGCTAGTACACTGCTTTGCTCATCCCACATAGCACTTGAAGAGAGGATTGAGTGCGCCATCAATACTACTGGAGCACCTTCATCACCTTCCAAATGCACGGCAATATGACCCGCCATACTCGAAAGATAAACTTTTCTTATCTCAATATTTAATGACATTAAATAGACCTCAATTCATTTACTTGCTCATGCAAAGCTGTCCAAATAGCATCTGGCGTCATCGGCAAGGTATTGATTGATATCCCCCTAGGGGCCAAAGCATCATTTACTGCGCTCGCTATAGCTGCAGGACTCCCCAAGTAGCCAGCTTCACCAGAACCCTTCTGACCAAATTCAGTTAGCGGTGACGGAGTGCAGTGATCTACGATGGTTATTGGGGGAACTTCATGAGAGCTCGGCAGCAGATAATCCATAAAAGTTCCCGAGAGAAGCTGCCCTTCATCAGAAAAACTATACTTTTCGAGAAGCGCCGCTCCAAGTCCATGAGCAATTCCGCCATAGGTCATGCCATGCACAACATCAGGGCTAATCATGACACCACAATCATGACCACAAATATATTGATGAATTGTCACCTTGCCTGTGTCCGGATCAATGCTGGCTAAAATAACATGAGCCTCGAATGAATGGCATGGATACATCTGCACTCGACCATCTTCAGTTGGAAGCAAGCCACCAGTAGGAACCTCCCACACAAACTTTTCCTGAAGACCGGGCTCAAGATCAGAAGGTAACTCATGAAATTTACGATGAGCAATTTCAACCAATTCAGCCCAAGTGATTTTTTTGGTCGGATCAAACTTTGAAGTAAAGTTTCCTTCAGCGTACTCAAGAGAATCCGCTTCAACACCCAGATTGTGGGATGCAATCTTTAATAATTTATTTCGCAATTTCTTCGCAGCCCCAGCTGCGGCACCGCCTAGCATAATAGCCATACGACTACCAACAGGGCTATTAGATGGCAATGCATTTAAGGAGTCCGCATGTAGTACGCGAATATCGTCAGGCTGACGATCCAGCACTTCACCAACGACGGTTGACACTAAAGTTTCGTGAGCCTGCCCCGCTGAAGACGTTCCCATTAATGCCGTAATACTTCCAGACAAGTCAATACGAATCAAACATGAATCCATCCATGTAGTGGTGGTATTTTTAGGGTTGAATAGAGGCTCAAATGAGGAATTTCCTCCGGAAGGCTCAAGACAGGTTGAAACCCCAATACCAGCTAACATTCCACTATTGCGCAAACGATCTCGCTCAATCATTAACTCACTATACGGGGCTGCATTTAACGCCTTTTTTAAGACCGTTTCGTAATCGCCAGAATCATAGCTTGTGCCACTAGGGATCAAATAAGGGAACTCATCTTTTCCGATTAAGTTCTTGTTTCTTAACTCAATCCGGTCAATATTTAAAAATCGGGCAATTTGATCTACCCCTGTTTCAATAGCATAATTGGTAGGAGCTTGACCAAAACCGCGCACTGCTTCTTGCGGCGTTTTATTGGTCATTACCGCTATCGCCTCGTACTCAACGCTCTGAATACGATAAGGACCAATAATAGCGCCGACGGGTTTACCTAACTGCAAGGGAGCGCGTCCTGAATAAGCACCAATATCATCTAAGGCACGCATTCGCATCGAACGAATAATACCGTCGCTATTAAAGCCCATTGAAACATCAAAAATACGATCCGGTCCCTGCATGTCACCGCCACGCATATTTTCAAGTCTATCTTCTACAAAACGTACTGGCCGATTGAGCTTACGAGCCAAATAGGCGACTAATATAGAATGCTTAAGGCCCCGCTTTACACCATAACTTCCTCCAACGTCCACATCGAAGTGAACGCGGACCGCATTACCATCTAAACGAAGTGCTTTGGCAAGTTGGTCTGGAAACTTAGGCATCTGAATGGAGGCCCACACATCCATCATTTGCGCTGCATCATTCCAACTGCAAGCGACCGCAAATGTTTCTATGGGAACTGTAGAATTTCGAGACCAACGTGCGCGATAAGAAATCTCATGATCACACTCTGAAAAATGTTGGTCAACTTCACCCCAGGTAAATTTACGATTAAAAATGATATTCGAACCGTGAGCTTCATGCACTAAAGGTGAGTTAGTTAAAGCAGCAAGCTCAGGATCCACGATATGGTCCAACACTTCATAATCAATATCAATAAATTCAGCTGCATCCTCAGCAAGAGCCCTGGTATCAGCTACAACAGCCACCACCCATTCACCAGCATACCGAGCAATATCGACTGCCATCGGGTAACGTTTGACTTGAGGTGCATCAACGCCAGGCAAAATCGGATCAGTGTCAGTAAACAAATCCTTACCTGTCACTACGGCATGAACACCAGGAATATTTAGCGCAGCAATGGCATCAATTGATTTAATTCTCGCATGAGCATACGGGCTAGCAACAATAGCGACATGCAACATACCTCGCAAATGAATATCAGCTGCGAAATTTCCCTCGCCAACAACGAAGCGGCGATGTTCAACAGCCCGTCTGTGCTTGCCAATGTACTTAAACTTCACATTGGCATTAGTCATGAGTTGTATCCTCACAAGCAGTTGCGTGCATGACTGCATCAACAATTTGTTGATAACCAGTACACCTACATAAATTGCCGCTAATGGCTTCGCGCACCTCATCCTGGCTTGGATGCGGCTGACGCTGAATCAAATCATGGCATGCAATTAACATTCCGGGAGTACAAAAACCGCACTGCAGTGCATGCTTTTCGCAAAATGCATCCTGAATTTTTGACAACTGACCCCGACTAGGCGCAAGCCCCTCCACAGTCGTCACCTTCATGCCATCAGCCTGAACAGCAAAAATACAGCAAGATCGGATAGGTTCATCATTCAATAAAATTGAACAGGCGCCACAAACGCCATGCTCGCAACCCACATGGGTTCCAGTAAGACCGAGCTCATCCCGAATAAAGTCAACCAAAGTCATCCTTGGTTCAACCTCTTTCTCATAAAGCGTGCCATTAACAGTCATTTGAATTGCAACTTTACTCATCTTTTTATCTCTTATTAATAGAGTCTTCAACAGCTTCAAGCATCACTCGAGCCAATAAAGTGGCTGCAAGGCTACGCCTAAACCTTGCCGAAACATGGGTATCACTTCCAGGATCACATTGCTTTGCTGCCTGCTCGGCAATTTCCTGTGCGATTTGCGGTGTAAGGCGCTTCCCAATAATTTCTTTTGCGATCTCTGGGAATGCCGTGGGAGAACCGTTCACGCCACCTACTCCAATCGTTATAAGGCTGATCACGCCATCCTCGGCAGTCTGAAGCTGACAAGCAGCGGAAGCCATTGCAAAATCGCCCTTTCGCATCGAGACTTCTGAAAATGCAGAGCCAATGCGCGGACCGCTCCAAACCGGTAAATCGATGGCCACCAAGCATTCAGTTTCTGTCAATGCCGTAAACATTGGTCCAAGAAAAAAATCTGCAGCCCCTACTACCCGCGAGCCTTCGGCAGCACTCTGCAAATGCATCGATGCTCCGAGTAACAGTGACGCCAAAGGTAATTCCGCAGAAGGATCAGCAAATACTAAGCTTCCACCAATCGTTCCTCGGTTACGTGTTTGGCTATGCCCAACCCATTGCAAAGCCTTTTTGACTAAGGGAATTGTTTTATCCAAAGATGAATCGAACTCAATCACTCGTTGACGCACACAAGCACCCAGCCGAAGAAATCCATCGCCTGGTGTTATCTGTTTTAATTCCTCTAGCCGATTAATGTCGACCAATATTGATGGTCTGGCAAAGCGCATCGACATCATTGGTACCAAACTCTGTCCACCAGCAATTAATTTAGCCTCTGCGCCGATCTCATCCAATACACCAAGTGCATGGTCTAGATTTTCAGAGCAAACATATTCAAAAGCAGCGGCCTTCATTCTGACAACTTGACTGAAATGGGGGGGCTTGGGGATTTAGGCATATTTAGCGTGTTATTGATTACCCGTCAATTTTGGTTAATCAGCGCCCTTAAAGCAATGTACTATTATTCATACTACATGAGAAATTCTCATGTTAAATTTGTATAACTACTTGTTTTATTAAGAATAAATATGAGAAAAATTCCACCATTAAACGCTATCAAGGCATTTGAGTCGGCTGGGCGCCACAATAGCTTTACTAGGGCATCAGAAGAGTTGTGCGTGTCTCACGGCGCCATTAGTAAGCAGGTGGCCATATTGGAAAACTGGCTTGGTACTAGGCTTTTTATTAGAACTCAATCACAACTTGAAATCACTCAGGCCGGCAAAACACTTCTTGCAACGCTCACGCCGGCGTTCGATCGAATTGCACTAACAACCATGCAATTAATGGAGCGCCAAACCCCAACAGCATTAAGTGTGAATGCACCCCCAACTTTCACCATGCGCTGGCTAATTCCCCGTATCTCAGCATTTCAGAAGGCGCACCCAGAGATCGAAATCAAACTCACCACCTCAACAGCACCCATCAACTTTCGAGAGTTTGACTACGATATCGCCATCAGAGGTTCGCATATGGATCTGGGGCTTGATAACTCGATTCCATTTATGACGGAGACAATTATTCCAATATGTCACCCAGACTTACTTTGGGATGACTCACTTGAAAACCCTGAGGATATTAATCGCTTCACGGTAATCAGTTATGATACTGAGCCAATGAAATGGTCTGAATGGTCAAAAACGGCTGAATTAAAAGAATTTAGACCGGCAAACATATTGCAGTTTGAGCAAATGTATTTCGCATTGCAGGCTGCTAGCGAAGGTCTTGGTATTGTGCTGGTTCCACTATTTCTCGTAGCTGAAGATATTGCCACTGGTAAGTTGTGCGCTCCTTTTGGGACGCTGGGAGCAAGGCAAAGAAAATACTATGCCATATCCAGATTAAGTGGCAGTGAGAACCCAATAGTGAAAGATTTTTGCAATTGGATTAGCAAGGAAAGTATTGGCACAGAAGCAATGATTAAAGACCTGCTAACCGCTTAGAGCTCAAATGAGAACTTTTCCTGGATTCATGAGATTGCGTGGGTCTAAAGCCAATTTAATCGACTTCATCAGAGCCATCTCAACTTGACTTTTCCTGCGCGGTAATTCTTCTAACTTAGCTTGACCAATTCCATGCTCTGCTGACATGGAGCCATTTCGCAAATAGACCAGATCATGAACTATCTCACTTACCTGCGTCCTTCTAGTTTCATGTTGAGAGCTGAGCTCGCGCGTGCTTGCGGCAATATTGTAATGAAGATTGCCATCCCCAACATGACCGAATACCAAAATCTCAATATCGGGCCATAAAGATTTCAACTGAGTTTCGGCAATCTTTATAAATGAGACCAACTCCGAAATAGGTAGGGAAATATCATGTTTTATGTTTGGTCCTAGCTCTGCCTGGGCTTCAGGCACCAATTCACGAATTTCCCACAAATGCTTTGCTTGCGATATTGATTTCGCAATAACCGCATCTGAAACAAGTCCTCGCTCTATACAGGTCGCAATTAAGGCCTCAACCAACTCTTGCCCGCGACTCCAGGATTCTGAGCCCGAGTATTCCAACAAAACAAACCAGTCGGAATCAAGCCTCATGGGTATAGATAATTTAGGGTTAGCAATTCCAGCCAACTCAATTAATTTCGGGCAAATTAATTCAAATGCGGTTAAAGAAGAGTCTAGCTCAGCTCGAGCAATCTCAAATAATTGAATCACCTGCTCAATGTGAGCAACCTTTATCAGGCTGGTAATCTGAACAGACTTGAGTGGAAAAAGCTTTAGAGTGGCGCGAGTGATAATACCCAAAGTACCCTCAGATCCTATATAGAGATCTTTTAAAGAATAGCCAGTATTGTCTTTGCGTAGACCGCGCAAACCATTCCAAACCTCGCCCGTGGGTGTGACCACTTCAAGACCCAAAGTAAGCTCTCTCATATTCCCATAACGCAAAACATGCACACCACCTGCATTGGTAGCAAGATTCCCACCAATAGTGCAACTCCCCTCAGCAGCTAAACTCAAAGGAAAGAGTCGGTCTCGAGCATGAGCGGCCAATTGCACGTTCTTTAGAATGGCGCCGGCATCTACAGTGATCGTGTTATTTTCAGAATCTATTTCTCGAATCTGATTCATCCGATTCAAACTCATAACGACTGAGCTTACATCTTGACTGGGAATGCCTCCCCCGCAAAAACTAGTATTCCCACCCTGAGGAACAATGGGTATCTGATACTCAGCGCATAAAGAAACCAAGCGAGATACTTCACTGGTATTGGCTGGCCTTAAGACAGCCAAGGCCGAACCTCGAAACCGCTTATTCCAATCAACTAAGAAAGGCTCCATGTCTAATGGGCTGGAAAAAACATATCCGCCTCCAATAATAGAGGCGCATTTCTCTAAAAATATCTTTGGATCTTTCAACATCTTGCGCCTCCCTTAAGGGCTTGGGATAATGTAAGTTTCATCTAATAGACCGACATCCGGACACCCTAAAAGAGCCAAATTGGTATCGATCTCAGTTGAAATTAATTTGATGGCATGAGCAACTCCAGACTTCCCATTTACGGCTAAACCATACATGGCAGGACGCCCTATAAATACTAACTTAGCTCCAAGCGATAATGCCTTTAATACATCAGTACCGCGGCGTATCCCTCCATCCATCATTACCACCAAATTAGGCGCAGCTTTAACAATTCCTGACAGTGCATTAAGACTTGCAAGCGCACCATCCAGTTGTCGCCCGCCATGGTTTGAAACAATTACACCATCCACTCCTAGCGCCTGAGCCGTAACGGCATCCTCAGGTCGCAAAATACCTTTAATCACTAAACTACCGTGCCAATTTTTACGAATCCAACGTATTTCTTCCCAAGTTAGGGCGGTTCTACCAATGCGGCGATCCGCCTGTTCACCGCTTATGATTCGTCCGCCACGGGAAGCGGTAAAGTTTTCAAAATGCGGTATACCTTGCTTAATCAATGTTCTAAAGAAAGTTTGGGCAAGCCAACGTGGCCTAGCTATGCCGGAGATCATTAAACGTAGGGTCAAGTGAAATGGAACAGTGAAATCATTGCGTAGCTCATTCTCTCGGACTGACTGAACTGGGACATCAACTGTAATAACCAATACCTTGATGCTGGCCTTTTTTAATCTCTCTAACAATGGGCTAATAATTTCTACATTACCTGGAATATAGGCTTGGTACCATGTATTGGGAGCATGCTTTAAGACAGACTCCATTGGCGTTGTTGAGGCAGCACTCAAGACTCCTGGAATACCAGCATCAGATGCCGCTTCAGCTAACGCGCGATCACCATCATAGGAACATAAACCTGCAAAACCCATGGGACTTATCCCAAAAGGAGACTTATATTGAGCGCCAAAAATGGTTACTGCTTGATTACGATTGGTGACATTGGTGAGAGGTCTAGTCAGAAAACTCCATTTACTAAAGGCGTCCATATTTGCAGCAAGGGAACTTTGATCATCTGAGCCCCCATCAACATAAGCAAAGATCCCTCTTGGTAAGCGCAAGCGCGCAGCTTTCCTAAAATCAGCGATTGAAAGAAAATTTTTGAAATTCATCGGTCAGTTCCCAGAGCGCCTTTTATATTAAAGCTGAAGTGATGATCAGCAATCAAAACCAGACTACTGCAAAGCCATAGGATACATTTAATGACTCCCCAGCCTCAAGATCCCATCCTTGCATCAAACACAAAAAATGAAGGGATCACGCCTGGCGCAATCCCAAATTCAATCCCTCTAACTGACTCAGTCAAAACATCCAAGCCCAATGAACATTTGAAAATCTAGAGCTTTTAAATGTTTCACTTCTCAAGCCTTAATTGACGAACATGGCCTTCAAGGCTTTGATTTGATAGTCAATCCTGTCTTTCAGCAAGTCCTTAACGATCTCACGATCATAGGAAAAGAGTCTCATTTCATCAGCCTTTAGGCTATAGATTGGCCAGTTGGCCTGTCCACTCACATTGGGATTGCCGGTTTTTGCAAAAGCAGCCCAGCTCTTAGACATCTTCTCTGACATTGCCTTATCTTGCGCGCTGTTTTTGTCAGTGATTGGA
>CAIOIX010000430.1 GCA_903858445.1 uncultured beta proteobacterium
GAGGCATCGAGGCATTTATGGTGCAGCGTACGGAGCTAGTAAAAGTCGTTAGAGTCTTCGGGGTTTAATTCGGTCGAATGGTCACTATGCAGCCAACTGCAGACACTGAGATAGGGCTAATTTCATGTTCTAGGGGTCGCAGAACGGCCACTTTCAGCCATTGGTGGCATGATTTTTGAGCTATTTCAGCAAAAAATATCACACGATTAAATAAGTAGCTAAGCTTGTTTTTTAAATTAGCGCTAGCTCGACATCCACCAAAAAAATCATAATCAATCTAAACAATTGATTTAATTAACTATTTATTTTTTTTGTAATCGCTATAAAGATTATGATTTTTATGTCGAAAAACGAAATATAACCATCATATTGTTATGGTTATTTATGCCCTTTAACCATGTCTGAGACGGCATCTGAAACTAAGGGGGGTATCGGACAGTAGGCGCTGTTGGCTAATTTGCCACTCTTAGCCTTATTATATGTACGGCATCATTCTTGACCACCTGTGGGAATGGGGTTAATCACTCCCTTGTTACCAACAAGGATGCTCAGACATACAAGGCATCGCTTAATTTCGCCTGAGAGAAGATGAGCGCACACGAGCAAGAGGCATTTGATTGGGCTGTTCGCGATTTTGATTTAGAACGCCTTAATAAAGAATACCCAGGACAGACTCCTAAAGCCATTATCAAATCGGGGGTAATGCAACAGCTTGCAAAATCTCAGCCCTTATCTTTTCTTCAGCTGTTTTGCTAACGCCAATTTTTTTTGGGCCATATATTGCTGAATCATTTCCAAAAAAAAGGCGCCTAAAGAACTTGCTAATGTTTTTCATGATTTATTTAACTTTCATTGATTCTAAACTTAGGGATAGCTCGTTTTTCTAGTGATTAATAATTATCAGCTTCATAATTTAGGCATAACAAGCATCTCCATCTTTACTTTATGAACAAATTATTCTTATGACCAAGGGTGCTAATTGCGTCTATATTCACGAGACTAAGCGCCGCCAAGGATTAAAAAAGACGATTCACGATCTTTGCTTTCCCTCAAAAGTTTAGCTATTAAAATAGCGCAATTCAACGTGGCGGTCAGTGTGACACCTTCTGCTTCGGGCCTATCAATTATTTGGTAATAAAGCAGATAAAATAGATCGACGTAGGACAACATCTTGGGCGCCAACCCCTTTTCTTTCCAATAATCGCCCCCAATCTGCTGCACTGTTTTCTGAGAATGCATTGTTCATTTCTGAAGAGGTTTTTTCCTTAAGAAGGATTTTTGATTCGTTCTGCACATTTAAGTACTCAGTCCAATCGACACTGACTTTATGACTGTGGCCATCGCCACCTCTAACCGATACAAAATCTGTACGGCTTTCGCCCCTGAAACCGGATGCTGTAACCCTTACCTCTTGAGTTCCATCTGACCTAGTTTTTGATTGTGTTTTTAAAATGCTTTTGGTAATGCAAGATGGATGTTCAAATGATTCACCCCCAAAATAATTCGCAATAGCCTCATGCTCCCAAAAGCAAGATTTACTGGAATCACTATCTTTATAGATATCAACATGAGAGCGGTGTTGTTGATATAGGGGGATTGCCAAAATTGGCGCAATCCCGAAGAATAATGACTTAAATAAATAATGGTGATACACATTAAAAAAAATCCGCGCGCTAGTTATGTCATAGCTATGAAACAACTCTGGATTGCCACTAATATCAATTAATTTCATATGGCTTGGCGTAACCATATTGATCATCTGCTTTTTTTCAAATTCGAAACTGTCTCCAAATCCCACCTCCTTATCTTTAAGTAAGTTAAGCATTTCTTGTTGGGCCAATGGTGTAAAGAGTAGTCTAAATTGAACCTCATGATTACGATCGGTAGCCCCAAACAAAGAATCAAATTCTCGATTGGACATAATGGTAAAGTTATTTTCTAAATCGCGAGTTTTTTTCTCTAGTAATTTTACTGCACGTTTTTTTCGAAAATTATCAAAAAAGCCATCATCCAATTTTGATAGGTTCGAGGGCTGCCGGCTAAATGAGAGGTCGGGTGCGGCTTCGTTACCGAAAATAATGAATGTGTCATTGCAGTAATTCGGATAAGGCTTGGTAACTGACGCATGCAAAGTTTCATGTTTAGTAACCGTGGTTGAGTGACCATCTGAATCAGTCTCCCATTCGGTC
The DNA here is from genome assembly GCA_903858445.1 of uncultured beta proteobacterium. Lineage (GTDB taxonomy): Bacteria > Pseudomonadota > Gammaproteobacteria > Burkholderiales > Burkholderiaceae > Polynucleobacter. The sequence goes on from CAIOIX010000430.1 coordinate 2,190, forward strand.
CAGCTGATGTTGAGAGAGCCGTGATAAGTTTGCCACCCCATCGAATGTTCTAAAGTGCGCGCAAGTACAAATGGATTGCCATTTATGACTCCGCTATGTGAAAAGATGATGGATCGGTCATCATGATTGAATTCATCATTTAATCCAAAGATGTTATGTAGCTCAGCTAGGCGCCCATTTGTAAAGTAGGGATCAAGTTCAATTCGAGGCATTGTTTGTTGAACCAACTTAGATACAGCATCCCAATCATAAAGATTGTTTAAAGACGCCATTTGTGCCCATGCTTCATCAAGCTTGGCATTGCGCTCTTTTTCAAGTTGCTCAACACGGGTATTGGCCTCGGCAATTATTCTACTGATCTTGTAAATCACAGGTGCAAAAACCACTATGGGTCCCATGATCCACCAAATCGAATACTGATCTGAAACAAAATAAGCGCTAGCTATAAGTAATGCAAAGGCTATAAGCCGAAATGTTCGCCATTTTTTCCCGTAGGAGTTTCCATTGAAAATCTTTGTTTCAAGCGTCCTTATTTCAATATTTGTTTGAATATTAGTAGCTTCATCTACGCTAGATTTTTTAACTAATTCTTCAAATAACGCCGCCGTATTGCGTGCGTGAGCATCTTTTAAGTAAGATTTGTACTCCTCGACGGGTTTATGTAGATCTTCAATCAAAAGAATTTACCTCTTGCCGCCGCCTTAGTCTCGGCTGATGCAGTAAAGGGTATGCGGGTTGTATATCCAGCCTTGGCAGCCACAATTTGCTTTGTGGGCCAAGAAAAGATATCTTGATTCCAAATTGAGAGGGTGTCGTTATAAAGGGCTCTCGCAGCGGTGATTTCCTTTTGGAGGTAGCTATTTTGTCTCATGGCATCAGCCAATGCTGCATGAGCTTTAAGATCCGGATAAGCCTCAAAGGCGACATTAATGTGTGAAAAAAGGCCATCTATCTGTTGTGATGTTTCATTGCGTTGTATATCTGATGATGGGCTATGACCACTGCGATAGGCGGTCACAGTCTTCATGACATCCTTGTCAAACTCAATGGACTTTTCAATCAATCCAACCACGTTTTGTAAAACGATGACCCGTTGCTCTAGATAATTATCAATTTGAGAGGCATCCGCCTGAATTTTTTGTTGAAGTTTGCGTAAATAGGCCAAGGCATTAACTTTCAGCAACTGGAAAATAAGACCTGGTAATACCCCTAAAGCAGTAAGAACAATAGCTTCCATCTGTGGAAGTAATCCAGTGAATAAAGCAATTAATCCAATTGCTGGCCCCAAAATCCACAGGGCGATTTCGAAGAGTTTTGAACCAACACCTACCTCTATTGCGATTTGTTTATTAATTACATTAACATCGCGTCCCTCGGCATTAATTGGCCCAGATGCTTCATCTAATTCATTTGCCATTTTTTATTCTCCTTTTTTGAATTACTCTTTACTAACTGCTGAATTAACGGCTTTTTTACCCTGTCGATAAGCAAATACAACCATGGCGGGGATTAGATCTGCTACAACCATTCCGATAAATCCATATCCAAGGCCCGATGCTATTGAGGCACTTATGCCACCATCAGAGAAGGACTCATTTGGCTCAGGTACGGATATAAGGGAAATCTCCCGATCATCTCGAGGCAGGTTTAAGGCTGTTACACGGTTTGAAGTATTTAACATAGACGTTGTTTTCGGTAATACAGAGTCATAACTAAGTTCCGGGCTAAGTGCCGATGCAAAACTTAATGAATTTTTTGGCTCTTCGTGGGCTTGGGCTAATGCAATACTATTTAAGCTTAAAAATAAAGTGCTTAATAAAATAAACGGCCAAATTAATTTTTTCCAATCATCGGTCATTGATTGAAATACATATGCAGTTAATATTTGTTGCTGAATATTATTGCCATTCACTAATGACGTTGGGGGCGGGGAAGTGATTGCGTTCACGATTATTTGCTCTGATCGGATATTTCGATACATTTTTTCTATTAATTGGCTCAATTGTTAAAAATAATCAAAGCCAAACCATCACCCCTTGCTACAAGGTGTGATTGCATAAAATGCAACGGAGTGGGTACGTAGACCGCAACTACCGAGCTCAATTTCGTGAAATGCTGACCGAACCATCATTTACAGGGCGTATATCTTCTATAACGTAATGAATTTCATAATCTTTAATGAATTTATGGGAAAATTAATTAAACCTTGTTTTCTCCTGCCTCAACTCTGTGCGGGGCTTACAATTCCTGTTGCCCAATTCATATACAGAGCGCAACAATTAATGTCTAAATTTAAAGATTCCCCCCACAATTCCCCCAATACCGTTGGGAACCTTTGCCAATAACCCTTGTGGGTGCCGGCCTCGGGCACCAAAGATTACTTTTTAATTCCACTAAAAAAGTAACAAGTAATAAATACAAGGGTTTGCAATATATCCTTTCTGTTTAATTCTCCGAAATTAAACCCAATTGGAAGCTTAATCCCCCAAAATTCCCCC
>CAIOIX010000431.1 GCA_903858445.1 uncultured beta proteobacterium
GCCGCCTTCTGTCCGAATTGCCACAACAGAGGGTTCATCAAGCACAATACCCCGATCACGCATATAAATTAAAGTATTTGCGGTTCCTAGGTCAATGGCTAGGTCATTAGAAAAGTAGCTGCGGAAAAAACCAAACATGATGTAGTGGGAAAATAGTAAGTGTTAATAAATATATATAGGAATGATACTCTAGCGCCCCATGAAACTTGATGATGTCCAGCGCATTGCGCACCTTTCCAGGCTTGAGTTAAACCAGGCAGAAGCCGAGGCAGTTTTGCCTCAATTACAGGCTATTTTTGCTTTGGTTGAGGAGATGCAAGCCGTCGATACCAGCGGTCTTGAGCCTTTAGCTCACCCCATCCTCTTCCTGCGTGACTTGGCGCAGCCTTTGAGAATTGATCGGGTGACGGAGTCAGACCATCGCGCTGAAAACATGCAGTCTGCCCCTGCTCAACAAGATGGTTATTTTTTAGTCCCGCGGGTGATTGAATGAGTTGGCATAAAACCCCTATCGCCTTAATGGCAAAAGCCCTTGCTGCAAAAGAGGTTTCTAGTACGGAGCTGACTCAGTACTTTTTAGACAGAATTGAGTCTGGAAAGCACTGGAATGCCTATCTTGATGTGAATGCTCACTTAAGTTTAGAACAAGCATCTGCAGCCGATAATCTTATCTCTTCAGGTAAATCTGGCAAGTTAACTGGCATCCCTATTGCCCATAAAGATGTATTTGTTACTAAGGGGTGGAAGTCGACCGCCGCCTCCAAAATCTTGGAGGGATACCTCAGCCCCTTTGATGCAACGGTCGTTGCGAATTTGGGTATTCCGAGTGAAGAGAATCCAAATGGCGCTGGCATGGTTTGCTTAGGCAAGACAAATATGGATGAGTTTGCCATGGGATCTTCCAATGAAAACTCTGCCTATGGACCCGTCTTAAATCCCTGGAACTCTGAGCATGTTTCTGGTGGCTCTTCTGGGGGTTCTGCAGCGGCGGTAGCGGCTGGTTTGGCTCCGATTGCTACTGGCACCGATACGGGCGGCTCTATCCGCCAGCCCGCCTCTTTTTGTGGCTTAACTGGCATCAAACCAAGTTATGGGCGCGTTTCGCGTTACGGCATGATTGCCTACGCATCTTCTTTGGATCAGGCTGGCCCCATGGGCAAAACTGCTGAAGATTGCGCTTTATTGTTATCAGCGATGTCCTCGCATGATCCCCGCGATTCCACCTCATTGGCGGATTCTGGCGAAGATTACGGTCGCCACCTTAATCAACCTTGGAAAGTGGGTGATACGAACCCTGTAAAACCTTTAGAAGGCTTGCGGGTTGGTTTGCCTAAGGAGTTTTTTGCCGAAGGCTTGGCAGAAGATGTTGCTAAATCCGTCAACTCTGCAGCCAAAGCCCTGCAAGAGCTAGGCGCTCAACTGGTAGAAGTGAGCCTGCCTAAAACAAAGCTATCGATTCCAGTGTATTACGTCTTAGCCCCCGCAGAAGCTTCTAGTAACTTAAGTCGTTTCGATGGCGTACGTTATGGCCATCGTGCCAGCGAGTATCGTGATTTAGGGGATATGTACCAGAAGTCTCGCACTGAGGGTTTTGGTGCCGAAGTAAGGCGTCGCATCCTAATTGGCACCTATGTGTTGTGTCATGGCTATTACGACGCTTACTATTTGCAAGCCCAAAAGATTCGCCGCATTATTGCAGCTGATTTTCAAGCAGCATTTAATCGGTGTGATGTCATCCTTGGTCCAGTAGCGCCTGATGTTGCATGGCGTTTAGGTGAGAAATCAAAAGATCCAGTACAAATGTACTTGGAAGACATTTATACCCTCTCGACTAATTTGGCGGGGCTGCCAGCGATGAGCGTTCCATGTGGCTTTAGCTCTAATAATTTGCCAATTGGCATGCAATTAATTGGCAACTATTTTTCTGAAGCACGCTTATTACAAGTGGCGCATCAATATCAGCAGGCCAGCGATTGGCACTTGCGACAAGCTGGCGAGGTGGCATGATGAAATGGGAAGTCGTTATTGGCTTAGAGACGCACGCGCAATTAAAAACACAATCGAAGATTTTTAGTGGCGCAAGTACACGCTTTGGTGCAGAACCCAATACGCAGGCATGTCCAGTAGACCTAGCTTTGCCAGGGGTGTTGCCTGTGTTGAATCGTCAAGCAGTGGAGCATGCGATTCGCTTTGGACTGGCTGTTGGCGCCAAGATATCGCCGGCTAGTATTTTTGCGCGGAAGAACTATTTCTATCCAGACTTGCCCAAGGGCTATCAAATTAGTCAGATGGAGCTCCCCGTGGTCATTGGTGGCCAGCTTGAAATCTTGGTGGGTGACGAGGTGAAAGTGGTGGAGCTTACCCGTGCGCACATGGAAGAAGATGCCGGTAAATCAGTCCATGAAGAGGACTTTACTGGCCCACATGGTGAAGCCTCTAGTGGCATCGATTTAAACCGTGCGGGCACTCCATTGTTGGAAATTGTTACTGAGCCTGTTATGCGTAGCGCTGCAGAAGCTGTAGCCTATGCAAAAGCGTTACATGGCTTGGTAATGTGGTTGGGTGTGTGCGATGGCAATATGCAAGAAGGCTCCTTCCGCTGTGATGCCAATGTTTCAGTGCGCCCTATAGGTCAACTTGAGTTTGGTACGCGATGTGAGATCAAAAATTTAAATTCTTTCCGTTTCTTGGAAGAGGCGATTCAGTATGAGGTGCGTCGCCAAATTGAGTTGATCGAAGATGGTGGCAGGGTTGTGCAGGAAACGCGCTTATATGATCCTGATCGTCAAGAAACACGCAGCATGCGCAGCAAAGAAGATGCAAACGATTACCGCTACTTCCCAGACCCTGATTTGTTGCCCGTGGTGATTGATGACGCATGGATTTCGGACGTGCGTAGCAAGATGCCAGCATTGCCAGCGCAATTGCGTAAGCAATGGCAGGACGAATTTGGTCTGAGCGCTTATGACGCGCAATTGCTTACACAAGACCGCGATACTGCAAAAGTATTTGAGGACTTAATAGCCATTGTAGGCAAGTCTTTGGCAAAAGCAGCCGCAAATCTTATTGCGGGTGAATTCGCTTCTTCTGTAAACCGCGCGGGTATTGCCGCAGCAAATGCTCCTTTGCGGGCTGAACATTTAGCGTCACTATTAACTCGTACTGCAGATGGCACCATCTCCAACAAGATTGCAAAAGACATCTTTGCCATTTTGTGGGAAGAGGCTTTGTCAGGAAAAGCAATCAGCACAGTTGATCACATTATCGATATCAAAGGGCTGAAGCAGATTAGCGACAGTGGCGAGTTGGAGGCCATGATTGATAAGGTGCTGGCAGCCAATGAAAAATCTGTTGATGAGTTCCGCTCTGGTAAAGAAAAAGCATTTAATGCTCTAGTTGGTCAAATTATGAAGGCATCACAGGGCAAGGCTAATCCAGGTCAAGTAAATGAATTGCTCCGTAAGAAGCTGGGTTAAATCAAAATAAGTTATTCAGCAATCGTAATATTGAGAAAGAAATAGATGAGTGCAATTGATTCAAAGCAAGCAGAACAAGAAGAGTTGGTGGCCGAGTGGTTGCGCGCAACCCCGGGCTTCTTTGAACGTTATGCCAATCTATTGCATGAGATTCGTTTGAAGCATCCTCATGAGGATCGCGCGATCTCATTGCAAGAGCGTCAAATGACCATCTTGCGCACCCAAAATCAGGAGCTCAATCGTCGTTTAAGCGAGATGCTGCACTTTGGCAGTCGCAACGATAAAACCCAGCAAGGCTTGGTCTCATGGTTGCTGCGTTTAATGCGTGCTAATAATCGGGCTGATGTAGAGACTGCTGTGACAACTGGCTTAGCCGATGTCTTTGAGGTGGATGCAGCACAAATTCTGGCGCCAAATAATGCTTTCGGCCCTTGGATTGATACCCCCTTGTGTGGGTCCGCAAAAGAGCTTGCTGCAGCTAGCGTTGATTTATTAGCCACTCAAACGACGATCGATCCAGATTGGCAAAGCATGGTGGCCATTGGCTTACCTTTGGGAAAGGGTGGCTCAACAGCTCAGGCCCCAGCGGTACTCTTGTTGGCTAGCAAGGACGAGTCTCGTTTTACTGCGGACATGGGCGCTTTCTATTTGCGTCAAATCGCTGAGTTAACCGCTGCAGCTTTGGATCGCGTCCAGGCTTATGAAGCTTCAGCCGACTGAACTGCATCCACTCGTGCAAGAGTATTTGCACGAGTTACATGTATTGCGTCAGCTATCTCCGCACACCCTCAAAGCGTATCGTACTGACTTAACCGAGCTACAACTTTTTGCCGCTGATGACTCTATTGAATTATTAAAGGTTGGCAATGCCCAGGTACGTCGCTGGGCCAGCCGATGGCACGCTCAAGGCAAGTCCTCTAGAACTATTGCTAGGGGTCTTTCCGCTTGGCGTGGTTGGTATGACTGGTTAACTGAAAAAGAGGCCCGCAGAGACGCTCAGGTGGGTAGGGCACAGGTTAAATTAAGCGCCAATCCAGTAGACGATGTCAAGGCGCCCAAACGCCTAAAGTCATTACCTAAAGCCTTATCAGTAGAGCAGGCTTTGGCATTGGTTAGTCAGGCAGTTCATGAGGCAAAAGAGAAGAAAGATCTCGAGTCTGTGCGAGATGCTGCGATTGTGGATTTACTTTACTCCTCCGGGTTGCGTCTTTCAGAGCTTTTGGGCATTGATGTGATGCAGAGCAAGGACCGTCAACATGAGTCTGCTGGATGGCTTGATTGGGATGCCGCTGAAGTCACTGTTTTAGGTAAGGGTGGCAAGCGTCGCTCGGTTCCAGTTGGCGCGCCAGCTATGAGTTCGCTGCAAGTATGGCGAGATCTGCGGGATAGTGCCGAGTATGCCCAGCAATCTCCCGCATTATTTATTTCTGCTACAGGTAGTCGCTTGCCCCCTCGTACTGTCCAAGCGCGTTTACGTACCCTGGCGATGCGCGCTGGCTTGCCAACCCATGTGCACCCTCATATGATGCGTCATAGCTTTGCAAGCCATGTGTTGCAATCCTCGCAGGACTTACGTGCAGTACAAGAGATGCTGGGTCATGCCAGTATTGCAAGTACCCAGATTTATACGTCTTTGGATTTTCAGCACCTAGCTCAGGCGTATGACAAAGCCCATCCTCGAGCAAAGGCTGGCAAAGGTTGAGGAACTCGGTAAGATACATGGTTTCCCCTGCGAGGGAATGATTTACTTCTAGATTTTGAATGGATCCACAATGGCATTAATTCCAGTAACGATTCTGACGGGCTTTTTGGGTAGCGGCAAAACTACCTTGCTCAAGCACATCCTCACCGAACAGCACGGCAAGAAAATTGCCGTGATTGAAAACGAGTTTGGCGAGGAGAACATTGATAACGACATCTTGGTTCAGGACAATCAGGAAAATATTGTGCAGATGAGTAACGGCTGTATTTGCTGCACGATTCGCGGCGATCTGGTTGATGCCCTGAATGCGTTATGGGAGCAGCGCAAGAATAAGAAGATCAGTTTTGACCGGGTCATCATTGAGACCACTGGCGTCGCTAATCCTGGGCCGGTTGCCCAGACCTTCTTCATGGATGACGATGTAGCTGACCACTATGTTTTAGATGCTGTTGTAACTCTGGTGGATGCCAAACATGGTCAGCAGCAGCTCACCGAGCATGAGGAAGCCCAGCGCCAAGTCGGCTTTGCGGATCAAATTTTTATTACGAAGACAGATCTGGTGAATCCTGCTGAGGTGGACGCATTGCGTGCTCGCTTAATGCACATGAACCCTCGGGCGCCTATTTCTGGGATTTCTAAAGGGGTTGTGCCTCTTGAGGCCGTTTTAGATCTCAAGGGCTTCAATTTAAATGCCAAACTGGACATTGACCCCCACTTCTTGGAGCAGGATGACCATGGTCACGACCACCACGATCACAGTCAGTGCGGACATGATCATAGTCACGACCATCATGGGCATGCGGGGCATACAGACCGTATTCAATCCTTTGTTTTTCGTAGTGATAAACCCTTTGATCATAAAAAACTGGAAGACTTCTTGGGCGGCATTTTGGAGGTCTTTGGAGAGAAGATGTTGCGCTATAAAGGCGTGCTTTATGTGAAGGGAAGCAACCGAAAAGTGGTATTTCAGGGGGTTCACCAGATGATGGGTAGTGATATGGCTGGTCCTTGGGGGGTTGAGCCCAAACAAACCCGCATGGTCTTTATTGGCATTGATTTGCCTAAGGACACCCTGTTGGCTGGGCTAGAAGGGTGTTTGGTCTAGGCGGATTCGGTTACAATCCGCCGCCACGGTCAATATTGATAAAAGGTCGTAAAACTTTGGCAGAATGAGGCAATAATGCTTCAAACCCATGGAAAGAATGAAATGACGGTAAAAACAGCAATAAAAACTGCAGCAGCTCCAAAAGTTAGCAAGGCTGCAAAGGGTGCTCCCTTGACTGAGGCCGAATTGCTCAAAATGTCTGACAAGGACTACATGAATGCAGCCCAGTTAGACTTTTTCCGTCAAAAATTATTGACTCTCAAAAATGACATTTTGAAGAATGCGTCAGAGACCACTGAGCATCTTCGTGAAAATATTTTAGTGCCCGATCCAGCGGATCGTGCAACGATTGAGGAAGAGCATGCGCTTGAATTGCGTACTCGCGATCGTGAACGTAAACTACTTAAAAAAGTAGAGCAGGCTTTGGGGCGTATTGAGTCTAGCGACTATGGTTGGTGTGAAGAGACTGGTGAGCCAATTGGCTTGAACCGTTTAATTGCAAGACCGACCGCAAATTTATCTCTTGAAGCTCAAGAGCGTCGCGAACTACGTCAAAAATTATTTGGCGAATAACCTAATACTGTTCAGCCTCAATGACTAATTCTTTACCCTCCCTTGCGGATATTCC
>CAIOIX010000432.1 GCA_903858445.1 uncultured beta proteobacterium
CTAGAATCCCTTATTCTATTGGTAAAGCCACCTTTTTATCTAACCCGGGGTCTATATGTTCGGAGCAATGCCAGAATTCAATCAAAGCCTTGAAATGTTTAAAACAATGTGGGGGCAGGGAGTAGCTGGCCAAATGCCAGGTCAATTCCCCTTTACCACAGACGCCTCTAAGTCTACTGGTGGCTTTGGAGCTGCTTTTCCAGGTCTAGATGTTGATGAGCTTGAAAAACGCATCAAAGACCTCAAAAGCGTTGAAAGCTGGCTAAATCTCAACCTCAACATTCTCAAATCCACCATTCAGGGGCTTGAAGTGCAACATGCCACCATGATGGCGCTTAAATCCTTCGGTGACGCGGTATCTGCTGCAGGGGCAGCTGCAACTAGTGCCAGTGAATCTTCAGGCACTAAGACCAGCAGCTCTAAACCACGGAAAACCGCAACACGCCGTCGTCGCAAAGCTGGCGACGCAACCTACCTCGACGAAGTAGGTAATTCAGATGGGCAATAGCCTCACCCATCGCAAAAGTCATTTGGTGAATATCTAATTCACGCTTAAACAACACCGGCACAAGCTCTCGAGCATGAGCCGGTTTTTTACATGCGCCAAGAGTGTCTGCTAGACGCTCATCATGATGAGTCTTTAATTGTTCAATACGCGGTTTCATACCCGTAAACGGCTTGCCATGTGATGGCAGTACCAGGGTGTCGTCCGGTAGCGGCAAATATTGATCCAAAGAGTCTAGATACAATCCTAGTGGATCTGCGTCAGGATCTGCGTCATAAACACTGACATTGGTCGAAATACGCGGCAGCAACATATCACCTGATATCAATACGCCAAGTTCTTTGCAAAATAAGGAGGCATGCTCAGGTGCATGACCATAACCCATAATGACTCGCCAACCATGGCCGCCGATCACGATCACCTCACCATCAATAATGCGACGATATTGACGCGGAACGCCTGGCACCATATTGCTATAGTAATTTGAACGCGCCCGAATTTTCTCCAAATCTTCAGGGGCACTTAAACCATGCTTTTGAAAATGATCTGCTGAGCCCCCGCCACCTGCTCGCATGCCTACTGCAGCGCCACCCTCTTTATGGCTTAACCACTGCGCCGTTAAATAGTCGGTCATAGAGATCCACAGGGGTACATGCCAGCGCTCACATAACCATTGCGCCAGCCCAATATGATCAGGATGCATATGGGTCACAAGTACACGCAATACTGGGAGACCTTGAAGCTGAGAGGTAAAAATTTGCTCCCATGACGTACGTGTTTCATCATTCGCAATACCGCAATCGATAATCGTCCAGCCTTGGACTCCATCAAGCTCATCACGCAACAGCCACAAATTAATATGGTCCAATGCAAAAGGTAAACGCATTCTGAGCCAATACACTCCTGGAGCCACTTCCATCGTGGTACCACTCTCCGGCAGAACATCTCCTAAGGGATAATGAAGAGAATTGTCTGGGCTTGATTGATTTTTAGTATTCATAATTAATATTCATTTTTCTAACTCTAGGTTTGCTTTGATACCCATTCCATCACCCTGCATCAATTGGTGCGATATGAATCCAGAGAATGGCTATTGCCGTGGCTGTTATCGCACCCTTGGTGAGATTGCAGAGTGGTCAGAGCTCTCAGACCCCGAGAAGCTCAAAGTATGCGAACAACTGACTGGGCGCAAACCTGAGCAAACTTAATAAGCAATTCGCATTCATCGGAAATGTTATTTATTCACATCGACAATCAGGCGTCCGCGCACATTACCAGCCATTAATTCTGCCGCATAGTGAATCGACTCTTCCAGACTGATCTCATGAGAGATCTCTTCCAAGGTTTTAAGGTCAACCAATTGACTTAAGTGCTCATAGGCGGCAATCCGCTTTGCGCGTGGCACAGTCACACTATTAACGCCATATAAAGTCACGCCGCGCAAAATAAAGGGAGCAACGCTCGATGGAAAATCCATCCCCTGCGCAAGACCGCACGCCGCTACGGCTCCGTCACTCTTCGTTTGAGCACAAGCATTCGCTAAAGTATGACTGCCAACGCTATCGACCACTGCAGCCCAACGCTCTTTTGCCAGCGGTTTTCCTGGTGCAGATAGAGTAGCCCGATCAATCACTTCTGCAGCACCCAATTTCATTAAATAATCTGCTTCAGCCATACGACCCGTGCTGGCCACTACCTTAAAGCCCAGCTTACTTAACAAGGTAATTGCAAAGCTGCCAACCCCGCCAGCCGCGCCAGTGACCAAGACCTCACCGTCACCAGGCTTTAAACCATGCTTCTGTAAAGCCATGACACACAGCATGGCCGTATAGCCGGCAGTACCAATTGCTAGGGCCTGCTTGGCTGTAAAGCCTTTCGGCAGCGGAATGAGCCAGTCAGCCTTGACACGAGCCATCTGAGCCAATCCACCCCAGTGACCCTCACCCACACCCCAACCATTGAGAAGCACCATATCCCCAGCCTTAAAGTCTGGACTGCTGCTTTCAAGCACTTCACCCGAAAAATCAATGCCAGGAACCATTGGAAAGCTTCGCACCACAGGGCCTTTGCCTGTAATTGCCAAGCCATCTTTGTAATTTAAGGTGGAGTAGAGAACCTTGACCTTAACCTCACCCTCGGGGAGGCTAGCCTCATCAACCAGAGCCAACTCAGCTCGGTAACCCTGATCATCTTTGTTTACCAAAATAGCTTTAAACATATCCATTCCTTTTTTAGCGCTGTAATTCCCCACAACAAATCCCTAAAGGGTTTATCCTAACGAGCATTGTTGATTATGGAGGTTTCCATGAAAAAAATTCTACTATTAACTGCACTTTCTGGCTCACTGCTCTCTGGCTGCTATTCCACCCAGATCAATATGTCGATGGGCAACATGCGTCTAATTACTTCCAGCGCTGATCCTCAGAGCGTTATGGACTTTGCGACCAAGACTTGCAAAGGCGATTTTTATGCGGGGGCTAGCTTCCTGTCTAAGGCGGGTAATGAATATCGCTTTAAATGCGTTAAAGCTGAAGAGAATGAAGTGTTAACCCCCATTCCAGGCACGAGTATTGAGCCTGAGAAAAAAGCTGAAGTTAAATAAGCAAGCGATAGATGACCCCATTTAGCACCCAAGAACTTCGCACTGGATTTGGATCTTTTGCAACGGGGGTCACAGTCATTACCTGTTTAGATGCCGAGGGGCAAGCCCACGGTATTACCATCAGCTCATTTAATACCGTCTCTTTAGAGCCACCACTGATTTTGTGGAGCCTGAATCAACATTCGCGCCTGATGCCGCATTTTGAGGTAGGTCATAAGCAACTCATTCATGTGCTTGAACGCTCCCAGGAGAGTTTGGCAATGCATTTTGCTAAAGTCAAAGAAAAGCAATTTGACACCGTTTCTCACCAAACCACTAACAGCGGACTTGAGCAGATCAATGGTTGTGTTGCGTACTATGAGTGTGAAACCGTGTCAGTTCATACTGGTGGTGATCACAATATCATCGTCGCTAAAGTCTTAAGCTTAAAAAATCATCCTGAGCGTAAGCCACTGATTTTTGCCCATAGTCAATTCATGGGTCTCGATTTAGCCGAAAGCAAAACCGCTTAATTCACCTTAAAGTACAACAAAGGAAATGCCATGATGCGTTTATGGGGAAGGAAAAGCTCTATTAATGTGCAAAAGGTTCTGTGGTGTCTTTCTGAGTTAGGACTTGAGGAAGGCAAGGATTTTGAGCGCATCGACGCAGGCCTTCACTTTGGCCTTAATCGCAGTCCAGAGTTTTTAAAACTAAATCCCAATGGTCTTGTTCCAACCTTAGAAGACGGTGATCTCATCCTTTGGGAATCAAATACCATCCTACGCTACCTAGCGCGCCAGTACGATAAACAAAAACGCTTTCCTGCTGATATTGCTAGTCAGTATGGTTCTGAAAAGTGGCTTGATTGGCAAGTGGGTACGATGTGGCCATCGCTGCGAAACCCCTTCCTAGGATTAACTCGCGTGCCTGAGGCAGAGCGCAATTACGATGCCATCCTCAAGTCTTATCAAAATACAAATAGCTTGCTGAGCTTGCTAGACCAAACCTTGGCCAATCAGAAGTATTGCTCTGGGAATCAATTTCATATTGGCGATATTGCGCTAGCCCTTTGTGTACATCGCTGGATATTACTGAATCAGGCCTTTCCCGAAAAAACTGGCATACGGCCAGAGTTGGTCAATATCAATGCCTGGTTAAAGCGTTTGGAAACGGAGACTAATTTCAGTGAGATTGCAGAAAAGGAACTGAATATTATTAAGTAAGTAGTCAATCGCTCTTGCTCCATGAGCTCAATAAAAAAGGTGAACATGATTCACCTTTTTTATTTCCAGACTACCACTTGAATACTTACTCCTGCTTAAACTTCCTTGCGTGGTGATCAGCGCCGATGAAAAGATACATGGCAGGCACAACAAACAAGGTAAAGAGTGTACCAATCGATAGACCCGTAAAGATCACAATACCCATTGACTGACGTCCAGCAGCTCCAGCACCAGAAGCAATCACCAGTGGCACAACACCCAAGACCATTGCAGCAGTTGTCATCAAAATTGGTCTGAGACGAACACTACTGGCCTCAATAATTGCATCTAACTTACTACGTCCAGCAACTTGCAATTCATTGGCGAACTCAACAATCAAAATACCGTGCTTACTAATCAGACCCATGAGCGTCACTAAACCCACCTGCGTATAGACGTTGAGCGTTGTGAAGCCTAGGTTAATAAAGATCAATGCACCAAATAAAGCCAGCGGTACAGAGACTAGAATCACGATCGGATCGCGGAAACTTTCAAACTGTGCAGACAGCACTAAGAACACAATCAAAATCGCAAAGAACATCGTCACCAAGAAGCCGCCAGACTCAGCCATGAACTGACGTGAAGGCCCTGCGTAGTCCATGCTGTAACCGCTCGGCGCAACCTCTTTCAAAGTCTGGCGCATGTACTCCAATAGATCTGCTTGAGAAATAAAGGGTGTACTCACACCAGAAATCGTGGCGGAATTTAATTGCTGAAAGTGATTAATAGACTGAGGAACGACCTTTTGCTTAATCGAAGCAATCGTCCGCGCCTGAATCATGGCGCCACTAGGTGTACGAATGTAGTAATCCAAAATCTGATCAGGATTGAGTCGGTCAATTTGCTTGACTTGCGGAATAACCTTGTAAGAGCGTCCAGAGACTGAGAAGTAGTTCACATATCCACCGCCAAGTGCAGCTGATAATGCCGCACCCACTTGCTGTTGGGTCATGCCTAGTGCGGCTACTTTTTCTCGATCAATGACCAATACGTCCTGAGGCTTATCGATCTTTAGATCAGAATCAACAAAGAAAAAATTGCCACTACGTCGCGCTTTGTCTAGCACTGCCTGAGAGACCTCATTAAGCTGATCATAGGACTCAGTCGTAGTAATCACAACCTGCACAGGCAGGCCTTGAGCACCAGGTAAAGCTGGGAACTGAAACGCTGCGACGCGAGCGCCAGCAATCGTATTCCACTTATTCTGCATATCTTGTTGGAATGCTGTGGCGTTACGACTACGCTGATTCCAGTCCTTTAGCAACACTCCACCAAAACTACTGGTTGGGCTAGTAATCTGAAATATCTGCTCATACTCAGGCTCTGCACTAGCAATCTGATAAATCTGATCAGCATACGTCTGCATTTGATTGACCGTACTATTGGGTGGCCCAGAAGCCTGCATTAAGACAATGCCCTGGTCTTCAGTAGGCGCCAATTCAGCGCGAGCAGTGGCATACAAATAAGCTACGCCACCCAGTAAAATGACACCCATCACAATGATGACCTGCCATGTACTGAGAAGATTACGTAAAGTAGTTTGATAGCTGTGATGCACCTTCTCGAAGATACGATCAATTTTTTGTACAAATGGTGATGCTTCTTGTTCTTCAGTAAAGATGCGGGAGCACATCATAGGCGACAGCGTTAAAGCGATCAAGCCTGACACCGCTACCGCGCTAGCCAAGGTAAAAGCAAACTCAGTAAATAGCGCACCCGTTAAGCCGCCCTGGAAACCAATTGGGATATATACCGCAATCAATACCACCGTCATTGCCAAAATGGGACCGCCCAATTCACGTGCTGCTATCAAAGAAGCCTCGAGTGGAGATTTACCCTCTTTCATATGGCGGTCGACATTCTCCACCACAATGATGGCATCATCCACCACCAAGCCAATCGCCAGCACTAACGCCAAAAGGGTCAGCAAGTTAATTGAGTAACCTAAGACCTGCATTAAGAAAAAGGTGCCGATTAAGGAGAGCGGCATTGCAATCACGGGAACTGCAACAGCACGATAACTACCCAGGAATAGGTAAATTACAACAGTCACAATCAATAAAGCCTCGAGTAATGTAGTTACCACCTCGTCAATAGAGCTAGTAATAAACATTGTTGAGTCATAAACAATTTTGCCAGTCATGCCAATGGGCAGTTGCCTTTGAAGTTCAGGGACGACATCTCGTACCCGCTGAGCCACATCTAATAGATTGGCTTGAGGGGCTACTTTGATTGCTATAAAGACCGATTTTTTGCCACTAAATGCCACATTAGTGTTGTAGTCCTCAGAACCTAGATTGACTGTTGCCACTTGATCGAGATAGACAATATTCACACCGTCTTTTTTAATGACTAGCTTGCGGAACTCATCTAAGGTATGCAAGTCAGTACCAGCCACTAAATCTACGGCGACCATATCGCCCTTGGTGCTACCTACAGCTGATAAATAGTTATTGGCAGACATTGCGCTGTAGACATCATCGGCACCAACCCCAAGCCCAGCCATCTTTTCACGATCAAGCCAAGCACGTAAAGCAAACTTTCTACCGCCGGTAATTTCTGCATTCTGTACGCCCTCTACAGAATCCAGCTTAGGTTTTACAACTCGCAACAAATAGTCAGTAATAGCATTGTTTGGAATGTCATCACTATAAAAGCCCATATACATTGCAGCGGTGGACTGTCCTACCTGTACCGTCAATACAGGTTGCTGAGCTTGCGGCGGCAACTGATTCTTAACGGCACTAATTTGGGTTTGTATCTGCGTGAGGGCTGCATTCGAGTCATAGTTCAACTTCAAAGTGGCAATAATCGTTGATACACCACTCACGCTAGTGGATGAGAGGTAATCAATACCCTGTGCCTGCGCAACTGAAGCCTCTAGTGGCTGCGTAATAAAGCCAGCAATCGTTTCTGGATCTGCACCATAGTATGCAGTCGTAATAGTCACAATCGCATTCTGCGTTTGCGGATATTGATTCACTGGCAAAGAGCCCAGGGCTTTCAAGCCAAATACCAATACAAGCGCACTCACTACCAGTGATAACACTGGCCTGCGGATAAATATGTCAGTCCATTTCATCTACTGTTTATTCCTGCGGCTTAGGATTAGGTGAGTTTGCCGGCTGCACCTTATTATTAACAATGAGTGGTGTGCCATTCTTTAACTTCAGTTGACCGCTCGTTACGATCGTTGCCCCCTCTTCAACCCCCTTGAGAATCGATACCTGATCTCCACGCGTCAGTCCCGTGGTTACAAACACCTGCTGAGCCTCTAAAGCGGGGTTACCTTGCTTATCTTTTTTGCCTGTTGGTTTGGCAATAAATACAGTAGAGCCGTAAGGGTTATAGGTTACAGCCGTCTGTGGCATGGTCAATAACTTCACCTCCTCACCAAGCTGAATATTCACATTCGCAAACATGCCAGGCAAGATCTTCTTATCAGGATTAGCAATTTGTGCCTCCACTTGAATGTTGCGTGTGTTGGCATCAACCTTGGGGCTTACTGCTGTAATCTTTCCCGTAAAGCTCTTATCTTTAAATGCATCAGTAGTGACAGTAATTTCTTGACCCACCTGAATTTGCTCTGCATTGCTTTGTGGCAAATTAAAATCAACAAAGATCGGATCCAGCGTTTGCAGAGTGAATAATTTATCACCTGGATTCACAAATTGTCCTGGATTAATGGCCACAATACCGACACGCCCGCTAAAAGGTGCCTTCAGATTCTTTTTTGCAACTAGTGCGATTTGAGCCTCAACTTGTGCTTGCTTAGACTTAGCATCAGCCTTACTGGTATCAAATACATTCTTACTGATGGCCTGAATTGCTAACTGCTGTCTATCGCGTTCATTGATCACTTTGGCTAAATCCGCCAAGGCTCTCAACGAATTCAGTTGAGCCACATCAGAAGCGTCATTGAGCTTAATGAGTAAATCACCCTCCTTGACATCCATACCTGACTTAATAGGTACGGTAAGCACTAAACCGCCGATCTCCGTACTGAGATCAACCCCCCTAAAGGCGCGGATGTTGCCAACGCTAGTCAACTTGGGCTGCCATGGTTCTGTAGCAATCACCATGGTTGAAACTGTTGCAGGTGGCAATCCCATGCCTGCGATGAAATGCTTAATCATGAAAGTCTTAAATTGATTAAAACCAAAAATCAGGCCTAGCAATAAAAAGACTCCGCACAACATGATGATCATGCGACGCTGTAAAGGCTCCATAGCCATCAGCTTTTCATGAGCTTTTGTATTGCGCCACTTTTGACCAACTCGAGCCCACAGCCCTTTTATTTTTTCCCAAAGGGCAATACATTTCTCGCGTAGCTTCCACTCTTCTGCCTTAGAAAGCATCCAAGCCCACAAGGCAAGTACTCCAGCCACAACCTTAGTCTTAATTGTTTCCAGAAGTTTCATTTTGATCTTTGTTCGCTATGTCTTTTCGTTGAAAGGCTGGGCCGGTACGATTCCACCAACCACCGCCTAGTGCTGCAAATAAAGCTGCTGTATCAGAAAACCGTGTTGCTTGAGCAGATACGGATTTCACCTTTGCCTGCTGATACTGATTTTGGTAGTAAAGAACTGCCAAGTAACTAGCGGTTCCTAACTTGTATTGCTGTTGAACTAAGTCCAAGGTCTCGTAAGCGTAGCGCTCAGCATCAGAGGCAGCCCTTAATGCTTGCGCACCAGTCTCTAAAGCTCTCAGGGCATCGGCGACTTCTTGGAATGCCTTAAGAACAGTTGACTGGTATTGATATACCGCTTGTTCGTAATTGGCAATTGCGCCACGACGTTGCGCCAAGAGTTGACCGCCCTGAAATAAGGGCTGGAAAATGCCGCCAGCTACTGACCATAAGGCAGCATTTGGACCAAATAAAGCACCAGTAGTTAAGGCTGCGGAGCCAGCTGCACCAGTAATCGTAAATTGCGGTAACAAGTTTGCGGTCGACACACCCACCAAAGCATTGGTCGATTTAATTAAGGCCTCTGCAGCACGCACATCTGGTCGTTGGCGCACCAAGCTCGAAGGAACTGAGAGCGGCAACCTCTCTGGCAAATGCATGCTACTCAAATTAAATTGAGCGATGCTGGCATTGCTAGGTAACTCACCCGTATAGACCGCCAATTGATTGCGCGCAAAGGCAAGGTTACGTTCGTATGTAAAAAGATCGACTTGTGAACTGGCCACCAAAGTTCTCTGTGATGTCACATCGACCTTAGAGACGGTGCCAATCATGAGCTGTTTTTCTGTTACCTCAGCTAAATTGGTTTGGGCCTTGAGGATCTCCTCTGTTGCCTGCATTTGTGCTCGTAACGCGGCTTCTTTAATGGCTCCCGTCACAATATTAGCGGTGAGCGAAAGATAAGCGCTTTCCAATTGGAACTGTTGATACTCCGCTTGTGCCTTGGCGCTCTCAACCGTACGACGTGCTCCACCAAAAATATCAAGCTTATAGCTGACATTCACCGTGGCGTTATAGAGGTTGTAGGTATCAGAGCCGTATGGCAGGCCATACAAAGCAGAAGGTTGAAGCTGGCGGGTCACACCGCCGCCCACACCAATGGCCGGGAAGTACTGACCGCCAATTTGAGCATTCACATTTTCTTGAGCGGCACGTAATGCAGCATCAGCAGCACCTAAGTTTGGATTTTGTTGCAGGGCTTTCTTGATAAGTAAATCAAGCTCGGGAGACTTATAGAGCTCCCACCATCCGGCCTCAATATCAGCGCCCTCTGCAAATTCTTGATCTGTACCTCCTGGTACTCCTGGGGCTGTAGCCAGCTTTTTAGATAAAGTGGATTCGGTATAGCTCGAGGTCTTCGGAGCCTCAGGTTGCTTGAAATCAGGGCCAACTGCACACGCAGAAAGACATCCTGCAAAAACTAATGCAAGCCAACGAGATTGGGAAAGTGCCTTTTTGGGAAACATGAATTGCAACAAATATCCTCTTTTACAAGAGTTATTTGAACACAAATTTCAAAGAGGGGTTTCGTAAAGCCCTGATTTAAATACTTAAATTTGTTCACAACTTCATAAGGAAGTCAATGTTAAAAATCTCAGAATGATTCGACTGTAAGGCTTGAGTCCTAAATAGGTGTCACTCGACCGTCACACTCTTAGCTAAATTTCTTGGCTTATCAACGTCGGTGCCTCTAGCGCAGGCTGTGTGATATGCCAGAAGCTGCAGTGGCACCACATGCAAGATTGGTGAAAGGTTTCCGTAGTGCTCTGGCAAACGAATGACATGAATACCTTCGCTACTCACAATCTCGGTATCTTGATCGGCAAAGACGTACAACTTACCGCCACGCGCCTTCACTTCTTGCATATTGGATTTAAGCTTTTCCAACAAGGCATCATTTGGAGCAATAGTAACCACAGGCATCTTGTCGGTTACTAACGCAAGAGGGCCATGCTTTAACTCACCAGCAGGGTAAGCCTCTGCATGAATATACGAAATCTCTTTGAGTTTTAGGGCGCCTTCTAATGCAATGGGGTAATGCAAACCACGCCCCAAGAACAAAGCGTTTTCGCATTTAGAGAAAGCCTCACTCCAAGCAATAATCTGCGGCTCTAAAGCCAGAACTGCATGAAGCGCTTTTGGTAAATGACGCAACTCGCGCAATAAGTCTTTTTCTTTCTCAGTCGAGATCTTGCCTGCACGCTTGGCAATAGAGACTGTCAAGAGATAAAGAGCAAGTAGCTGAGTAGTAAACGCCTTAGTGGAAGCAACGCCTATTTCAGTGCCAGCCTTAGTCAAGAAATGCCAATTCGTTTCACGAACCATAGCGCTGCTGGCAACATTGCAGATGGCTAAGGTGAAGCGATGGCCCAAACTCTTGGCATGACGTAATGCCGCCAAGGTATCTGCAGTTTCACCAGATTGAGAAACCACTACGATCAGGGTATTTGGATTTGAAACAGTATTACGATAGCGGTACTCACTAGCAATTTCAACCTGCGTCGGAATGCCGGCAATATCTTCTAACCAGTATTTGGCAACACAGGCAGAGTAGTAGCTAGTACCACAAGCAAGAATCAAAATCTGATTAAATAATTTCCAATCTTCTGGGCTAGCCTCAAAAAGTTCGGGACCAAAGTGCGTAATATTGGCAAGCGTATCGCCAATTGCTCTAGGCTGCTCAAAGATTTCTTTTTGCATGTAGTGCTGATACGGGCCCAGATCAACGGCTTCGGATTGAGCTGGCATAGGCTTGCTCTCACGTTCCACGGTTATTCCAGCTTGATCAATTACTTGGACTGCATCTGCCTTCAGGATGACAACATCACCCTCTTCCAAGTACATCATGGAATGTGCTCTACCTGCTAATGCAAGGGCATCAGAAGCCAAGAAGTTTTCTTGATCACCGAGCGCTACTACGAGGGGCGAACCCACGCGCGCACCAACTAATACTTCGGGGCTATCTTGTGCAATCACGCCAATGGCATAAGCGCCATGCAAGCTAGGCAGTACTGCCCTTACTGAGCTAGCCAAGTCTTTTTGACCACTTGCCACGTATTGCTGATGCACTAAATGCGCGATGACTTCAGTATCTGTCTCCGAGGCAAATACATATCCAGCTGTCTTTAATTTCGCGCGGAGTGCTTCGTAATTCTCAATAATGCCGTTGTGGACAACCGCAATCAAACTATTTGAAATATGTGGATGCGCATTTTGCGTGTCCGGCTTGCCATGGGTGGCCCAGCGTGTATGTGCAATGCCCAATGTTCCGCAGAAGTCTTTCCCTTGCTCAGCTAACTCAGCAACGCGTGCTGTTGTGCGAGCTCTTTCAATGGGATGCCGTGCATCAGCGCTATTAATAACGGCAAAGCCACAAGAGTCATAGCCGCGATACTCAAGGCGACGCAGACCTTCAACTAGAACATCGACAATATTTGTCTTTGAGACGGCGCCAACAATTCCGCACATTATTTTTTACCCTTTACGGATTTTGTTACGGACTTCTTTATTGCCGTCTTCTTTGCCGTCACTTTATTCGCCGCAGTCTTTTTCACTGCGATTTTTTTCTCAATCTTCACCGGGCGTTGCCACGGCAAAGAAATTTGCTTTGCTCTAGAGACTGTTAATTGATTGGCGGGGGCGTCTTTAGTGAGCGTAGTGCCTGCACCCAAGGTCGCGCCACGACCCACACGTACCGGAGCCACTAACTGAGTATCCGAACCAATAAAGACATCATCTTCAATAATGGTCTGATGCTTATTTACACCATCGTAATTGCATGTAATGGTTCCAGCGCCAATATTGACTCTAGATCCCACAATCGAATCACCGACATAAGCCAAATGATTGGCCTTGCTATTAGCCGCAATCTTACTGTTCTTCACTTCAACAAAGTTGCCAATATGGACATCATTAGCTAAGTCAGCGCCTGGGCGCAAACGAGCATATGGGCCAATCAAGGAATGATGACCAACTTTTGCGCCATCAAGATGACTGAAGGCATGAATCGCAACATCGTTACCAATCTCGCTATTTCTAATAACACAGTAAGGACCAACCTTCGTGCCTGAAGCTAAAGTCACGCAACCTTCAAATACACAACCCACATCTATAGAAACATCTGTTCCACACTCCAGCGTGCCACGCACATCAATGCGCGATGGGTCAGCGAGGGATACGCCAGCAGCCATCAATTGATGGGCGACATTCAATTGATGGATACGCTCAAGACCTGCAAGTTGATCGCGACTATTTACCCCAACTGTTTCAAACTCATCATCCGCCTGGGTTGTACGAATGGGCACACCATCTTTAACGGCCATTGCAATGACATCAGTAAGGTAGTACTCGCCTTGGGCATTACTTGCACGCAAGGCCTTAAGCCACTTCCTCAGTGAATTTGTTGGCAACACCATGATGCCGGTATTAATTTCCTTAATCGCCTTTTGTACGGGGGTGGCATCCTTCTCCTCCACGATCTCACGCACTGAGCCATCGGCATCACGAACGATACGACCGTAACCACTTGGGTTGGCGAGATTTTGAGTTAGAAGAGCCAGCGCTGAATCTTGCCCGCGAACACCATCGGCCAACTTTGACAGCTTTGCTAATGTCTTTTTGCTGGTGAGTGGTACGTCGCCATACAGAACTAAAGTGGGCTCTTGCGGATCTAACTTAGGTAAGGCCTGCAATAAAGCATGGCCAGTGCCTTTTTGCTCAGCCTGCAGCACTGTCGCCACATTGCCAAAGCTAGGATCTTCTTTTGCAACATTAGCCAAAAATGCCTTTACGTTAGCAGCACCATGCCCAATGACCACGATAGGGCCGGCTTTAGTCTGCTTACCCTGTAAGGACAATGCAGTAATCAGGACGTGCTGCAGGAGAGGTTTCCCAGCAAGGGTTTGAAGTACCTTGGGCAAAGCGGATTTCATCCGCTTTCCTTGCCCCGCAGCCAAAATGACGATGTTCATAAGGAGGGATTATAAATCCCCTGAATCAGGGTTCCACAGGCTAATTCATCTAATTCAGCCTCATCAATTGCCCTATCCCCAGCCGATCTGGCAGCTATGCCAGATAACTCGGTCGAGATCTCCAAATTCTGGAAGTTAAAGGCCTCACCATCCATTAAATGCGAAGGCACGATGTGATGCATGGAGCGGAAGAGGTTTTCAACTCGACCTGGGAATTTTTTTTCCCACTCACGCAACATTTGCTTCATAGCACCACGCTGGAGATTGGGCTGGCTACCACATAAATCACAGGGGATGATGGGGAAATTCATGGCGGCGGCATAACGCTCCAGCAATTTTTCTGGAACATAGGCCAGAGGTCGAATCACAATATGCTTACCATCATCCGAACGTAATTTAGGCGGCATCGCTTTTAACTTACCCGCATAAAACATATTCAAGAGCAGCGTTTCTAAAATGTCATCGCGATGGTGGCCCAACGCAATCTTCGTTGCACCTAATTCATCTGCCACTCTGTACAAGATACCGCGACGCAAGCGTGAACACAGCCCACAGGTCGTCTTGCCTTCTGGAATGACGCGCTTAACAATGCTGTAAGTATCTTGGTTTTCAATATGAAACTGCACGCCCAAGGCCTGTAAATAATTGGGTAGTATTTCCGCAGGAAAGTTAGGCTGCTTTTGATCTAAGTTGACCGCAACGATGTCAAAGTTTATTGGAGCTCGCTCACGCAACTTCAGCAGAATATCCAGCATGGCGTAACTATCTTTGCCACCAGATACGCATACCATGACTTTGTCGCCATCTTCAATCATGCCAAAATCGCCAATAGCTTGACCAACTAAGCGGCACAATTTCTTCTCGAGCTTATTTTCCTCGAAGACAGCTTTACGAATATCAGTCATGGGGATTAAATTTGCTTCATCCGGAATACTTCAACTCCAACTGAATGACAATCAGAATACACATCCGGCTTAGCGGTGGTGACTCGTGCAGCCAACACCTTTGGATGCAATAGCATAGCAGCGACAATCTCATCACAAAAGGTTTCTTGCAAATGAATATGACCCTGTGAGGCACGCGCCTTAATGGTTTCGCGCATAAAGTCATAATCAACCACCTCGCTCAATTCATCGTGCGTTGGCGTATTCATTGATAGCGGAATGTATAGATCTACATTCAGAATGACCCGTTGCTCCGCCTTCTTTTCAAAATCATGCACACCTATATTGATATAGATTTCATAGTCACGTAAAAATAAGCGACGACAGTCAATTAAGGCGGGATGAGAAAGAATAGCTTGCATAAATAGTTGCTTTATTAGTTTGTTTTAAACATCACATCACGTGATGAGGATGAAAGATGTTGCCCACCATCGACATACAAAGTAGTACCAGTGATCGCGCTTGCTTCCGCTAGATATACAGCCGCCTTAGCAATATCTCCTGGGGTAGATGACTTGCCTAATGGCGTCATCTGATGCGCTATAGAAAAGCCATCCTCCGTTTGATCGCCTGATGGAAGAGAAATTCCAGGAGCCAATCCGACCACGCGCAAGTATGGCGCAAAATCCATTGCCAAAACCTCGACCGAGGTCAGCAATGCGGACTTGGACAAGGTATAGGACAAATAATCTGGATTGAGGTTAATGAGCTTCTGATCAAGTAACTGAATTACCGATGGAAGAAATGCATCATCCTCGAGAGTTCTTACCGTACTTAATATCTTTGCTTTATTTTTTTGCGCCTCAAACATCATCTGAGCCAACATTATCGGCGCAGCTAAATTGACTTGCATATGCTCTTGCAAGCTTTTACTCGTTAGTGGGGAATGTGAGTTGGCGCGATCGTATTCAAAAATGGAGGCACTATTCACAAGACAATGTAAATCCTGAAATTGATTGCTAACTGCGGCAAAGAGGGCTTTTACTTCTCCTTCATTTGCTAAGTTGGCCTGGAATGCTCGTGCTACACACCCCAATTTCTGAATCTGTGCCACAGTCTCTTGGGCTTCCGCCTCAGATCGCCCATAATGGACAGCTACATCCCATCCCTGACGAGCAAACTGCAAAGCAATTGCACGACCCAGACGCTTGGCAGCGCCGGTCACTAAAACCGCCTGATTGGGCCGGGATGGGGTAGTTGAACTAGGGTTCAATTAAATTCTCTTAGACTAGCGAGCTATGGATATTACCTTGACCAGCCTTGAAATGGAGCATAGCAAACTCCTAAGCAGCAAAATAGCCACTGAAATCACCTCGCTCAGTGGCTGGATGCCCTTTTCTCGCTACATGGAAATGGCTTTATATGAGCCTGGAATGGGCTATTACAGTGCCGGAGCCCATAAATTAGGAGCAGGCGGGGATTTCACCACCGCCCCTGAACTAAGCCCTTTATTTGGAGCGGCTGTCGCTTCCACTATCCTCCCCATTCTAGAAGGGCTCAAAGCGCAAGGACTCCCCAGCCAGATTCTAGAGTTTGGCGCGGGAACTGGTAAGTTGGCTGAATCTATTCTGAACCGACTCAACGAGCTAGGCTTCACACTAGACAGCTACGACATTAGTGAAATCTCACCAGATTTAGCGCAAAGACAGCAAGCGCGACTTAATCAACTCACAACCGAATTAAACTGCTCCACCAAATGCTCTTGGCTTAGCGCTTTGCCGAAAAATTTCAAAGGGGTCATACTGGCCAATGAAGTCATTGATGCGATTCCCTGTGACGCCATCATTTACCAAAGTGGGTTCTGGTATTGGCATGGGGTGAGCTTTATGGATAACCAATTTATCTGGAAGTCAGGCAAACCTGTAGAGCAAGCACTGCTACCAGAGAGTCTTTTGACTGGAAGTTTCTCAGAAGGCTACATTACTGAATTGCACGCTCAGGCCAATGCCTGGATTAGCCAGATTGCCAATCAATTAGACATCGGCTTATTTCTAACCTTTGATTACGGCTTTCCAGAAAGTGAGTATTACCATTCGCAAAGACTCGGAGGGACACTGATGGCGCATCATCGTCATCACGCCATTCAGGATCCATTCCACCTGCCTGGACTATGCGATTTAACCACCCATGTTGAGTGGTCGCAAATTGCTCGCAATGCACTGATGGAAAATGTAGATGACGTCTTTCTCACAAATCAAGCGGCTTTTTTACTTGATGCCGGCATTGGTGATATCGCCTTAGAAATTGGAGATCCGAGCAATCCAGAAACGTTTTTACCAATCTCTAATTCATTGCAAAAATTACTTTCCGAAGCGGAAATGGGCGAGCTCTTTAAGGCCTTTGCTTTTTCAAAGAATTTGAATGCGTTACTGCCAGGTTATGTGCTTGAAGACCTTCCCGGCCTGAGAGGCAGAAATAGACTCTAAACGAGACTTGAAGTAATGGCCGCCAGCCTAGCAAACTCAACGGCACCGCGAATTCTTTCGCCATTGGGGCGATCTTCTAGAGCAAGCCCAGCAATGATTTCTGCAGGATTAAGAGCTTGTGCTTGTTGCATAGCGCTGATCAAACTTAACACATTCAAGTCAATTTTTTGGGCAAGGTCAAGTAGCGCTTGAGCGCGATCAGGCTTACGCCACACATCGGCACGATTAAACCAAGAGAGTACATTTTCCGCCCGGTAGATCCCGTTAGGATTTTTACCGAGGAATACATTGAGCTCACTAAAAATCTCACTGAAATCACGCACCTCAATTGGCATGCGCACACACTCGGACCAAGAACGGATTTCACTTGCAGGCATATGCATCAACACCACAGCACAACGATGTTCTAATTGCGCGGGAGTAGCATGGAGATGTGCGATCAGATCTTCGCGACACCGCTCTTGGGACAACTCCGCTACCAATGTTGGCGGCAGAATCGTTTTAGCTGCACCAGCATCCAATAAGACCTGAAACATACGCATAGGCCTATTGGCAACCAAACCCCTTGCAAGCTCTTGCCAAATGCGCTCCGGGGATAAACTATTTAACTCTCCCGACTGTGCAATCGCTTGTAGTGCTTTCATCGTTTCATCAGCCACGATAAATTCAGGGAAGCGCGAAGCAAAGCGAGCGATCCGCAGTAAACGCAAAGGGTCTTCTGCAAAAGCATCTGAAACGTGACGAAATACTTTTTCAGCAAGATCTTTTTGCCCGTTATAAGGGTCAATTACAGGGCCAACGAGCTTCCCATCCGCCCCAATTTCTTGAGCCATTGCATTGATTGTTAAATCACGGCGCCCTAAATCTTGCTGCAAGGTGACAGTAGGATCAGCGTGAAAGAGAAATCCTTTATAGCCCTTGCCCGTTTTTCGCTCTGTACGAGCCAAGGCATATTCCGCCTGAGTTTTCGGATGCAGAAATACTGGAAAATCTTTACCGACCGGCCGAAATCCCTTGACCAACATTTCCTCTACGCTAGAGCCGACCACCACATAATCGATATCATGCATGGGTAAACCCATGAGAGTATCGCGAATGGCTCCGCCGACAGCGTAGATCTTCATTACTTCATACCCTCTAGCGAGCGACGACTAATACCAAATATCTCCGGTAGAGCGTCCACTGCATTTACGGGCAATATGTTTGGGACTTGCATCGAGGCAATATTGTCACGCGACATTAATGTTGGTACAGGCAGAAATTCAAATGCTAAAGCCTGGAGATAACCTACAAACGCAGGTACGGGAATAATCGCGCAGTTACTTACTGCCTTGCGTGCAGCAAAAGCAACAATTTCTTTCATCGTGTACACGGTCGGTCCAACCAAGTCGTAGGACTGATGAATCGTCTGTGGCATCTTCAGGGATTTTATAAATGCTTCAACCACGTCCTCCACACTCACTGGCTGGAACCTAGCAGCGCAGTTTGCTAGAGGTAAAGCCGGCAGCCATTTCGTTAAATTAGAAAATAAATTGATGAATTGATCCTGTGGGCCAAAGATGACTGAAGGCCTAAAGATAGTCCAATCAAGGCCGCTGGCCTTCACTGCAAGCTCGCCATCCCCCTTGCTGCGTTGATACATGGAAGGACCATTGGCATCTGCACCCAAAGCACTCATATGCAAATAACGTTTCAGGCCATACATTTGCATCGCGGTAATAATATTTTTAGGTAACTCCACGTGGGCAGTTCTAAAGATCTTGCCATAGGGATTAGCGGGCTTATCATGTAACACGCCCACTAAATTAATCACTGCTCCATTTGCATTAATGCGAGCACACAAATTTTGCAGCTCATCAAACTGATGCACGTCTGCATCTTCCAGATAGACCTTAGGCAAAATACGTAAATCACGAGCAGCGGCTAGATGCCTAGTTGGCAATAGAACAGAATATCCCGCCGCCTGCAATTTAGCTGCGAGAACTCGCCCTACAAATCCATTGCCACCGATAAGAAGAATGTCATATTTCATAAGGTCCAATTTTTTGATGGTGTTGCGACTAAGGTAACTCTGATGGTATTGCTGCTTTCGGCGATATCACGCCTAAACGCTGCTTTAAGGATTGCGCTTGTCCTTGCATGACCGATGAATAGTAATTCGCATTAGACAAAACGTTCTTCACATAAGTACGCGTTTCATTAAAGGGAATCGTCTCCGCGAAAATAGCACCTTCAGTAGGGCTGGTTAATTTTTCGCGCCAAGCCTTAGAGCGAGAGGGGCCAGCGTTGTAGGCTGCAGATGCCAATACCCAAGAGCCATCTAAATCAATTAACACCATATTCAAATAATTACTGCCTAAAGTGAGATTGGTGCTGGTATCGCTTAACTTATCGTTGGTGTAATTAGCCATACCAATTTTCTTAGCGACATACTTCGCAGTATTAGGCATCACCTGCATTAGTCCAGATGCCCCGACAGATGAAGAAGCATTCATGATGAAGCGTGACTCTTGACGAATAAGGCCATATGCCCAAGCCAAGTTCAGATCGATCTGGCGGGCAATCGGTGATAGCTCATCACGGTAAGGCGTTGGATAACGCAAACTGAAGTCATGCTCTTGTTTTGTTCGGTCGGCCGTATTGACAACCCGATCGTATAAGCCAATACGTTTGGCATATTCTGCAGCTGCAAGCAATTGCTTATCAGTCATATTACGCAATTCCCAATTCCACTCACGATTACCCTCAAAGCGTAGATTCATGCCATAAAAGCGATCACCCCGAATGAACCCTTTACGATTTGCCATTGCATCGATGTCTTGTTCAGGCACCTTAGTTCGCATTGGAGCATGGTTAGACTTACCCAACTCTTCGCGAGCCAGCTGTCCATAAAAGTTGTACTGATCTGAAATGAGTTCATAACTTTCTTTCGCCTTGGCATCTTGCCCCTCTGCCTTTAAAGCGCGGCCATACCAATAGGTCCAAGCAGGATCACGGCTCCGTACGGCAGGATTCATGCCGTCGATTGCGTTTTTAACTAGTGTCCAATCTTTGGCGCGCAAGCCGGCGCGCACTTTCCACTCTTGACTTTCCGTAGAGAGTAATTCGTTATAACCCAAATCTTGCTGCAAACGATAAGCATCGTCCGCATTGGCATCTAATTTCTTGGCTAAGTACTGCCCAATGACTCCCCACGCCATAGCCTGATTCTCTTTGCTATAGCGTGATGCATTTTGTGAAAACTCTTTGAATGCCTTCAGCGGATCCGCTTTAGCAGCCTTCACAATATCGGCAATAGGATCTTCGCCACCGAGTCGACGAGACATAGTGTCAAACCCCATTTCGCTAGCGGCGCGCCCCACAGCCTTAGCTTCGCTTGGCGTCATGCCACCAGCAGCGACTAATGCAGGAACCAATTCCTGACAAGCCGAACCAAAGTAGGCTGGGTTAATTAAAACCGCACGCGCATCAATGCTTAATTTAGTAGGATTCTCACCCTGTGCCAGCTTCGACTGCAAGGCATAGCATTTCACCTGAGTATCGTCATCCAATACAAACTTGGCATATTCCGAGTCAAAACTAACCCAGTCTTTTCGTTTCCCTAAAACCAAAAGCCAATCATTACGCATACGATCAGCCAAGGCAGCCCCTTCGTATTGCCTCAAAAATGCATTTACCTGATTATCAGCACTGGTATCGGCCCGAGCACCACCAGCACTATCGAAGAGCTGAGGCTTAATCCGAAAATATGCAACATAGTCGTCATAAGGATAGTTCGGCAAGCTCGAGGCTAATTGCTGCGCACGAAATACGTCATTCTTTTTTGCAGCCTCGCGCAACTCGATAAAAGTTCGATCAGAATCAGTAATTTCAGCAGGAGCCGCTTTGCTTGTATAAGATTTTGGAAGATTAGAATTCTTAATCTTGTCAGCATAGACATTGGGCGCGCAGAAAATCAGACTGGAAAGTAACAATCCAAGAACCTTGTAACGCCCACTCATGCACTTATCAAACTTCTTTTTCACTATCTAGCCTTATACATAATTACTTATTTACTATATCTATTAATTTTCGCCTGATAATGCCTGGTATGCACGGTAATTCGCTAAAAACTTTACGCCAAGATCTGCTAACGCAAAGAGCGCGCTTCGCTGCAGATGTGGACTATGCAGAAAGCCTAAACAGGCTTACTGCAGGGCTCACTTTATTTTTGACCGAGTATCAGCCGTCATCTATAGCGTTATATATTCCCATTCAAAATGAGCCTGACCTGCGTCCTGCGCTGTTATCCTGGGTTTCTGGCAATAGCGGATGCCAATTAGGCCTTCCTTTTGCACGCGCTGACAAACATCTAGATTTTTATGCCTGGAAAGAGGGTGACGTCCTAATACCGAGCAAACATGGCGTTCCAGAACCGGATCCAAGTAATCCACAACGAGCCCAACTCATTCCAGACTGCATCCTGATTCCCTGCGTAGGTTGGTCAACTTCAAACGAAGGTGGGATTGGCCATTATTGGCGCTTAGGCTATGGCGGTGGCTACTTTGATCGCACCTTGGTGCAATTACGCAAAGCCAAACCTAGCTTGCTTTGTGTGGGGGTGGGGTTTGATTGGCAAGAGCTCAATGATGCTCAGTGGCAGGCTCAGACACATGATGAGCCCCTAGATTTGATGCTTACTGAATCTGCCCTAAAGAGTTAAATCATTTCGCCAAGTCTAAATTATCTGCAATCGCCAAGACTGCATCTGCCTGGTTTAGCGAATAGAAATGCAAGCCAGGAGCACCAGCTACCAACAGCTGATCGCAAAGATCGGTTACAACGTCCTCACCGAAGGCTCGGATAGAGGCAATGTCATCGCCATAAGATTGCAAACGCAAACGAATCCAACGCGGAATCTCAGCACCACAGGCATCCGAAAAACGCAGTAACTGCGTGCTATTGGTAATAGGCATGATGCCAGCAATAATTGGCTGAGTGACACCCAAATCATAAGCCTCGTCCGCAAAACGGAAATAAGCATCGCTGTTATAAAAATACTGCGTCACTGCAGAGTTAGCGCCGGCCTTCATCTTTTGAACAAAGAAATTAATATCGCTTGCAGGTGACTTCGCTTGTGGATGCGTCTCTGGGTAAGCGGCTACATCAATATGAAACCAATCCCCCGTTTCAGCACGAATAAATTCCACTAACTCATTCGCATGTAGAAACTCACCATACTGACCCATGCCAGATGGGAGATCGCCACGCAAAGCTACGATGCGCTTAACCCCCAGCGCTTGATACTGCTTAAGCATCTCACGCACACTCTCGCGTGAACTGCCAACACAGGATAAATGCGGAGCAACTGCTGCACCAGCAGCATGAATATCGCTCACCACCTTTAAGGTGCCAGACTGAGTGGAGCCACCGGCACCAAAAGTCACGGAATAGAACGCGGGTTTAAGCAATTCACTGAAACGCTCGCGCACCAAATGCAGCTTACTCTCACCTTCAGGTGTTTTAGGAGGAAAGAATTCGACGCTTAATTCCATGATTTTGGGCCTATGTACTTTTATTGCTTTAATTAATAACGATAGTGGTCGGCCTTATATGGGCCTTCCTTGGTGACACCAATATAAGATGCTTGCTGATCAGACAATACGGTCAACTGTGCATTGAGTGTCTTTAACTGCAACCGTGCAACCTTCTCATCTAAATGCTTAGGCAAGGTGTAAACGCCCACTGGGTATTTATCCGTGCCAACTGCAGCCCACAACTCAATCTGGGCAATCACTTGATTGGCAAATGAAGAGCTCATTACATAAGAGGGGTGGCCTGTACCGCAACCAAGATTCACCAAACGACCTTTAGCCAAAATGATAATGCGCTTCTCAGGCATACCGTTAGCAGCCGGGAAAATTACATGGTCAACTTGAGGCTTGATTTCTTCCCACTGATATTTTTCAATGCCGGCAATATCAATCTCATTATCAAAGTGGCCAATGTTACAAACAATGGCTTGATTCTTCATTCTCACCATATGATCGTGCGTGATCACATGATAGTTACCTGTTGCCGACACAAAAATATCCGCTTTATCAGCAGCATAATCCATGGTCACAACGCGATAGCCTTCCATTGCAGCCTGTAATGCGCAAATTGGGTCTACTTCAGTAACCCATACCTGAGCTGACAAAGCACGCAAGGCCTGTGCAGAACCCTTACCTACATCGCCATAACCACAAACAAGTGCAACCTTACCAGCCACCATCACGTCAGTAGCGCGTTTGATCGCATCCACTAATGACTCACGGCAACCATAGAGATTGTCGAACTTGCTCTTTGTCACTGAGTCATTGACGTTGATTGCAGGGAATTTCAAATCGCCCTTAGCAAACATTTGATACAAGCGATGTACGCCTGTAGTTGTTTCTTCAGTAACGCCTTTTACTTGTTCTAAACGGGTTGAATACCAAGTAGGATCTTGCGCCAATTTATTTTTAATAGTCGCGAACAAAATGGTTTCTTCTTCGCTCGTTGGGTGATTCAAGCAAGCTTGATCTTTTTCTGCGCGTGCACCAAGATGCAATAACAAGGTAGCATCACCACCATCATCCAAAATCATATTAGTGAAACCGCCATCGGCCCACTCAAAAATACGGTGGGTGTAATCCCAATATTGCTCCAGGGTCTCGCCCTTGATGGCAAACACAGGAGTGCCGTTAGCAGCGATCGCAGCCGCAGCATGATCTTGAGTTGAAAAAATATTGCATGATGCCCACTGCACTTCCGCACCAAGTGCTTCGAGAGTCTCGATCAGGACGGCAGTCTGAATAGTCATGTGCAATGAACCAGTAATGCGTGCACCACGCAATGGTTGTTGCGCAGAAAACTCATCGCGAATAGCGATGAGACCTGGCATTTCGGTTTCAGCAATAGCGATTTCTTTACGGCCAAAGTCAGCCAATGAAATATCAGCAATCGCGCAGCGCGTTGCTACAAAGTTGTTTAAATCGGAAACGGTATTCATGAATGCTCCAGCTAAATACGATCCAATGCTGGAGTAGAAACTCGCTAGCCATTGAATCATGGGTGGCTCTAGAAGTAGTCCACCAGGCTCTCTTGAGGAGGCGTGTCCTGGCCGTAAAGCCGGCTGAGTGGGTGACGGAGGTACTGGGGCAGACTCTTCCAGATTCTCCGCCGGTCATAC
>CAIOIX010000433.1 GCA_903858445.1 uncultured beta proteobacterium
AATATAAGCGTTGTGTTGCAATAACTAAATAAGCTTAAATAAGGAATTTTCATGAGTGCCGGCATTAAACATGTAACTGACGCCTCTTTTGAGCAGGACGTCCTCAAATCTGACAAACCTGTATTGCTCGACTTTTGGGCCGAATGGTGCGGTCCCTGCAAAATGATCGGTCCCATCTTGGAAGAGCTTTCTGGCGACTATGGTGACAAAATCCAAATCGCTAAGATGAACGTTGATGAGAACCAAGGCGTTCCGGCCCAGTTCAATATTCGCGGTATTCCTACCCTGATTTTGTTCAAAAATGGTACTGTTGCCGCCCAAAAGGTAGGCGCATTGGCTAAGTCTCAGCTGACCGCCTTTATTGATAGCCACCTATAAATACTCTTCGATCACGGGTTCACTGGGTGAGCCTGTGGTTTTTTCGCTTTTCGCCCCTAGCTTGCATCCCCTCAAAATTAGTGTAGTATGGCGTTAATCAGTACTTCAACGCACTAAATAGTGCTCCAGTTTCCAGCAATCTATTCCCTCTTCTTTTCGCAAATATCCCAAAAATTCTGTTTTCTTACCTAGTCTTCATCAAGACTGGTGATCCCCAAAAATACATTCGGCACACCGACACTTTTATCCTTATCTACCCCCGAGAACCACATGCAATTAACTGAACTCAAAGTCCTCCACGTATCCGCTCTGCTTGAAATGGCAGCCAGCTTGGAGATTGAAAATACGCAACGGATGCGCAAACAAGAGTTGATGTTTGCCATTTTGAAGAAACGCGCTAAAGCGGGTGAAATGGTTTTTGGTGACGGCACTTTAGAAGTGTTGCCCGATGGATTTGGCTTCTTGCGTTCTCCTGAAGCCTCTTATATGGCCTCTCCTGACGATATTTATATCTCCCCCGCACAGATTCGCCGCTTCAATCTTCATACTGGTGACAGTGTTGAAGGTGAAGTACGTACACCTAAAGACGGTGAGCGTTACTTTGCCCTAGTTAAAGTCGACAAAATCAATGGTTTGCCACCAGAGGCTCTCAAGAACCGCATTATGTTCGAGAACTTAACGCCTTTGCACCCAAATCGCACGATTCTTTTAGAGCGTGATATCAAGGCTGAAGAGAATTTGACAGGACGCATCATTGATATGATCTCCCCTATCGGCTTTGGTCAACGGGGTTTGATTGTATCCTCACCCAAATCCGGTAAGACCGTGATGATGCAGCATATTGCTCACGCCATCTCAGCTAACAACCCAGACGCCATCTTGATCGTCCTCCTTGTTGACGAACGTCCAGAAGAGGTTACGGAAATGCAGCGCTCGGTGCGCGGCGAAGTGGTTGCATCAACTTTTGATGAGCCAGCGGTGCGTCACGTGCAAGTTGCTGAAATGGTGATTGAAAAAGCCAAGCGCCTGGTGGAAATGAAAAAAGATGTGATCATCTTGCTCGACTCCATCACCCGCCTTGCTCGCGCCTACAACACAGTGATTCCGTCATCAGGGAAAGTCTTGTCGGGCGGTGTCGATGCCAATGCCTTGCAACGTCCTAAACGCTTTTTTGGTGCAGCCCGTAATATTGAAGAAGGTGGGTCACTCACCATTATCGCTACCGCCTTGATTGAAACCGGTAGCCGTATGGATGATTTAATCTATGAAGAATTCAAGGGTACCG
>CAIOIX010000434.1 GCA_903858445.1 uncultured beta proteobacterium
AAGACTTTCCTCGAAGAGGATTGAACCAAAGACTAACGGGCCTATAGCTCAGTTGGTTAGAGCAGAGGACTCATAAGAAAGAAGCCCTAG
The DNA here is from genome assembly GCA_903858445.1 of uncultured beta proteobacterium. Taxonomy (GTDB): domain Bacteria; phylum Pseudomonadota; class Gammaproteobacteria; order Burkholderiales; family Burkholderiaceae; genus Polynucleobacter. The sequence goes on from CAIOIX010000434.1 coordinate 91, forward strand.
GGGTCTTGTCACAAAGACCTCAATAGATTCAAGAGGTTAGTGGTGAATTAGGCGGTATAAATTCACTACACACCGACTGCACACCAGGGCATTTTTCGTGGTGTGTAGTAAATGCGGTTTTGCAGTAAAAAACATCTGTAAAGGTGTGTAGTAAAAGTAAAGTTTTAGGGCCTATAGCTCAGTTGGTTAGAGCAGAGGACTCATAGCGAAAGTTGTGCACCAGATGACGAAAGTCGCTGTGTGAATGGTGTCAAATTCGGAGAAAGCTAAGTTCAGTAATGAATACGCTAACGCCGAGCCAAGCTTCAGTATGAAAGTGCTGTTGAAGGTGTAGAGACTAGACGGCACCCACCTAAGTAAGGATGTAAATCTTTATATGGTGAAGGCATAGTCCAGGGAGTAATGAAAATTACACAAACCGGAATCCTTTGGTCCCAGGTTCAAGTCCTGGTGGGCCCACCAATGAAATCAACGACTTAGGGAGAAATTCCTAAGTCGTTTTTCTTTCTGCGCCACTAAGTGTGTAAGCAATCTCAACACATATTCCGTTGCAACCCCAATAAACATCTAGGTCTTCTACCGGAGTAATGAACTATTTTTAGACTGCGGTATTCCGACTTTTTCATTTGCAACCGCAGCAAATGTTCTCGTATCGTGCGATCTGACTAATTTTTATGCCTTTTTCTGGTGCACGTGCTCTCTTTTAGGGATTTGTTAAATTTGCACCAACTTGAACCATTCTCTAATGACTGTAGGCGTTAGGTATTCCTGCCCACATGATTAATTTACTCAAGAGGTGAGACATGAAACGTAGATCAATATTGAAGTTGTCAGTTTTAGCAGCGGCATTAAGTTTTACGGGCTTAAGTCATTTGGCAATGGCTCAAAGTAAGGAGCCAATTAAGGTGGGTATCTTGCACTCCCTATCTGGAACAATGGCTATTTCTGAAACATCACTGAAAGATATGGATTTGATGGTGATTGATCAGATCAATAAAAGTGGTGGTGTTTTGGGTCGTAAATTAGAGCCAGTAGTTGTTGACCCAGCTTCTAACTGGCCATTATTTGCCGAGAAAGCCCGCCAAATGCTAACTAAAGATAAGGTGGCTGTTGTATTTGGTTGCTGGACTTCTGTATCGCGTAAGTCGGTATTGCCAGTATTTGAAGAGTTGAATGGTTTGCTGTTCTATCCAGTGCAATACGAGGGCGAAGAAATGTCCCGCAACGTGTTCTACACCGGTGCAGCCCCTAATCAACAAGCAATTCCAGCCGTTGAGTATTTGATGAGTAAAGAGGGCGGCGGCGCTAAGCGTTGGGTTCTCTTGGGTACTGATTATGTATACCCACGTACAACTAACAAGATCTTGCGCGCATTCTTAAAGTCTAAAGGCGTGAAGGATGATGATATTCAAGAAACATACACTCCATTTGGCCACTCTGACTATCAAACTATTGTTGCCAATATTAAGAAGTTCTCTCAAGGTGGTAAGACAGCAGTTGTATCTACCATCAATGGTGACTCAAATGTTCCTTTCTACAAAGAGTTAGGTAATGCTGGTTTGAAAGCTAAAGATGTTCCAGTAGTCGCATTCTCTGTGGGTGAGGAAGAATTGCGTGGTGTTGATACCAAGCCCTTAGTTGGTCAATTGGCCGCATGGAACTACTTCATGTCAGTTAAGAATCCAGTGAATGATGAGTGGAAAAAACAATGGGCTGCTTATTCTGTAGAGAAGAAGTTGCCTGGAGCCAGCAAGCCTTTGACAGACGACCCAATGGAAGCCAGTCGAACCGGCATCTTGATGTGGAAGGCGGCAGTTGAAAAAGCAGGCACAACTGATGTTGACGCTGTTCGTAAAGCAATGATTGGCCAAAAACTGAATACTCCAAGTGGTTATCTTGAAGTAATGGGTGCGAACCACCATTTGTCTAAGCCCGTCATGATTGGCGAGATCAAAGCAGATGGCCAGTTCAATGTGATCTACAAAACTCCAACAGCAATCCCAGCTAAGCCTTGGAGTCCATATATTGATGGCAATGCAGGCAAGCCTGATTCAGTACAGTAATTTTCAATAGAAATCCCCTCCCTCAAGTGGGGGAGGGGCTTCAATTTTCCTTATGAATCCTCCATTTTTTTCAAAACTAATCCTTTCGGTCGTTTGCACTCTGGCCTGTGGGATTACTTTTGCAAAAATAAACGCTTCAGATCTGAAGCCCCTGTTTAGTGATAACTTTGATGTCAAAGTTAAGGTAGTCCAGAGTTTATCTAAAGAGGGTAGCCCTGAAGCGCTCCAGATTCTGGAGGCATTAAGTGCTGAGAGTCTTTTTCTATCACCGCAAGGTGTCGTCATTCAAAAAGACGATCAATATACCGATGCCCTAACAGGGCAAACTGTTTCGGTTAAGGCTGATGAATTGCAAGACGTAGTTCTGAATAATCAATTGCGCGGTAAGGTCGATAACGCTCTGCTGGGATTACAGCTCGCATCCACAGATCCACAGATTCGTACCAAAGCTGTTGATGCTTTGATTAAGGATCCTGAGCCAGATACTTTTCCATTGGTTGAAAAATTACTTTCAACTGAAAACGATCCAGTGCTAAAGCCAAAAGTAGAAAAGCTTTGGGCGCTCCTGGCTTTGCAGTCTGATAACCAAGATTCCAAATTAAAAGCCATTGCATTGTTGGGTGATAGTGGCGACCCTCAAGTAGCTGCTTTACTGGCGCCATTAGCTAAAGAAGGCGGGCCAGTTCAGGAGGCTGCTGAAAAAGCCTTGGCCAAAATTAAGAAATCAGAATTTAGCGGCGAGATTCTAGGTAACGTTATTGCTGGATTTAGCTATGGCAGCATTTTGTTGCTCTGTGCCCTAGGTCTGGCTATTACTTATGGTTTGATTGGCGTTATTAATATGGCGCATGGTGAGTTCCTCATGGTGGGTGCTTATGCAACCTATGTCGTTCAAGGTTTCTTTAGGCAATATGTGCCAGGCTATTTGGATTGGTATTTGCTATTTGCATTACCCGTCGCCTTTCTTGCAGCGGCTTTAGTTGGGGTCTTGATTGAAAGAACTGTTATCAAGTTCTTATATGGTCGTCCACTAGAAACACTATTGGCAACATTTGGTGTTAGTTTGCTGATGATTCAAATGACTAGAACCATTTTTGGTGCTCAAAACGTAGAGGTTGCTAATCCAACTTGGATGTCAGGTGCTATGAAGGTGTTGCCTAACTTGGTGGTGCCTTATAACCGCATCATTATTTTTTGTTTTGCCATTGCAGTAGTCATCGTTACTTGGTTAGTGCTTAATAAAACTCGCTTGGGTCTTTTTGTGAGAGCGGTCACTCAAAACCGGACTATGGCTGCCTGTGTTGGCGTTAAAACAGTTCGCGTAGATATGTATGCTTTTGCATTTGGTGCAGGCATTGCAGGTCTTGGTGGGGTAGCACTTTCGCAGATTGGTAACGTTGGCCCTGATCTTGGCCAAAGCTATATTGTCGATTCATTCATGGTGGTAGTGCTTGGTGGTGTAGGCCAGCTTGCAGGTACTATCTATGGTGCCTTTGGCTTAGGTATCACTAGTAAATTACTGGAGCCATTTATTGGTGCTGTATTGGCCAAGATTGCCATCTTAGTATTCATCATTATTTTTATCCAAAGACGTCCTCAAGGCCTCTTCGCATTAAAAGGTAGGAGCGTTGATTAATATGGATATTAAAAAGCTCGCCCCTTCATCTAACTTTAGTCTTTTGGTTCCAGAGCGTGAATCCATTCTAAGTAAGCGATCCTATATTGCATTAGCTGCCCTAACGTTGTGTGTATTAATTGGCGTCCCCATCTTTTCGCTATTGGTTCCCGAAACTAGTATGTTTTATATGTCTGCTTATGCGCTTACATTGATTGGTAAGATCATGTGCTTTGCAATTGCAGCCTTAGCGCTTGATCTTGTATGGGGTTACTGTGGAATACTGAGTTTAGGGCATGGACTGTTCTTTGCTATCGGTGGATACATCATGGGCATGTATCTGATGCGGCAGATTGGTGCTGATGGCGTATACAAAAGTAAATTGCCTGACTTCATGGTGTTCTTGGACTGGAAAGAATTGCCTTGGTTCTGGGAGGGTAGCGATCATTTTTGGTGGATGCTCTTGATGTTAATTCTGGTGCCAGGGGTTATTTCTTGGGTGTTCGGATACTTTGCTTTTCGCTCGAGGATTAAAGGGGTGTATTTCTCCATCATTACTCAAGCGTTAACTTATGCAGCGATGCTTCTGTTCTTCAGAAACGAAACGGGCTTTGGTGGGAACAATGGCTTTACTGACTTTAAGCGAATTTTGGGTTACTCCATTAGTGCGCCAAGTACTCGAGTCACAATTTTTATTACTACTTTCTTAGTATTGCTGGGTAGTTTTATTCTCTGCCGAGCGCTTGTTGTATCTAAGATGGGTAGAGTTATTACTGCGGTCCGTGATGCCGAATCCCGCCTTATGTTCTGTGGTTATAACCCCCTAGGATTCAAATTATTTATTTGGGTGCTTTCGGCTATCTTGTGTGCAATTGCAGGGGCTTTATTTGTTCCGCAGGTTGGCATTATTAACCCAGGCGAGATGTCTCCAACTAATTCAATTGAGATGGCTATTTGGGTAGCGGTAGGCGGACGCGGCACTTTACTTGGACCGATCATTGGCGCATTTGCTGTAAGCGGAGCCAAAAGCTTCTTTACCGCCAACTTTGCAGAGTATTGGCTGTTCTTTTTGGGTCTCATGTTTGTATTAGTTACTTTATTTTTGCCTAATGGCTTGTTGGGCGTTTATCACCAAATCTTTAGCAGGAAGGGCGGTTCTAAATGAGCGCACACTTTCTAGAAAAAGGGATTGACACCTCACATACAGGCATTCTTTATGTAGAAGATTTATCGGTAAATTTTGATGGCTTTCAGGCGATCAATAAACTGTCATTGACTATTGATGTGGGCGAGTTACGTTGTGTGATTGGGCCAAATGGTGCTGGTAAGACAACCTTGATGGATGTTATTACTGGTAAAACTCGATCAACTATTGCTGGTATTGATGGTTCTGTTTATCTAGGCTCAACTATTGATTTGATGACGATGAATGAGCCGCAGATTGCTCAGATTGGCGTGGGTCGTAAGTTTCAGAAACCTACGGTATTCGAACATCATCCCGTCTGGGAAAACCTTGAACTTGCAATGGCGGGAGATAAGTCATGGCATCACTCATTGGTAGCTAAAGTAGATTTAGAGGGGCGTCGCCTTATGGAGGCTGTTCTTACGCTTACTCAGCTCGAATCAGAAGCCTATCGTGAGGCGGGCCTTCTTTCTCATGGTCAAAAGCAACGCTTAGAGATTGGGATGTTGTTGATGCAGCAACCTAAGTTGCTATTGCTCGATGAACCTGTTGCCGGCATGACGGATGAAGAGACGATGCGCCTAGCGGAGCTACTTAACTCTTTACGTGGTCAGTGCTCCATGATGGTTGTCGAGCATGATATGGAGTTTGTTGCTGCATTAGCCGGAGATAAGGGCAAAGTCACTGTATTGGCTGAGGGCTCAGTATTGGCTGAAGGCACACTTAATGAAGTTAAACGCGATGAGCGCGTCATTGAATCGTATTTAGGGCGTTAATCATGTTGATCGTCAAAGACCTCAATCAATATTACAGCGGTAGTCATATTCTTCGCAATGTGAACTTTGAAGTACCTAAAGGCCAGTTAACGAGTTTGCTTGGTCGCAACGGTGTTGGTAAGACTACCTTGCTCAAATCTTTGATGGGTGTTGTGAAGGTAAAGACTGGTTCGATTACTTGGGATGGAAAAGAGGTAGCTAATTTACCGCCATGGTCCAGAGTCGACAATGGTTTTGCATACGTTCCCCAGGGAAGAGAAATTTTTCCAAGGCTTACTGTTGAAGAGAATTTACTTATTGGAGCTGCAAAATTTTCAAGTCCAAAAAATATCCCCTCTTATATCTATGAGTTATTTCCGATTCTGTCCGATATGAAAGCTCGTAGGGGTGGCGATTTATCAGGCGGACAGCAACAGCAGTTAGCTATTGGTCGCGCTCTCATGTCCCAACCAGGGCTGATCATTTTGGATGAGCCTACAGAAGGTATTCAGCCATCTATTATTCAAGATATTGGGCGCTGTCTTCGTAAGTTGGTCGATGAGATGGGTATTACTGTTTTATTGGTGGAGCAGTATTACGATTTTGCGAAAGACCTCTCCGATAACTATATTGTGATGCGACGCGGCGAAGTCGTTGCTCAAGGAAAGGGTGCTGATATGGATCTTAATGGTGTTCAGGAGATGATTTCGGTTTAAAGTGGATGTTGATATTCACTAAGATGGTTTAACCATATGTTTTTGGCTCCCGACAACCCAGTAAAACAGCTATTTAGGTCTCTAAGCCCTAGTTGGATGGCTAAACTGAGCTTATCTTATGAGCGCACCCCGATTGGCACCGTCCTTAAGAAAAGTTTGCATGAGGGGCCGCTGCGAGTTCAGAAAGCCTTGTACCCAGAAGGCGACAATATTTGCCATACAGTCATTATTCATCCACCAGCTGGTATTGCTGGCGGCGATACTCTAGATATCCAGGTTTCTGTTGCTACAGATGCTCATGTGGTTTTATCTACTCCGAGCGCAACGAAGTGGTACAAGTCATTTAAAAATCCCGCAACCCAAAGCATTCAATTTGAATTGGGTGAGGGTGCGAAGTTGGATTGGCTGCCTCAAGAAAATCTTTTTTTTAAGGGATCAAACGCCAATGTCATCACTAAATTAAATCTTCCAGCTAGCGCTTCTTATATTGGATGGGATGCGCTGATGTTGGGTCGCCATGCCTCTGGTGAGGAGTGGTCTAGCGGTCATGTTCATTTACTGAATGAAATTAGACAAGGTGGAAAGTTAATTTGGGTTGAGAATGGGAAAATAGATGCAGAAGATATCTATTCCAAGTCTCTACCTCAGATGGGTTCGTGGCCTGTTTGCGCTACTTTGCTGGCTATAGGACCAAGGTGCTCTAATGATTTGATTGAAGAGTTTTCTGAAATGATGCCTTGGACAGATATATTAAGAGCAGGTATTACATTTATGCCACAAGGTGTCTTGGTAATGCGCGCAGTATCAAAGGATATCGAAGCTACGAGAAATTTAATGATCGATATATGGACTAAATTAAGACCAATAGTTCATGGTGTACAAGCCCAACCCTTAAGGCTTTGGGCTTCTTAAAATTGTTATTGAGGTGAGATATGGAATTAACTCCACGCGAAAAAGATAAATTACTAATATTTACGGCTGCACTTTTAGCTGAGCGAAGAAAAGCTAGAGGCCTAAAACTGAATTATCCGGAATCAGTTGCTTTAATAAGTGCTGCCATCATGGAGGGCGCGCGCGATGGCAAAACGGTTGCGCAGTTAATGCATGAAGGCCAAACCATCTTAGCTCGCGAGGATGTGATGGAGGGTATTCCAGAAATGATTCCCGATATACAGGTTGAAGCCACTTTTCCTGATGGAACAAAATTAGTTACCGTACATAACCCGATTGTTTAGGAGGCCACTTAGATGAATTTTCATAAGAATTTACTGCTATCTGCCGCAGGTTTCGCAGGCGCATTATTTTCAGGACTAGCCTTTGCTCATGCAGGGCACAATGTTTCTGTAAGCTTTATATCCGGTTTATTGCATCCTTTCAGTGGCGTGGATCATTTACTAGTGATTGTACTTGTGGGGTTTTGGAGCACTTTTGTGCTAAAAAAGATCTGGATTGGTCCCTGTGTTTTTCTATTGGGTATGTGCATGGGTGTGTTAGCCGGATTAACCAATATCCCATTGAACTTTTTTGAATTCGGTATTGCTGCATCAGTGATCGTAATTGGATTGTTGTTATTGTTGCAGAATCAGTATTCATCTAAAGCAATACTTACCTTAATTGGTACTTTTGGAATATTCCATGGCTTTGCTCATGCTCAATTATTTTCAGATTCATCCCTTGCCATTTCTTTGGTAGGTCAAGATATAGTTGGGTTAATTTTGGCAACAGCTGCCTTGCACTTATCGGGGGCACTTTTGGTCAAGCTGCTTAAAGAAAAGACAAATGTCATTGCAAGGATTGCTGGGTTTGCTAGCGTGATTTACGGTTGGGTATTAATCAGCCAACTCTCGTTTGTATTGCTTGGTGGAGCTTCGGCATGAGTTCGGTCCCAAATTCAAGTACTCAACGATTTATACCAGGGCAGATGTTTGTTGAACCTGGTGATATTGAATTGAATGTGGGTAGAAAGACACTTTCATTGGAGGTTGCTAATAGCGGTGATCGTCCTGTACAAATTGGCTCGCACTTTCATTTTTATGAAGTGAACGATGCCTTGTTATTTGATCGCGAAAAGGCTAAAGGGATGCGTCTCAATATCGTGGCTGGTACGGCTGTTCGTTTTGAGCCTGGTCAAAAGCGCACCATCGAGTTAGTTGAAGTAGCTGGAGATAAGAAGATTTATGGCTTTGCTGGTCGTGTCATGGGAGAGGTGTAATGGCAAAGATTGGTCGTCAAGCTTACGCTGAGATGTTTGGACCTACTGTTGGTGATCGCCTAAGACTGGCTGACACCGGCCTTATGATTGAAGTTGAAAAAGACTTCACCATTTATGGAGAAGAGGTCAAATTTGGCGGTGGCAAAGTGATTCGTGATGGCATGGGTCAAAGTCAGCGAGAGTCAAAAGATTGTGCCGATACAGTCATCACTAATGCAGTGATCATTGATCATTGGGGTATTGTTAAGGCTGACATCTCGATTAAAAATGGCCGCATTTCAGATATAGGCAAAGCAGGCAATCCCGACATTCAGCCTGGCATTACGTCCGTTATTGGTCCAGGAACTGAGATTATTGCCGGTGAGGGAATGATTGTTACTGCAGGCGGGATTGATACCCATATTCACTTTATTTGCCCACAACAAATTGAAGAGGCCCTCATGTCTGGAGTAACCACTATGATTGGCGGTGGTACTGGTCCAGCCACAGGTACCTTTGCAACTACCTGTACGCCAGGTCCCTGGCATATTCAAAGAATGTTGCAGTCGATTGACGCTTATCCCATGAACATTGGTTTATTGGGCAAAGGTAATGCTAGTTTACCGGCTGGCTTACGTGAGCAGGTCGACGCTGGTGCGATCGGTTTGAAATTGCATGAAGACTGGGGAACTACTCCTGCAGCGATTGATTGCTGTTTGGGTGTGGCGGATGAGACAGATACTCAGGTGGCTATACATACTGATACTTTGAATGAGTCAGGATTCGTTGAAATTACTTTGGCTGCATTCAAGGGTCGTACGATTCATACCTATCATACTGAAGGTGCTGGTGGTGGGCATGCTCCAGACATCATTCGAGCATGCGGTGAGTCTAATGTACTACCATCTTCCACGAATCCGACAAGACCATTTACCGTCAATACTCTTGATGAGCATTTAGACATGTTGATGGTCTGCCATCATCTTGATGCCTCTATTGCAGAAGATATTGCGTTTGCAGAGTCTCGCATCCGTCGCGAGACGATTGCTGCAGAAGATATCTTGCATGATTTGGGTGCATTTTCGATGCTTTCATCCGACTCCCAAGCTATGGGTCGTGTTGGTGAGGTAATTATTCGGACTTGGCAAACAGCTGACAAGATGAAAGTGCAGCGCGGCTTACTTCCAGGCGATACCAATCGAAATGATAATTTCAGGGTTAAGCGCTATATCTCTAAGTACACTATCAATCCAGCGATCACTCATGGCATCTCACATGTTGTGGGTTCTATTGAAGTGGGTAAATATGCGGATTTAGTATTTTGGAAGCCTGCCTTTTTTGGGGTTAAACCTTCTTTGATATTGAAGGGTGGGTCTATCGCAGCAGCGGCAATGGGTGATCCTAATGCGTCCATTCCCACTCCACAGCCAGTGCATTACCGCAATATGTTTGCAGGGATCGGACAAGGAATTCGGCATAGTTCATTAACCTTTATTTCACAATCGGCTATGAATGCCAATATTCGGGATGCCTACGGTTTAGAAAAACAAGTAGAGGCAGTGAAAAACTGTCGCTCTATTACCAAGGCTGACATGATTCATAACGATTGGCAGCCCAACATCACGGTTGATCCAGAAACCTATCAGGTGATCGCAAATGGTGAATTGTTGACCTGTGAGCCTGCCAAGGTATTGCCGATGGCCCAACGTTATTTCTTGTTCTAGGAAAAACAATGTCAGAACCAATCCGCATTGAGAAAATTATCCCCAAAGGAAAGGGCTTGGCTAAAGCAGTCTTGGCTAGAGCTTTGGAATTGAAGCTGCCATTTGAGATGCGTAACAAGAGTCGTTTTTCAGAAAAGCTTTCTGATGGTCGTGAGGCGCACTTTTTCTTGCCTAGAGGACACGTATTGTCAACAAACGATATTTTGATTGGTAATGATGGATCGATGATTCGCATAGCCGCAGCTGATCAAGAAATTGTAACTATTGCTTCTAGCGATGCACATCAGCTGATGAGAGCAGCTTATCACTTGGGAAATCGACATATCCCGGTTCAAATAGGACAAGGATTTTTGAGGATAGAGCCTGATTCAGTGCTTGAAGGAATGATTCAGCAATTAGGTTTACAGGCTAAGCATGGGTTATCCCCTTTCGAGCCTGAAACGGGTGCCTATGGAGGTGGGCATCGTCACAGTCATGCGGAAACTTTTGATAGTGACTATGCGTTAGCCCAAAAAGTGTATACCGAGTATGAAAAGCCACATGTTCATGGGCCTGGATGCTCTCACCATCATCATGGGGATCACGGTCACTCGGCATGAGCATTGATCTAAATGAAATCACTGCATTAATGCATTTAGCGTCGCCAGCATTGCCTATTGGTGGATACAGCTACTCTCAAGGTTTAGAAGCCGCCATTGATTCTAGGTTGGTACAAGATGCCCCAACTGCTGAAGCGTGGATCAAAGATGTATTTCTAGGTGTGTTTGCCAGATCTGAAGCGCCGCTTTGGCTTCTCAGTTATGAGGCATGGGCTATTAAAGATATGAGTTCCGTAAATGATCTCAATGAGTATTTCTTGGCAAGTCGTGAAACCTCAGAACTCAGATCTGAAACAGAGCAGATGGGTTGGTCTTTACTGCAAATAGCCCAATCTCTGGGATGGGGTGGTGATAGACTTAGTCAATTGGCTGCAATAAAGCCTTTATCCCTTTTAGCTGCGCACAGCTATGCATGCTTTCATTTGAATGTTCAAGCAAAGAATGGTCTTGCTGCTTATGCATTCTCTTGGATTGAAAATCAGGTATCAGCTTCACTCAAGGCTATTCCACTAGGTCAAGTAGCAGGGCAGCAAGCGCTGACAAAGATCCGCTTGCTCGTTCCTAAAATGGTTGAAGAAGCCGAACATCGAGCTAAATCAGGTTTATTAATGATTGATAATTTCTCGCCGATGTTAGCTATTCTATCTTCAAGACATGAGACTCAATATTCCCGATTATTCCGTTCGTAAATGAAATCAAACTATGAGAACTAAAAAGAATCCCCCTTTAAGAGTTGGTATTGGTGGCCCAGTTGGATCTGGCAAGACAACTTTGCTTGAGATGCTTTGCAAAGCTATGCGTGATCAATATGACTTGGTTGTTATTACTAACGATATCTATACTAAAGAAGATCAACGCCTACTTACGGTGGCAGGGGCACTTGATCCTGACAGAATTATGGGAGTAGAGACTGGTGGCTGCCCACATACTGCCATTAGGGAGGATGCATCTATCAATTTGGAAGCGGTTGACCGTATGCAAAAGCAGTTCCCTGATGTGGATATTATTTTTATTGAATCTGGCGGTGATAACTTAGCGGCAACATTTAGCCCTGAGCTTTCAGATCTAACGATTTATGTAATTGACGTGGCTGGTGGGGAGAAGATTCCTCGTAAAGGTGGCCCAGGAATTACCCGGTCTGACCTACTGGTCATCAATAAAACTGACCTTGCCCCTTATGTTGGAGCATCCTTACCCATTATGGAATCAGATGCTAAAAAGATGCGCGGTGATAGACCCTTCGTTATGGGTAGTGTGAAGTCTGGTGATGGGCTAACGGGAATTATTGAGTTTATTCAGCAAAAGGGGTTATTAAACTAGCGTTACTTAAAGTAACGCTTGCCTTTCGTAAAGGAGTATTTGGAGCAACGAAGTACTAGATGCTTGCTCCAAAAATCCTGTGGTTTTGAAAGCCAAAGACCGAAAGAGCTCTTTTATTAAATTGGTGTAATTGCTTACACATTTGCTTACACACCGACACTGACCACCAGAAGACCCCCTGTTTATATGGGTCAACTAAGGGCTTCTGCTCTCATAACCTGAGAACCTAAACTAGCCCTAAAACTAATAAAAAGTAGGTTAGGAGTATGAATGGTGAGGTTTAGGCGGCGGAGCGTTACTTTAAGTAACGCTTGTGAGGTTGAGAAAGTGTGTAGGGAGCACTACACACTTTCTATTGCTGTACAAATAAATCTGCAGGCTGAAGTGGAGGCGGAAGCCTAGAATCGAACTAGGGTAATGAGATTTGCAATCTCACGCATAACCACTCTGCCATTCCGCCATATACTTCAATCGATTATTTGCGTTTGCCGTAAGTATCAGATGGGTAACTCTTTAAACTGATTTGGTATCGAAATCGCTTGAGTTATGTCGTTCAAGCAGCTGCTCAGAAGGTTCGCCCCATGTGCGATTGACGATTCGACCACGTCTTACTGCGGGGCGCTCAAGAATTCTATCTGCCCATCGCTGAACGTTCACATATTCGTGTACGCTGAGGAATTCTGCAGCTCCATAAAGCCATCCTTTAACAAGGGCGCCATACCAAGGAAAAACAGCAATATCTGCGATCGTGTATTCCTTGCCAGCAAGATATTCATTTTGAGATAAACGTTGATCAAGAACATCAAGTTGACGCTTAGTTTCCATCGCAAATCGGTCAATGGGGTATTCCATTTTGTAAGGGGCATAGGCATAGAAATGTCCAAAGCCTCCGCCTAAGTAAGGTGCGCTACCCATTTGCCAGAAAAGCCAATTCATTGTTTCAGTTCGAGTAGCAATATCTTTGGGCAGGAAAGCATCAAATTTTTCGGCAAGATAAAGCAAAATCGAGCCGGATTCAAAAACACGTATAGGTGGAGACGCACTGTGATCAAGCAGCGCAGGAATCTTTGAATTTGGATTGATTTTTACAAAATCTGAGCCGAATTGATCGCCTTCTCCAATTTTGATTAACCAGGCGTCATATTCAGCACCAATGTGGCCAAGGGCAAGAAGCTCTTCAAGCATGATGGTTACTTTGACACCGTTTGGTGTACCCATGGAATACAACTGCAGAGGATGGCGACCAATGGGCAACTCTTTTTCTTGGCGTGAGCCGGCTGTCGGTCGATTGACGTTTGCAAATTGACCGCCATTTGGCTTTTCCCAAGTCCAGACTTTGGGTGGTGTGTACTCAGTTGTATCAGCCATTTTTTTTCCTAGTAAATTCTCAGCAAGTTTAATCTAGCTGACCTAAAATTACTCAAGACAAATTACCAAATAGTTTTTTAGGAGCTTTGATGAAGTATCGTTTATTGGGCAATACAGGACTTTATGTTTCTGAGCTCTGCTTAGGCACGATGACTTTTGGTGCGCAAGGATTTTGGGAGGTGATGGGTGGCTTACAGCAGAAAGCTGTTAATGAGTTAGTCAGGACTTCATTTGATAGCGGCATTAATTTTTTCGATACGGCTAATGTCTATTCGATGGGTCAATCCGAAGCCTTGCTAGGCCAAGCAATTAAAGATTGTGGCTTGCCACGAGATCAGTTGGTGATAGCGACCAAATCTACTGGGATCATGGACGAAACTCCTAACGGAAGAGGTCAGTCCCGCTTTCATATATTTAATGAAGTTGATGCGAGTTTAAAGCGCCTTCAGTTAGATCATATCGACCTTTACCAAGTGCATGGCTTTGATCCTCTAACACCATTTGAGGAGTCCTTGTCTGCGCTAAATGATTTGGTGAGAATGGGTAAGATTCGCTATATCGGTTTGTGTAATATGGCTGCATGGCAGATCATGAAGGCAATCGGCATTTCTCGTCATAAGGGTTATGCTGAGTTTGCAAGTGTGCAGTCTTACTACTCTATTGCTGGCAGAGATTTAGAGCGCGAGATATTTCCTCTGGTGCAGGATCAAAAGCTAGGGCTCATGGTTTGGAGTCCTTTGGCTGGTGGTTATCTCTCTGGCAAATTCAATCGTGATACAGCGAATCCGGAGGGTGCAAGACGTTCTAGCTTTGATTTTCCACCGATTAATAAAGACAAGGTATTTATTTGTATTGATGCAATGACACCAATTGCTAAAGCGCATGGCGTATCAGTTGCCCAAGTCGCTCTGGCTTGGATTTTGTCTAAGAAGCCTGTTTCAAGCATCATTATTGGCGCTCGCAAATTAGAGCAATTAAAAGACAATATTGCTGCTGGCAAGCTAGCCCTGACAGAAGATGAGCTCAAGTCCTTGGATGAAGTCAGCGCTTTGTCGCCGGAGTATCCGGGTTGGATGCTGGCCTTTCAGGGCCAGTATCGCGCTACTTCACCAGTAAAAGACTAATTTTCATATTTTGTAAGCGCCACTTTAAGTAACGCTTGTGAGAATATAAAAATGTTTAGGTAGACACTACACTATTTCAAGAGTGAGCAAAATAACTGCGGTTCCCATGCAGAGTAATGCCAACATGAAAACCTTATCAGCAATATCTTCAAAGTAGATTTTCTTGGAATTACTTCGAATAGATAAGTATGAAAAGATTGAGCTTGCTAGAAAGATGAGAGCATCGACAGCCAAGAGATCATCAACCCAGTAAGCCATTCCTCTATTGGTCTGGGTTAGTTTGACAATGCTGATAACGGTCATGCATACCCCCAGCATTGCGCCTGAAGTCGGCAGAATATGACCACTTAGATTGTTGGGGTTACGCATTTATTGATGAATATATCCAGGCAAAGTCCCTGACCCAGAGTTTTGGTTGGGCTGCGGTGAGCCGCCAAGATCAGGCAAGTTGTACTGTGGTTGGCTGGGAGTCAACCTTTTTGGGCTTGCATTAATAAAAGTTGGCACCTTGCTATCAAAAAGTGCCTTTTGCTCAGTGCTCAATAATTTGTAAAGTGGTTTGGCGGCTTCTTCTACCTCTTTTAGGCTGGTGTATCGGCTTTTAGCATCTTCAGCAGATTGACTGAGATATTTCACTCCATCAACAGTGGTCGGAGTTTCGTTGTTTAATCTGGCCCTCTCTTTGGCAACATCACTGGCATAGAGTCTCACCTTGCTTGAAAAATTAGCCCAAGACTTACTTTGTTCGGGTGTTAGCTTAAGGCTCTCTTCAAGTTTGGATAAGTTGGTTTCAATTTGCTCATAAGTCAGCAAATGTGATCCGGGAGCAGGGATAGCA
>CAIOIX010000435.1 GCA_903858445.1 uncultured beta proteobacterium
GACTGAACGTCATTGATGCCTGAAGATAATGTTGAGGACAAGCCTGTGAGTGCTGACATGATGTTTTTCCTTTAGTTTAAATTGGGTATAGATACTGCATATGAATAAACTATGTACGACCGCTATTACTACTTAAAAGCTCAAATACAGCGGCAATACACCACTACGAAAAAAGCATCAGTGCGTGATACGTAGACCACATCAACAGTGCCATACGTTAGTCGTTGACTAACTTACTTTTAAAACTTCGTTAGAAGTTTTGTTCTATAAACTCTTTATCGTCCCCAATTACTAGAACTTTAGGGTTTTTTAGAAATAATTCGAATAATTTTTCAATTTATTTCTAAAAAACACTTTCAATTCTTTTTTAATCCTCTTTGCCAACCCTTTTCTTATTCTTTCAAGCATCCCTTGTGCAAGAGATTGCTAAGACATTCAGAGGGGTGCGCTGCTAAAACAATGACATGCTGACGCGTTCGCCTTAGCCCATCGAACTTAATAGCTGATAGGTAGCAAGCTTGGTATTCAATGCCTGCAGCTGGCTTTGTAATTGGGGCTTATTTACGCTTTGCAAGGAGGTGATCGTGCTTTGCGCACTACTCGCTTGCGTTGCGATGCTATTAAGCTTGCTGGTAAGGTTGTTATAGCTAGAGGTCAAAGATATTTGGTTATTGCGTACGGTATTAAGCGCCGTGCGAATGGCATCGACGGCCGCAGTGGCATCTCTTGATCTATCGACGGTAATGCCACTAAGCACTCCAAATGTGACCACACCATAAATATTGGCAGAGGCTACAAATGTTTTTGGTGCTGCACTATTGGTATCGGTTTGCGTAAAGAGCCCCGCTGTACCTGCTAGTAGATTGGATCCATTAAAGCTTGCGGCTACAGCATACTTACCTACCTGGGTTAAGAGGTTTTGAAAGTTCATCGACATGCTCGTATCAGCGCCACTCACTGTAGCCTGAGAAGCAATTCTTTGCATCTGGTTTAGCACATCTGCAATTGATGTTAGACCTGTCTGCGCCGCTTTAATAACACTTTGCGCATTAGTAATACTGGTATTGACTGCAGAATAGGAGCTAGACTTTGCAGATAGACTAGTAATGGTGCTTTGGTCTGCGGTGCTAAGGGTCTTTTTCCCTGTATTGAGCTGGCTATTAATAGTGCTAATTTGCGATTGCAAACTTGATACATAGCCCGCATACGAAGATGAGCTACTAGCGCTTGAGTTATTAATTGTGCTCATTTTTTACTTTAGCTTGTTCTCACCCCGGCCTATTGGCTTAGGATTTAACTAACCCCACTGCACTTGCAATCAGGCCATCAGCTACTTTGGCTGCGTCCACGGTAAAACTACCGCTGGCAATGGCACTCTTGATGTCTTCTACTTTGCCAGCATCAAATGCTGGACTTGCTGACACAGCAGCCTCTAAGGCTCTTAATTGACTAGATTTTGTCGATGAAGTGGTGGCTACAGCTGAATTTTGCTCGGCAGCCTTTTGCGCAGCTGTGCTGGCGCTAGCTAATGTGCTATCGGTTTTTTCAATGCCAGTGTTGGCAACGCTTTTCAGGGAGTCATTGATTTTCATGGGTTCGCTTTGCGTAGTGGTTGATTACCTATCCTCTAACGGTAAATTCATTAGAAACTTTAATAATCCACTCTTATCCACACCCCATCTCTTTGTTTATTAACAAAAAATAACTTATTGCTTTAAAAAGAATTAGTTATCAGCTTGGTCCTATTTTGCATTCACTACCACTTGCCCACTTGCATTTGCTGTACCAGTAATCACTTGGCCGCTTACCATTCTTACTTGCACTACTTGGCCATCGGTTGCGCTGGCAATCGCCTGACCTTCGGTGCTGACTGAAAATCCATTTCCGATACTCACTACTCTAACTGTTTGATTTTGTTGAATAACCGTAGTGAGTTTCAGCATATCTTGGCGCAGTACGCTACCTGCGGTTAGTGACATTTTGGCGGTACGACCTATTACTTGTGAATTATTGGTAAAGATGCCGGATGGTAGGGTCGTCAAATCGCCTTTTTGCATCTGTAAGTCGCCACTGGTCATTACTTGTCCCTGAGATAGTGGGGCAGCAGCGACGATATATTCAGCAAAAATGCTGACATTTGCCTGCACATAAATGGTCCAGGTGGTAGGGGAGCTGCAGCGAATACCAACTGAAGTTTTTCCCCAGGCGCGGCTACCTGCCGGGAAGAATGCTTCTGGAGAGGGGCAAAAGGCCAGTCTGAGATTGGGGTCAATCGGGGTAACGCTGACCTCAGCCTTGCCGGGAGAGCCAGCACTCTGGGTGGTCAAAAATTCTTTGGCTTTGAGGTTCAAAATGCGCAAATCTTGGGGTGCATCAGCCTGCGCGTGAGCTGGAATAGCCAAAAAGAGAGCGCCCAAAACAGCCAGCAAGCCTATTGCAAGGCTTTTTAGGTAATTGGGTTGGTTTGGCACGGAATAGCTCATGCCATGATTTTACGAATGGGGCAAATCCTCAATGGGCAAATTAGCCTATAAATTCCCCCTTTAATCCTCAGATTAAGAAACGCGTGATCGAACTACATT
The DNA here is from genome assembly GCA_903858445.1 of uncultured beta proteobacterium. Taxonomy (GTDB): domain Bacteria; phylum Pseudomonadota; class Gammaproteobacteria; order Burkholderiales; family Burkholderiaceae; genus Polynucleobacter. The sequence goes on from CAIOIX010000435.1 coordinate 2,583, forward strand.
ACTTCACATGGAAGTAAGAAGCCCTACAAATA
>CAIOIX010000436.1 GCA_903858445.1 uncultured beta proteobacterium
CGACGGCGCAAGTCGATAAAATCATCACGCTTATTCACGAAGCATTAAGGGCGCCAGGCGGGTCAGCGGCGCAGTTGCGATTTCATCATGCAAGACACTCGTGTGCTTGCAATACCTCCTTGCTCTTACTGGGAGCGCATTTACCCAATTCAAAAAAATATCTTTTTAATTTGATGTATGGCAATCCCGATGCCATTGAGGAATTAAATGCACTTGATAGAGGGCCTTTGGCAGTTGATTTTTCTAATATTCAAGTGCGCATCAATGACTTTCAATTGCGCTCCAACCAAGCAAGAGAAGTGCTGCTTGCAGGAGATGATTCTTCAGGGTCCGATTTGTATGCAGTTTCGCGCTTACTGGGGCACTCCTCCCCCATGACTACATTGACTAGCTACATTCATGTGACTGATGTCTTGGTGGGGGCCTTTTTAAATGAACGCTTTTGCGCATTTCCAGAGCGACTCCAGCTGGCTATTCACCCGGACTTCAAATCGCAATTGGAAGATCGTAAGAAATCCCAAGAGGATATGCAGGCACAGGCAACGCTTCTGAGTGCCAAAGTGCTGGGTAGACCGAAAAAATTCAAAGCCATCAAGGTCAAACACCCTAAATTGTCTAAAGCAGACTTTTAGTGCCCAAGTTAAATCTTAATTATGACTGGGATCTTGGTGGTGCTTAAGATTGACTTTTTTTGCCAATATCAACTCCGTGATGCGCGATATCATTAGCGGTCAGGTTTCCAGAATTTTTCTCCAAGAGTAATTTTCTAATAGAAATAATTGTTGTCAATTCATTAATCTCGGGCGTAGGATTTTTAATGGAAAGTACCATTTCCTTATATATCTTTTCAGGAAGCCATAATGCCAACTCCCAAGACAATTGATTTAACTTTTGATAGTCAAACTCAGCAGTATTTGGACTTGTATTCATTTCTCTTATAAGGGAAAGATACTCGGCAACCTTTACGGCTTGCTCTCTAACCTTCAAATCCCACTTTAATTTTTCAAGGAAATGAGAGTGCTCCTTCTGTAACGAGGTTTTAAGTCTTTCAGTAACCAAAAGAGATGCTAAAAATTGAAGTGTGCCCAGGAGAATTACTCCGATACCGATATTGGTTGCCGTACATTCAAGCATCACACAGCCTTTTCTCTAAAAATATCTGAAACTCTCCACTTGGCATCAATCATGAAATAAATATCCTAATTTATTTTTCAGATCTATTACCAAATCTTCTAACTCAACCCTATCTAATTGATTCTTACTTAAGAACGCATTCCATTGAATATTTTTATTCCTATCTTGCACAAATTCATCAGATAAGCCTAATGGCAATCCCTCTGGCATCAAAGTCTTTCTACGAGTAGTGGTGGCCTCTACTGCCGTCCTTAAAATTTCTTGATCCAACTCAGATTGATTAAGGATTACCCATAGGTCAAAATAATCTTTCATTCTGCTATTGGCCATACCTAAGGAAATAATTGCATCTAATTTTTCAGCCACGACGGTATAGCGTGGATACACCCTTAACTTGGGATTAGGAAACTCATTCAAGAGTACGGGATAGTTCGCCATCTCTGGAGCTGGCGTGACTGCATCCCCATAACCGACATCTACTTGAATAGCTGATCTTGCCCCATCAAGATAGGCAACCAATGTCACCCGCATTCCCGTGTAATTTGCTTCCTTGCGAATTTCTTCTGCCCGAATACTGCCCCCATCAAACTCAATGCCATCAGCCACCTCTAAAGCACATAGATCCTCAAATGCTTTTATCAAGTAGGCAGCATCGGGCAATTGAAATCCCAGTAAATCAATATCTCTTGTCGCCCTTAAGGGAACGTCAAACCACAGATCAAATAGCAATGCCCCTTTTAGCAAGAAATGCTCTTGATAGTCAGAAATGCTCAGGCGATATAGCAACCGCTCTAATGCATAGCGAGTGAGAATTAAATTGAATTCTTTACCCTCGGCTTGCGCCTTATTTTTCAACTTGGCTCGAATGGATGCACCGATGTTTTTGTCAGCCATTCAGACTCTCCAAATAAGGTCTCATCACATTATTCACCCTGCAAATTTTTGCGTACTCCCAAACTTTATCCATTGACATTCGCTTGCTACGCCAAGCCTCATGCAAGGCCTCGATGGCAATATCAATCCCAATTTTGTTGCGAAACTTAAAGCAATCCACTATGGTCTTTTCAATACATGTGACTCTGACGTTGACGACACCGTCAATCACTTTGGTATCCACGCCTGACTCCAATGCTTCCCCTGAAAATCGAATGGCCTTTAGTGGCGGGTATTTCATATTTGGTGCGCGTGCCTTTACATCAACTGCTACCCAAACTTGATGTGGGGATTGCGTCGTCAATCCATGCATTTGCAATGCCGTGAGTAGGCAGAATATGGCCTTGGGAAATTTAATAGCCACTTCCGCCAAGGTTGCCTGCTCAGTCACCACCCTATCGGGAAGCGAATACAAACCACGACTTAGTTGCAATAGACGCCCTTCGCCTACCAGTCTTGCCAATTCCACTCGGGGCAAATTGAGCTCGCCCAAGTCCCTGGCCCTCAAAATACCTCTTTGATTTGCCATTGCTAGAATGATTTCTCTGGATGTTTGCATACATGTAATATTAACATAATGTCGGTAAATATTAGTAAATACATACATTATGTTTTATGTATGACTGACTTTAAGGCCCCGTCCTGCCAAGGGATGCAAATGTATACCTTAATAAAACTATGTACAATGCTATTAATAATACTGTTTAGGAGGTTATAATGGGTACTATTGTAGCGAATGACTTAAAGACTAAGGGCATTAAAGCCATTGAAGACGCTTTACTGGGTCAGCTTGAAGCGTCCGTATCCGTTCGTGGACAGGTGAAGTATGTAGTGATGAGCCAGCAGCAATATCAATATCTTCGCGAGTGTGAGCTTGAAGCTGCGCTAGCTGAATCCAAAGCTGATTTAGCGGGTGGGCGCTTTGTTAAAGAAACCGTGGCGCAACACATCAAGCGCCTAAAGCAAATCAATAAATCCGCACAATGACTTGGCAGTTAATTTTTACTGAGCAATACACCAGGCGCGCGGCTAAATTCTTAAAGCGTCACCCTGATGTTGAAAGCCAATACTCCAAAACACTAGAGTTATTGGAGCTCAATCCACGCCACCCCTCGCTACGCCTTCATGGCTTGTCTGGAAGACTTGATGGATTACAAAGTATTTCCATCAACCTGAAATACCGCGTCACCATTGAAATGATCATTACTGAAAGCGAGATCGTTTTGATTAATGTTGGCGATCACGATGCGGTTTATTAACCTTGTGGCGAAGCAGCTTGATTCATTAATTTTAGGCAAAAAATAAATGCATACGAAGGAATTCAGCCCAAATTAAATGAGAAATATGGCGTAGGAATTAGCCTGCTAATGCCGCATATCAGGCCTAAGTATTACCTTCTAAGCCACATACCATATAGACTAATAACAAAATCAGCAATTTCATCACTTGACTTTTAAAGTCCGCGAAAAAATTAAATTATTGGATTCTATTTTCTGATTTCAGAAGGAAAGATGGACTCAAAAAGCAACTTTTCCCTTTTTAAAAAATGTGAAAGATTTGATTTCATTTTCGGATTTCAGAAGTCAATTACTATTCGACAAAGATTTTCAAAATACGTGTGCACGCTACTGCTTACTTTTGAAGAGGTCTCGCTAATTTAATTGAAACATCGTTGAAACGCATTATTGCAACTCAAGCTGTGAGCGGGACTAGATCGATCAAACTAAGGCATCAATCTAATTGTAGGGCACTCCATTAAAAATACCTCCCGCAGTAAGATGCAGGTATCCCTCCTATTGCACATTTAAATATGACGTTTATCCTTGTGGCAGCCAATGCCGATCAAGTCATTCAGGTGAGCGACCGCCGAATTACCGCCTGGAATGGCTCAGTCCTCCAAGAGGCTTATGGGAAGGCGGGGCATTTGTTGTGCGATGATGCCTCTGTCCTATATGCAATTACTGGACTTGCAACCATCGGGGACTTTCAAACTTCTACCTGGTTAATGACGGCTCTTCACGAATCATCAAGGCGAAATTCTCAATTTCGAGGACTAATTGAGCACTTTGCAGCAATTGCTACCTTGACCTTCTCTTCGAATATTCATATACTCAGCGCCCCAAAAAAACATCGCCGGCTCACCGTGATGCTGACAGGCTATACAGCGGCTGGCTTCATCATTAACGCATTGGTTTCTAACTTTCAGGACTTCTCCGAGTTTGTTAACCATCCAATTGCACAGTCAAAGTTCACCGTTCATTGTGAAACAAGTTTCGAACCAGCCCCCAAAAACCCAACACTTATCCAGGTAATTGGCGCCTTCCAGGCGATGACCGCTACGGATGAACAAGAACTCCGCACCATGTTAGTCGCACAAGCACCCCACGAAGCTATGCGCGCAAAAGCTATTGCGATAGTCGCTGATATTTCAGATCGGCACCGCTCTGCCGGTACGGTTAATAAGCGACTTAATACCGCTAGGATCGACTTCATAAAACCCTGGACGGCATACGCAGGATACGACAGCGATCTCGTTGAAAACGCAATCCCAATGATCGACATGGTAGACGGGAGGGCAGGAGGGTCTGGACTTCTCATAGGTCAGCCTACTCTCGCTATTGATAAGGCCATCGTCTTTCCTAGGGCACACCGCAATGCGCCTTGTCCATGTGGTAGTGGAAAGAAGTATCGGTTCTGCCATCGATTGCTTAGAACATAATCCACGAAGGTAGTCGCACTATTCACGCCCCTCACTGATTCAGCGAGATCTCAAGAAGGGCCTATCTACAGTTATTGGGTGGACACGCAAAAATTTTATTTTAGGGGAAATAACCTGCCCCGGCCCTATCGAACCAACCCTTCCAGGCGGTCAATGACGTCATCCATAAATCGCATTCCAGTTATTTTCAATTGCTCAGAAGTCACTTTCCGATTTGCCAACAAACCGTCATTACATGTTTTCACCGCTTGCTCAAAGTCATAATCTTGATTGAGCAATGTCCTCAATCCATCCCCAGATCTCAATGCAAGCTCGCGGACCTCGTTGGGGAATTTAGTCTTTAATGCTGCTAACCACTGCTCAGGCCATGTTCTCAAGTCTTTGTTACTCTCTGTCATGAGATAGGCCAATGCCAACACCCTGCCCAAGTCTTTATTGGACCGCTTAACATTAGTTGCCCCAATTTTGCCCTCCCCAATACTTGGGTGGTGCAGCAAATTAGCCAATGCCATCATCTGTGGACTGGCTATTGCTATTTCATATTGAGTTGGAATCGGGTTCACCTCAACCAAACTCAGGTACTTAAAGCCACACAAAGCAAAATATCCATGCTTCGTATTTAGTTTTTCTGCCGAACGCATACTCTTTTGCGTTAATTCCGAATTAGGTGAATTGAGTAACTCAAGAAACCACTCATTCTCGCTTTCTGGATACAAACGAACCATCGGCAGCTTTTTAATTTCTGTTTTTTTATCGTAAGACTGCGGATACTCTTTTGTAAATTTGAATTGCCATCCACGATCGATCAATTCTTCAGCAACATCCCTAGCCAATACCTTTACATTAGCGTGCGGCCAGATCATACAATCCACATCTTTGGTTCTAATCCCGCCATTACTGAGCACACTAGAAAAATAATGTCCCGCAGCTAAGCTGCCAATTACGATAATGTTCTTTCTTGATTGAGGCGGTAATGCGCTAGAGACCCTCTCGAGAATATTTTCTGGTGATAGATTTTCTGACATCAAATTACCCCTATTTTCGATTAGTTATAAGGGCAGAAAGCATATCCTCGCCCTGATAATCTAGGCCACCCTGATAAAGATTGGCTAGGCATTCAATAGGATCGGCCAATACAAATCCGTTGGGGTCCTTAATGAACATGGACTCGGCGCGAGGCAAAAAATGCACTACTACATTCGCCGGCTCTACCAAGCTATTCATTTGCCCTAGTGCTGGATCCATTTTTTTAATAAAGTCCAGATCGCTCTTAACGCCACCATGTAGAACCAAATCTAAACGCGGACTTCCAGTGATATCGAGCTTTGGATAGTAATGTTTGGCGCCAATAACCCCACCAATAGCGACATTCGCTAAATTGAGTCGCTGTAATCTTTCCGCCAAATCCTCGGGTGTACGAGGCTGCCCTGATCGATCGCTAAAACGAATTGATTTTCGTGCCTCGCCATCGACCACCCAGCGCCTCCACAAATTCTCCGGAAACCGCTTTAAGCTCACCCGACGATCTGATTGCCGAGCAATTAAATTCTCAGCCTCAAGTTGCTTTATCGTGTTAAAGACTGTTGGATAACTAGCTCCGCTTGCTTGGCATAATGCTTCGGTAGTCTGAGGTTCTCCACGATTGAGCCACTGAAGAGCCAGTAAATTAAGTACTGCACTTCTCGTTGCACCCGGCGAACGTTTACCAGTTAAAGCAACTTGCTCCTGAATAAACTGCCTTAATTCATTTTGAGGGATGTCGCACTCACCTTCTGGAAAAGAGACAAATCCTTCATCCCGATCAAATAGGGCAAGATGGATCCGCGCGGCTATCTGAGGGGAAGCAATGCCCTTAAACGCTTGCAGTTCAGACTTCAGTCGTGCCGACGTAAATTTACTGTCAGCTAAAACGCAAAGGTAATGACTTTCTGGTGTCAGTTTGAGGTCGTAGGCAGCACCAACCAGAATTGATCGCAGGTCACGGACTGTAAAAATTCCCGATTTGACGCATACGCGCCAGTTCTGCCAAACAAAATCAGTAGGAAGCTTTTTTTGCACCTTACCCCCATCGTTGATATAGACTAAAGATGCATCTTAACATTAAGATGCATCTTTAGTCTATTGAATTCAAATGCTTATTATGAAGCCTTAACAAATTAAGGCAATACCCATCAATAACTTTACGATTGCTGCCGGTCGCATGCACTTTTTCCGCACAAATCTACGCCACTGAATTTGAGAAATCGCCCCTTGAAGATGAGATTGCGCAATTACGCAGCCTGCACAACTCCATGTTTTTCAATAGCTTCAGATTTAGGAACTGGCGAAAAGTGCCACATATCGACAAATAATACTTCCCCAGCAACCCTACCATGGGGATGAACCAGATCAATATAACCATGAGCCGAGATAGATAGACTTTGAATAACCACTAATAGAGTGGCGACTAAATCCATACAAACAATTTAGAAATTAATTGCAATAGGAGTCAATTCGATCATGGCAAATTTATATTTATCCCCTATGTTTCCGGCATTAATTCCGGTGGCGATAATTTATCTTAGCCAAATCAAAACAATGCCATCAAGCAATTTAATTAAGCGATCCATTTGAAGTGCAAATCAAAGACAAAATGTAATCCAACATTTTAGGCTTGACTGGCAGTAGGTATTAATCAAATAATGGAAGCACACAAATCACAGGCTATATTGGCTAAATAAAATGGAAATATCAGATGATTTAGTTGTCTCGGCCCACCTGGGAAGACTGGTTCCATTTATAGGGGCAGGGGTCTCAAAAATAGCGGGAGGGCCAACATGGCCAGAATTTGCAGATGGGGTATTTGACCAATTGGTTGTTCAAGGCGCCCTTAGCTACGCTGAATTAGAACAGATTAAATATAAGGCAATGGGCCCGAGAATGAAAATCTCGCTTGCCGCCGAACTGGCAAAAGATTCCAAGATAAAAATTGACTATAAATCGATACTTCATTCTCCAAACTGGAAAATTCATGAGAATGGTCAAAAAATTTATAGCGCTCTATGGAGACTCTCCAAAAAGTTTGTCACTACAAATTATGACTTATGGCTTGATGAAACCGACAATCAATTAGCCATCAATCCCGAAAATAATAATCAAGCTAAAGTTCAACCCAGAAGAATTATTTACGATCACAATGATTTCTTAGGTAGCGAACTCGACGTTAAGGACAGGGAAACTGTAATTCACTTGCACGGGTCTATACAGAATCCCAACTCCATGCTACTCACTACGTCAGACTATCTTAGAACATATGGCTTATCACATGATTCAACAAGCTATGCAACAAATAAAATTCACCACTTTTTACAATTTCTTTTTCAAGAAAAAGATATTTTATTTATGGGGTATGCGCTTGATGAGCTTGAAATCTTAGAATACTTAATTCTCAAAAAGAAGCAGATTGGAGCGATGGAAAGGAAAAACCAGAAGCACTTCATTTTGCAGCCATTTTTTAAAAACGATGAAAAACTAATAAATGGGGTAGCAAATTATTTTAAGGATCTGCAAATTACGCTGATACCCTACTATAGAGACGCCAATAACTATGATGCACTGATCGACATTTTAGAAGGCTACGCATCACAAATGAAAATTGAATCCCCCAGTGATTTAGAACGCAAGAGGGTTATGGGGGGGTTTCTAGATGGGATCAATTGAAAATAAAAAAGAAGATTTCTTGAACTACATGGGTTCAAGCCCAAAAGATATGGAGCTTGGCTTTCAATTGTTAGTAGAGCGAGATCTAATTTCTCAATTTTTTGCAGAATTAAAAGAGCGTGAGTTTCTACGCCCGACAAGTGAATTTGAGCAAAAGATAGTCGAAGGCAGGATACACGCCCCATATTGGCCTGCACTCATATATTTTGAGGCAATCCTTCCGAAACTAACCGAATCAAGAGATGCAAATCTATCAAGAGAGCTTTGCGAGCTAATGGAATTCGCAATTAGTTGTCCACATCCCAATTATCGGACAAATGTAAAAATTTTGGAGTTAATAGGGCTTTTCCCAGACGATCTATTAACTGATTTACTCTTGAACTCAATTAAAGACATACTTGTCACAAGGTACGATAATTCACTTGGATTGCACGTTTTTACCACTCGTTTGATAGATAAATTTCTAGCTAACGATAGATACACAACATTTATACCAACCTATCTAGATAAACTTTTTCAAGTTGCCATCGAAAAAGATTCCAGGGCTAATGGAGAACAGCCAGAATTTGTAGCAGATCACTACTGGCTTAAAACCTTATCAGAAAAATCTGCCAAGAAAATCGGAGAAAAGCTTGATCTCAACTCCTTAGCCATTTTCAGGCACAACAGCAAAAATATTAGAGATCGCAAATATACAAGAAAAGTCTAAAGACCTTGCAACTTCAATTATGGAAACTATATTTTCAAAGGACTATCAGCCTATATCAGAACACACTGTAGATGCTTATAATGTGGGACAAAATGATTATTATAACTATGGGACTGAAAACTATTTTACAACTTATATAAAGCAAGGATTTGAAATTCATAATTATGTAGATTTGGTAAGACCTAAGTATCTAAACGAACAGGAAATA
>CAIOIX010000437.1 GCA_903858445.1 uncultured beta proteobacterium
AAGGAAACTGGTCTAGCAGCCACTCAAAATGGGGCATACTTCATTAACTTTCTATTGTAGTGCTGAGCTCGACTTTTAGGCCATTCTGATGACTACCCAAACCCGTATTGTTTTTATTGTTTCTGACGGCACCGGCATTACTGCCGAAAACTTCAGTCAGTCAATTTTGGCGCAATTTGAGGCCACTTTTAAGCATATTCGGGTTCCTTTTGTAGATAGCCCTGATAAAGCCCACGATGCCGTCCGCAACATTAATCAAGCAGCTTCCAAATATGGGGTTCCACCGATTGTTTTCACCACTTTGGTGAACCCTGAACTCAATGCCATTGTCGGGAAGGCCAATGGTCTTATTTTGGACATGTTCCAGACCTTCGTGGTACCCCTAGAAAATGCCCTAGGGGTCAAATCCACCCACGCGATGAACCGGCTTCATCACAATGCTGATACAGATGCTTATAAGAACCGGATTGAGGCGATTAATTACTCCTTAGCCCATGATGATGGACAGTCCAATAAAAATCTGGCTGAAGCCGATGTGATCCTAGTGGGAATCTCAAGGGTGGGGAAAACACCAACCAGTCTTTACCTGGCAATGCAATATGGGCTCAAGGCAGCTAATTACCCCCTCATCCCCGAAGACTTTGAACGAGGTCATCTGCCTAAAGATCTTATCCCCTATCGCACTAAAATCTTTGGCTTGATGATCGATGCAGAAAGATTGTCACAGATTCGCAATGAACGACGCCCTGGAAGTAACTATGCCAAGCTTGAGAATTGCCGCTATGAAATCAATGAAGCGACTTCAATGATGAAGAAAGAATCCATTCCTTGGGTTGTCACTACCAGTAAATCCATCGAAGAAATTGCCACTACGGTCTTGCAGGCAATCAAATCCGACAAAACAATTCTGGGTTAGATTAGTATTTTTGAAGGCAATCTTCGACCCAAAGTAGCCTTCTAGCCGACTAAAAATCAGCTACCTAGAGATAAATTTTTAATTTAGCTGAGGCTATTTGGTTTAAATAGCCAGATGTAGTTGTTTGAACGTCATACCTCATATTAAGCTCAAGATTTTTTTGTAGCATTCCGCCCACTCCCAAGCCGCCACTATAAAGCCATGGTGATAGCTGCAACCCATAAGTAGTAAAGGAATCTCCACCACCCGCATAACTTGATGTGAGAAGCACTTGTCGATTAAGGAAGTTGTAACCCGCAGCTACACTGGTGGAGAGCTTAATCTTGGGCATAAATTCATAATCCAGCCTAAGGCCTACAGTTGAATATAGCTCGTTCCAGGCCTGCTCGTTCACATTGAGGTTTAAGGCCCCTGCATTAGATTCAGAATATGCATTGGATCGAACCGTTAAGTAATCGGCACGCAGAAATGCTGTTGCCCTAGTTCGGTCGTTGGCATCAAAATATTGCTGCAAACCTGTACCCGCATGGCCGGTATAGCTGTTGTAATTAGAGCTCGCGTTTACACCATAAAAACTAATATTGCGTGAGCCTAAATTTTGATTGAGGGCTCCATTCACTTGATAACTCCAATTTAAATCTTTTTGAATCGCATAATCTCCATAGCCACCGATTTGATAGCTATTGATATTTAAATTGCTTGGTGCATCTGAATTATTTGCACTAATTGAAGTGCTAGAAGCTCCTAGAACTATTCCCAAATTAGTACGGGGTGATAAAACATGATCTGCGCCTAAAATAATCCCACCACTATTGCTGGCATATCCAGCAATATTATGAAATGTTTGCTGATTTCCCCATGCGCCATAGGCCTTTCCCCAGACCTCTCGACTACCCAGCATTTCTTCACCATTGCCATTACCGGCTAAATTATTTTGCCTAGCTGATATAAATTGACTGAAATTTCTCTGTGAACTCGCAGTTGCTAGCGAGCCAGAACCCGCTAACACTGGAATAGTTTGACTGATTGCATTTGATTGTGCGGTGCCGTTTAAGTTGTCTAAAGCTGTTAAGACGGGAGCCATCGCTCCAGTTAGACCCAGAGGAATAGTTGCCATATTCCACAGCGTATTGGCGGCCCCGATGGCAGCTGGGTTATTGGCTGCAGTAACCGCACTAGCATATGGAGCAATTTGGGTGAGATAGGTATATGAGCCTGTGGCAGTTGCTGAAGCACTGTCATATCCAGCCAACGTCATGGAGGCATTCGCATTAGATCCGCTAATATCGCCATAAGATGCATTGACGGCAGTACTACCATTACTAATAGTTGTAAAGAGCACCTTCCCTTGAGCAGTAATGGAACCCAACTCAGTAAAGTTAACTGCGCTACTAGCAGGCCCCACACCGGTACCAGTAAAGTAACCCCCGTTGTACCCATTAACAATAAATCTTCCTGGTGCAGCACTTCCAAACAAAGCGGTGCTAACCATCTTCCAGACAGTGCCCGATGTCCACGCATAATATGGGTTGGCTGTGCTTACCGGGATTGTTGTGGCGGGCAGAGGGTTAAAAGTGCTGGGGTTGTAGGGTGTCATATAGGCCCAGTGAGTTGTGACCAACCCAGCTCCAGTGACCATCTGCATTTCCATCTCATTAATTCCGCCAATGACCTCAAATTGCCCCAGCCCAAGCGTAGATGTTCCACCCCCTGTTGGGGTAAAAACAATGGCAATTGCACCTGTCGATGACACTCTCCCCGCCATCGAGCTTGTGGCGGTAGTAGTGAGCGGCCCAAGTGCCATCTGAGCTGAAGTGGATCCCGTAAAGGTGGTGATGGAACTGCCAGGGGGCGAGGTAACGTTTACGCCATTCCACAATGTTTGATCGCCAATAGGAAATGGATTAGAAAATCCATTGGAGACATTGGCACCATATGCCAACATATTTGGCACAGGAACATACCAATTAGATCCGCTCAGAATGGATGCGTAATCAGTTGCATTTGCTTGCCGAACCTCCAATAAAATTAGCGCTGTCATCCATGCAATGGATGCAATAGGACTTTTCTTGAGAAAGCAGAATTGATTTGAAGGCATGAATTAACCGGACGATGGATATGCATTATGCCCATCTGAATTTAAAATCGAAGCGGATAGCATCTAATTTTTCTTGGTTACTTAACTAAAAACCTCGCCTAATGCAGTTTCCAACCCAAAGCAAAACTAGTGAGCTCACTAGTTTTGCGGACATGCATTTGGAAGTGGCTTATTAGCAAATCGGTCTTTAATCCAAGGTAAGAACGTTTGCTGGGCTTCGACGGGGCTAGTAAAGTGAGTTGCTCCGTCAAGCTCAATATGTTGGACATTCGCACCCAATTTGCACATCTGATTTTCATAGATGTCTACCATTGGCTTTGGAACGGCGTCTTTTGTTCCTCTATACATTAACACTGGTGCAGTGGGCGCCTTATTTGGTATACCACCATCAATAAGAGCGTTGATCCATGTCTTTGTATTGCTTGGCACTGGCTTGACTAAAGACTTGTAATTATCCCCGTAGCTGTATGTCAAAGCATCACTTAAGACATGAAAACATTTATTGTTTGATAGCTGATCAAACACTGCCGCTCCTTCAGGGGTGAACCAATCGGTCAGTTGTAACTTTTCTGGATAGGCGGTCTGTAGGCCATACATCATTCCCGCTAAGTGTCCCCACATAAAAATATTTTGTGACAAGGGGGTAGCGATTTTCTCCATGGCCTGCTCTGCATTGGGGCTACCCTCCATGGAAGCTTGGGCAACCCCTGACACGTTCACCGGAGATAAGGCCACTACGCCAACCAACTCAATGCCATCAAAGGCGGTACCTTTTTTGGCCAGATATTCGGTTGAGCCTGCAGCTGAGAGAACCGAGTAACCACCCTCAGACCATCCGTAAAGCAATGTCTTCTTGCCAGCACCCGCCTCCTTGACTGTACCACCTGCACGAATGGCATTAATCGCATCTCGACCTTGCGTTTGCCCAACTGCGTACTGGTGTTTGCCGCCACCTCCAAGACCTTGATAGTCAGTAGCCACAACAACATAACCTTCTTTGATCAATTCCGCCAAGGAGAGGACTCCATAGTCTTCCCAGGAAGTACCGTTCATTAGGTAATATTCATTCAAAGGGACGGCTGGATTAATTTGCTGTGAAGGTCCGCAATTCTGGGCGCTACCTGTCGTACCATGAGACCAAGAAACAATTGGACGACCTTCTTTAGGCGCGGGACCCACTGGGGCAATCAACAGGCCAGTTGAAATCGTTTTGAGGTCATTTACATCCGAAGAAATATAAGCAATACGCCAAGCTTGGGCATTGGGTATCGGCGTAGTAATTTTTTCCCTCTTAACCACTTGCCCAAGTTTGCCTTCAGGCTTAATCCGGGAAGCTGCTACATAAAATGGTGGGATATCTGGAGTAGCATTAGCAGACAAGGGCAAGAGAGAGCCACAGGCCATTGCCAGCAATACTTTAGCAAGCATTTTCATCATTATTTTTAGAATCATTAAGCGAAAATGCATGTTAACAGAGAAGTATTTCGATAATTATCTCCCCCGACTAGAGAATTACCCGTGATGATATAAACCGAATGGAAGGGCGCTTAGTAGCCTTGAATCGAAGACTGATAGCGGCCTACGGAAAAGTCTTCTAATTAACCGCGCCTTGCACGCACGGTCTCAAATAAGCAAATAGCGGCCGCAGTGGAAACATTCAGTGACTCAACGCGCGGATCAATTGGGATCGATACCCCTATAGCCTGCATCAAGAACTCTTCAGATACACCCTGCCCTTCACTACCCATTACCCAGGCAACTGGGTGGATCAATTCTTTCGTCAGACTAAAGATATCCTTAGAACCATCCGCAGTCGCAGCCATCAAGGGCGCAGTAATAGCACTTAGTACCTGCTGGGTTGACCAACCCTCATATAAATCTAACAAGTAATGCGCACCCATGCCAGCACGCAAGACTTTGCTTGACCATAAATGGGCGCAACCAGACACAGCAATCACTTGCGTAAATCCTGCAGCAGCTGCAGTACGCAAAATCGAGCCTACGTTACCAGCATCCTGAATACGATCCAAAATCAATACATCACCCGCTAGGGTAGCAATCGATTGAGGTGGATTAATGCAAGATTTAGGAAGCCGCAATAAACCTGCAAGCTGAGGGGCATTAACCAGCTCACTCAATAGCTCCCATAGAGCGCTGTCCAACTGATAAACACGAGTATCTGGACAAAGCTCTAAATGCGAATATACCGCCTGACAAATCTCGGGGTTTTTAAAGCCCGCTTCAGAAGTAAGTAAGGCCCTAAGGGCGGGATCGCCGACCCAAGTTTGCACTAGATGAATTCCCTCGAGCAAAGCCTGACCGCTAGCAATCCTAGCCTTCTGACCTTTAGATCCAGTCGCCTGTAAGAGACGCAATTCTTTAAATAGGGCATTTTCTTTGGAAGAGATGATTTCTATTTTCATTTATTGACCCATCGCCTCAAGAACCTTTCGCACAGGAGAAAAACTACGGCGATGTTGCTCGCAAACTCCAAACTCTTTGAGGGCTGCAAAATGGGCTGCCGTTGGATAACCCATGTGCCGAGCAAAACCATATTGTGGAAAACGCTCGTGCAAGACTGCCATCTGCTGATCACGTGTGACTTTTGCCAAAATGGATGCCGCTGAAATCGCCGGCTCTTTAGCATCACCCTTCACAATTGCCTCCGCAGGAATGGGTAACTCAGGGCAACGATTACCATCAATCAAAGCTTTTGCAGGCCATGAGCCTAATCTGCTAGCAAGATCTTCGACCGCGCGGCGCATGGCTAACATCGTTGCCTCCAGAATATTGATCTGATCGATCTCTTGAGGGCTAGCCTCGCCAATACCCCATGCTGTTGCCTTGAGCATAATTTGCTCAAACAAATATTCTCTTCTTGCTGGGCTTAATTTTTTTGAATCCCTCAAACCCTCGATGGGGTTGTTAGGGTCAAGCACTACTGCGCCAGCAACCACCGACCCCACTAATGGCCCACGTCCAGCCTCATCCACGCCGCAAATCCAGAAGGTGCTCATGCCTTCGTTTTGTGACGATGAGTGTCTATTGTTTGGACTACTGCTTGCGCCACCAATACACCGGTTGGGCGGCGCAAAATTTCATGCATTTTCGCGAAGCGCTCTTGCAGTTGATTCACTTTTGCGGGGCTATTTAACCAAGCCATTACTGCATCTGCTAGTTTTTCAGGAGTAGCATCATCCTGCAATAACTCTGGCACCACAAACGCTTCGCACAAAATATTAGGCAATCCAACATAAGGCAAATAGCCTTGGCGCTTCATGATTTGTGCAGTTAACCAGGGCACCTTATAAGAGATCACCATCGGCTTTTTCCAAAGCGCAGCTTGTAGGGTGGCTGTACCGCTGGCAATCAAGACAACGTCAGAGGCCTCCAAGACAGTGTCGGCCTCACCATCTAGCAAATGAATCTGAATATCGGGATTGAGTTTGCCAGCTTCTAACAAAAGACGTTCGAGTGGTTCACGCAAATGCGGCGTAGCTACCGGAATTAAAAACTGCAGCTTCTCGCCCTGCAATCGATTGGCAAGCAATAACATTGTGTTAAAAAAAATTGGGGCAATATGCTCAATCTCCGAACCCCTGCTGCCAGGCAAAACTGCAATCACCTTTCCACTAAATTCAATTGGTGCAATCTTGAGAAGCTCAGAAATACGGCTTCTTGCAAGCGCTGTATTGGGCTCGTCTGGAATATCACTTGCTAATGGATGGCCAACATAACTAGCAGATACCCCGGCACGGTCATAAATCTCTTTTTCAAAGGGAAAAATACACAGCATGTGCTCAACAGCTTGCGCAATTTTTTTAATCCGCCCTGCTCGCCATGCCCAAATAGACGGAGATACTAGATGTAGAGTTGGGATGCCAGCTTTACGAAGTTGAAGTTCAACCCCCAAATTAAAATCAGGCGCATCAATTCCTAAATAGACATCTGGGCGCCCCTCATTGAGGAGATTTTGAATCAACTCCTTACGTAGCCTCAGTATTGCAGGAAGTTGCTTAATGGCCTCAACATAACCACGCACGCTTAAAGTTTCCATGGGCCAATCCGAGCGCATCCCCTCAGCTTGCATACGGGGACCACCAATGCCATAAACCTCTAAACCAGACATGTCTGGAATTTGATTTAAGGCGCTCAATACAGGGGCGGCCAGCAGGTCGCCAGAAGGTTCACCAGCTACGCAAGCTAATTTAGGCAAAGATGACCTGTGACTATCGAATAATGCCGCGCGTAGATGCGGCGATAAAGTCGTGGAACACGGCGAGCTTTTCTGAAGTAGCAGCATCGGATGCGCTAGCGATAACCATCTTCTGAATTTCTATTTTGGCCTCTTCAAAACTCAAGCCCTCTTTATAGAGGACTTTATAAGCCTGACGTAATGCAGAAATTGTTTCACTTGAGAAACCGCGACGCTTCAAACCTTCGACATTAATACCATGAGGCGAAGCTTTATCACCTGCCGCAATCACAAATGGTGGAATATCTTGAACCAAAGCCGAAGCTCCGCCCAACATAGCGTGCTGACCAATTCGGACAAACTGATGAACCCCTGACATACCACCCAGGATTGCCCAGTCATCCACTTGAACATGACCAGCAATCTGAGCATTGCTTGCAAAGATAGCATTACTTCCAATTTGGCAGTCGTGTGCAATATGCACATAAGCCATGATCCAGTTGTCATTACCAACCCGAGTAATACCAACATCTTGAGTTGTTCCAGTATGAATCGTAGTGAACTCGCGAACCGTATTGCGATCACCGATGATTAACTGTGTCGGCTCACCGCGATATTTCATATCCTGAGGTGGGCCACCAATTGCAGCAAAGTGGGCAAAGTTATTCTCCTGACCAATCGTGGTGCAACCCTCGATGACGGTGTGAGAACCTATCTTGGTACCAGCACCAATTTTGACATTGGGACCAATGACTGTGTAGGGGCCAACCACGACATCACTAGCCAGCTCTGCCTTGCTATCGACTACCGCAGTTGCATGAATCAAAGTCATTACGCACCTTTCGTACGCACTGCGCAAGTAATGTCAGCCTCTGCAACTAACTCGCCATCTACCGTTGCTTTCACATGAAACTTATAAATACCCGCTTTTTCACGTTGGTAAGTAGCTACCATCACCAATTGATCACCCGGAACCACGGGTTTCTTAAACCGGGCACCATCAATCCCAGCGAAGTAGTAAATGGCATCATCCTTCTTCTCTTCGGTAAAAGTGAGCAAGGCCGCTGTTTGTGCAAGGGCTTCGATAATTAAAACGCCAGGCATCACTGGAAAATCTGGGAAATGCCCCTGAAAAAATGGCTCATTAATCGTGACATTCTTAATCGCGGTAATACTTTGTTTTGGAGTACATTCCAGCACGCGATCCACCAACAAAAATGGATAGCGATGTGGCAAGAGTTTCATAATCTTGTTGCTATCGAGTGCAATCGAATTACTCATTTGATTACCCACGTACAAATATTAATAGTTAAATCTGATTACAAGCAGTCTATGACTCCGTGTTTTTATTCTTATCTAGCAAACGCAAGCGTTGACGTATTTTATCTAGGCCACGCAAGATGGCTGCATTTTTCTCCCAAGCACTATGTAGCATCGAGGGATACACCCCGGTGTAATGCTGGCCTGGCTCAGTAATCGAGCGAATAATTGAGGTATTGCCAGAAACCGTCGTTCTGTCTGCAATCGTGAGATGCCCAGCGAAATTTGCCGCCCCGCCGATGATGCAGAAGTTTCCAATCTTAGTGCTGCCTGAGATAGCAGCACAACCAGCTACAACACAGCATTGTCCAATCACGACGTTATGCGCGATTTGTACCTGATTATCTATCTTGGTTCCCGAACCCACCATGGTGTCGCTCATGGCTCCACGATCAATCGTAGTTGATGCACCCACCTCTACATCATCGCCAATAAGCACCCTACCCGTTTGAGGAATCTTGACCCACTCACCGCCGACCGCAGAAAAATCAGGTGCAAATCCAAAACCATCAGCGCCAATCACGACTCCACTATGGATGATGCAGCGCTTACCTATTTCGGTACCGCAATAAATAGAGTTTGATGGGTAAAGCAAGGTATCTTCACCGATGGAGGAATCTCTAGCAATCGTTGTATTGCCCAAAATAGCAACGCGCTCACCTAACCTCACTCCGGACCCAATGTGAACAAAAGGGCCAATATGGCATGAGGTAGGAATGATGGCTGATACGTCTATGACTGCACTTGGATGTATACCAGGAGCATAAATGGGCGTATTTTCTTTGGCAAAGTATTGGGCCATCCTTGCAAAGGTAGCATAGGGATTTTTGGATACAAAATAAACCCGTTGCTCAGAGTTTGCACCTGGATTAGCTTGTAAAAACTCTAGGTCAGACTTTCCAACAATGAGCGCACCGGCATTACTATCGCCAGCCTGCTTGCGATAGAGCGGATTTGAGAGAAAGGAAATCTGAGTCGACTGCGCTCGCTCAAGAGGAGCGAGGCTATGAAACGTGTGTGAGCCGTCCCCCACCAAGCTTGCTTGAAACTGTTCGGCCAGCTCGATGGCGGTGGGCATAAAACTTACTTGAGACTATTCAAAGCCTTGATGACATCGTCGGTTACATCAGCCTTGGGGCTAACATAAGCTGCTTCTTGAACAATGACGTCAATTTTTCTTTGTTCCGCAATTTGTTTGAGGACAGAATTGGCTTTTTCAGCAATCTTGGCACGCTCTTCAAATGTACGCTGATTCAAGTCTTCTGTGAACTCGCGTTGTTTGCGTTGCAACTCGCGATCTTGATCGGCCAACTCACGTTGTCGACGTACACGTTCAGCTTCATTCATAACCGCCGCATCACGATCCAACTTCTCAGCTGCTGACTTAATCTTCTGAGCGCTATCGCGCAAATCATTTTGGCGCTTCGTAAACTCATTTTGCAAACGCGTTTGCATGGCTTTTGCCAAATTGGATTCGTTAAAGACTTTTTCAGAGTTCACAACGGCAACGCGTGTGCCAGCATCTTGAGCAAATACTTGAGGCGCGGCAATGACTGATGCGCAAGCAACTAAGCCCAATTGAACCCATTTAGAGGTGAGACAAAGCTTCATAAAACTTTCCTTAAACAATTAAAACGCCGTACCTACCTGGAACTGCAAACGCTGGATATTATCCGTTGGTTGAGACTTGATCGGGATACCATAACTGAATTTTAGCGGACCCAGTGGTGATATCCATGATAAACCCAAGCCATAGGAATAGCGCAAAACTAGGTTGATATTGGTACCAAATGCATTACCGCCATCAACGAAGGTGAATAAACGCAAGGTTTTATCGACACCAGACCCAGGGACCGGAAATGTATATTCAACGTTACTAACAATTTTGGACTGGCCACCGGTGGGCTGATTAAGCCCTGTAAGAGTATTAAAGTATTGGGGGCCTAGTGAGCCTGGGGCATAGCCACGAACCGAGCCAATACCACCTACATAGTAGTTTTTAGTGATTGGGAATGGATTACTGCCATAGGCCTCTCCATAACCGACCTCTCCATTAAAGGAAAGAATGTTGCCCTTAGAGAAGGAATGGTACTTTTGATATTGCCCAAAAAGGCGATAGAAAGTCATATTGCCGACAGGGGTTCCCACTTCAGCAGACAATTGTTGCAATGAACCCTCAGATGGAATCAAAGTACTATCACGGCCATCACGCGCCCAACCTACGGTTAGAGGCACGTTGTATGTTCTTAAGGTTGCAGGATAACCAGGTGCTGCGATCCCATAACTTTGCGCGTAGGTCAGATATGGTTGCGGGGTGTTGGATGTGGTGCTTATCTGGAAAGCTTCGATACCCGTTCCAAAGAAGACGCGATCAACCTCGGTATAAGGAACGCCAAACTTCAGATTTGATCCGATTGACTTGATCTGGTAGTCAGGATCTCCAACGTAATACAGAGGCTTGGATGAGCGATAGTACAAATCGCTGTAGCGGCTGATACCATCTTCAGTGAAATAAGGGTCGTACTGAGACAGGGTTAAGTTTTGGTTAATTTTGCCAACTGAGGCATTTAAACCAATTGCGGTACCCGTACCAAAAGCATTGTCCTGATTGATACCCGCAGACAAAATTAACTTCTCAGTTGAGGAGAATCCAGCACCAATCGTTACCGCACCAGTGGGCTTCTCTTTCACGCTAACATTGACATCCACCTGATCCGGAGATCCTGGCACGTCTTGAGTAGAAATATCCGTTTCTGTAAAGTAACCGAGTCGACCTAAACGTTTCTTAGATAAATCAATCTTGTCGCTGTCAAACCAAGAGCTTTCAAACTGGCGCATTTCACGACGGATTACCATATCGCGTGTTTTAGCATTTCCGCTGATGGCTACCTGGCGAACGTAAACACGTCGACCAGGGTCAACTACTAAAGTGAGATCTACTTCACTCAACTCACGGCGAATATCAGGCTGCGGATTGATGGTAGCGAAAGCATATCCATATGAACCTAAGATCTCTGCAATCGCTTTAGTGCTCTTTGTTAACTCTGCAGAGGAGAAGGTGTCACCTGGCTTAAGGGTAATCAACTGCATCAACTCAGCCTCTTTACCAAGCAACTCACCAGCAAGGCGCACATTTTTAACGGTGAACATTTGACCCTCACGAATACTAACAGTGAGGTAAATACCTTTTTTATCAGGGGTAATCGACACCTGAGTGGATTCAATCACAAACTCAAGATAGCCACGATTTAAGTAGTAAGAGCGAATAGTCTCAAGGTCAGCCGTGAGCTTTTGCTTGGAATACAAATTGTCTTTGCTGTACCAGGACAACCAGCCACCTGTTTTGAGCTGCATCTGGCTCAATAAAGTGATTTCGCTAAATTCTTTGTTGCCAATGAAGTTAATTTCCTGAATCTTAGCAACGGGGCCTTCATCAATATTGAAGTAGATAGCCACTTGATTGCGCTCTATAGGAGTTACGGTTGCGACCACCTCAGCGGCATACATCCCCTTACCAATATATTGACGCTTTAATTCTTGCTCAGCTTTATCAATAAGAGCATTATC
>CAIOIX010000438.1 GCA_903858445.1 uncultured beta proteobacterium
CTCGCATACCAAATATGAAGCCCCTGACTAAGGCTAAGGGCGGTATTCGTTTTGAGAATGTCGGCTTCTCTTATCAGCAAGAGGTCGGCCGTAAAGATGCGCTTACTGATATTAATTTATCCATTAGGCCAGGTGAGATCGTTGCTTTTGTAGGGCCATCCGGTGGTGGTAAGTCCACCTTAGTAAATCTTTTGCCGCGTTTCTTTAAACCGACTTCTGGGCATATTTTCTTGGACGATACGCCACTTGAAGAAATTGTCTTATCTGATGTCAGAAAGCAACTTGCCTTTGTAAGCCAAGATGTCATTTTGTTCAATGACACGATTGCTGCTAATGTCGCTTATGGTGCGGTTGCTGAAGAAGGTATTGATCGTGGTCGCGTGATTAAGGCGCTGGAAGCCGCCAATTTAACCGCCATGATTAAAGAATTGCCTGATGGCATTGATACCATAGTGGGGGATAACGGCAATCGCCTATCTGGCGGGCAGCGTCAGCGTTTGGCAATCGCGCGAGCCATTTATAAAAATGCGCCTATTTTGATTTTGGATGAAGCCACTTCTGCTCTCGATTCTGAGTCAGAACGCCAGGTTCAAGACGCCTTGGAGAGGTTAATGACTGGTAGAACAACCTTGGTCATTGCGCATCGACTTTCGACTATTGAGCACGCAGATCGAATTGTTGTTCTGGAGCACGGTAAAGTAATTGAAAACGGCTCGCATGAGGATTTGATTAAGCATAATGGTCTTTATGCGAATTTGCATCGGATTCAGTTTTCTAATGCCTAGTTATTTTTTGAGTTTTTAATCCAATTCCAAGAACTTGTGCAAATATCCTCTAAGCTCCTTCTGGTTTTCCAGCCTAGAATTTTTTCTGCTTTATCTACCTTGGCGTAGTATTCCGACAGGTCGCCTGGGCGCCTTGCGACAATTTGATAAGGTATTTTTTTCGCACTAACCTTTTCAAAGCAACGAAGTAATTCAAGTACGCTAAAGCTACTGCCGCTGCCAAGATTGAATGTATGGCACCCTAGATTTTCTTGTAGCCAGTTCAGCGCCATTAAGTGCCCATCTGCTAAGTCCATCACATGTATGTAGTCACGTTTCCCTGTCCCGTCTGACGTGCTGTAGTCATTTCCAAAAATGCTGAGTTGAGCTAATTTGCCGTTAGCCACTTGGCCAATGACTGGCATTAGATTGTTGGGGATCCCATTGGGATTTTCTCCAATTAAGCCAGACTCATGGGCACCCACCGGATTGAAATACCTCAAGCAAGCAATTCGCCAATTTTTATCGCTAAAAGCAAGGTCATGCAGCATTTGCTCAATTTGCAATTTATTATGTCCATACGGATTGGTTGGAAAGGTTGGATGAGCTTCATCGTAAGGAAGATAGACCGGGTCGCCATAGACGGTTGCGCTGCTACTAAAAACCAGCGTTGAGATATGGACAGCCTGCATTGCCTGTATGAGGCTAATACTTCCCTGGGTATTATTTGAATAGTATTCAATAGGCTTTTTCGAAGACTCGCCAACAGCCTTCAGCCCAGCCAGGTGAATTACTGCTTCAATACTATTTTCTTTTAAAGCGGCCGTCAGTTTTTGGGTGTCCCGAATATCTCCATAGGTAAATCCCAAATCTTTTCCTGCGATCCTTTTGATTCTTTGTAGTGTGTCGATATTGCTATTACAAAGGTTGTCGTAAATATGGACCTGATAACCAGAAAGCAGGAGTTGGACAGCGGTATGACTGCCAATATATCCCATTCCGCCAGTAAGTAGAATATTCAAATGAATCTTTCGGTGGATTAGCTCAGAACAATATCGTATTGTTCTTGACGAAAACTTCCTTCAGCCTGAAGTTTGATTGGCTTGTTGATGAAATCTCCCAGCTGTGCCAAGAATTGATTTTCTTCTTCAAGAAATAAATCAATCACATCTGGAGCAGCCACAATGCGGAATTCTTTTGGATTAAATTGGCGGTGTTCACGCACGATTTCTC
>CAIOIX010000439.1 GCA_903858445.1 uncultured beta proteobacterium
CTCAAAGAAAATGAAGCCTCGAGGCCTTTGCTGTTAATTTGGGACAATTTAGCGGTGATTTGATCTTGGTTCATATATTTCTCCAGTAATTAAGTGGTACAACTAATCAATTAAGCGCGTGAATTAAAGATTAGGAAGCATCTAAGACCTTTAATATTGCACTGCACCATTGAACTTTAACTGAAGCAATATGACAAATCAAGCACTTTTTTGTTGCTCTGCAACATTTTTTCATATCACTACATAATATTTAATACTATCAATAACTTAGATATGATAAAAAAGCCACA
Source organism: uncultured beta proteobacterium (assembly GCA_903858445.1). GTDB lineage: Bacteria > Pseudomonadota > Gammaproteobacteria > Burkholderiales > Burkholderiaceae > Polynucleobacter. The sequence goes on from CAIOIX010000439.1 coordinate 291, forward strand.
TTCCTACCGAAAAGTAGCCATTGCCGCTTGCTTTGGTACCTTTTTGGAGTGGTATGACTTTCTGACCTTTGCTAGCCTAGCAGTGGTATTTGGACCGCTATTCTTTCCATCAAATGATCCAACTTCAGGCCTATTAGCCAGCCTAGCGACTTTTGGCGTTGGAATGGTAGTAAGGCCGATTGGCGCTGCACTTTTTGGCTCTATGGGTGATCGTATCGGTCGCAAGCCAGTATTCATGATCACCATTACTCTCATGGGCATTGCCACGGTGGGCGTTGGATTTTTACCCACCTATCAGCAAATCGGTATTTGGGCGCCTGTCTTGCTCGTGAGCCTGAGACTCTTGCAAGGACTGTCTGCTGGGGGCGAAATTGGCGGAAGTGCAGTATATCTAACGGAGCATGCAGGCGATACCTATCGTGGATTTAAAACGAGTTTCTTGCAGCTTATGGGGCCACTTGGAATTTTAGCTTCAACAGTGCAGATTGCCCTTCTACAGCATTGGTTAACTGCAGCGGAATTTCAGGCATGGGGATGGAGAGTGCCATTCTGGGTTTCACTCGCTCTGCTGGCGGTTGCATTTCAGGCGCGCAGAGCATTAGAGGAGACACCTGTCTTCACAGAATTAAATAGGGGCAAGAAAGCAGAGTCGCAACTTGCCAATAACTTCAAAAATCCAGAGATTAGAAAGAGGATGTTTTTACTATTTTTCTGCATCTCGTCAAGCGGGGCGATTCTATTCTTCTGCGTTCAGGTCTATACCGCGATCTTTCTAAAAACAACAGTCAAACTTCCAGCAGAGTTAGTTGATCAACTTAGCGTTTATTCAACACTTACTCTGCTTCCGCTCACTGTTTTCGCAGGATGGCTATCCGACAAAATCGGGCGCAAACCGGTAATCGTTAGTGGACTTTTCCTTGGCGCGATACTCATTCAGCCAGCATACCGAGCATTGGAAATTGTTGGAGCCGAGTTCACACAAGCTAGCACTCAAGAGTATCCATTTGCAATTCTATTGATTTTGATTCCACTATCCCTAGCGCTTGCCCTTGTCGTGGGACCACAGACCGCCTACTTAGCAGAACTCTTTCCCGCGAAGAACAGAAATAGTGCGGCAACCCTATCTCACAATCTTGCCGCTGGTTGGATTGGTGGGTTACTACCTTTGATTGTTACCTGGTTAAATCAAGCATTTGCAAATTCTATTGCAGGCCTTTGGTATCCCGCTATATTCTTAGCATGCGCCACAGTAATTGCTTTGCTTTATCTGCCAGAAAGCAGACACACAAATCTCCAACACTAAGGCTTTTAAAAATTACATCATCACAGCATAGCGAGCAGACCTTATGAGTTTTAATGTCATTGAAAATATTGTCCCGATTGATATACAGAATGCGATCGAAAGTAGATTTCTTGGGTCCAATTTCCCTTTATTTTTAAATGACAGATCTGTAGATCTTGATTACAAAACTGCTTTTTCTGACCCGCATACTAAAGATGGCTATCGACTCAATCATTCTTTTGTTCGGGATGGTCAACTTGTATCGAATGAATGGGGGCTAATAGAACCAATTGCCCTGAACTTGGTGACTGCCATTGGCTTAAAGCCCAAAATTGCTAGCTGCAAGCTGAACTTAACTTTTCCCAACCCCGAATTTGGAGAGCATGATCACTTTCCTGCGCATTTTGATACAACTGATAAAGCGGTAGTTGCGATCTACTACGTGAATGATTCAGATGGGGATACTTTATTTTTTAGCGAAAAAAATAGTGACGACGTATATGAGATATCAGACGCCTTTACCCCAAAAAAAGGTGTGATTGTCTACTTTAATGAAACCGCTCTGCATGCGAATCGCCCGCCCATAAAATCTAGAGCAAGATGCGTTATTAATTTTAATTTTTTACTGGATTTTTGATCCATCTAAAATTAAAGAGCCGTAATTTGATCTGCAATCCTCTGTTGAATCGCAGTTTTATAATCAAACCACCAGTTTATGCAGCGTTGCTGAAGCTCCAATATCTCACTGAGGTTTGATGAGGCTTTAAGCTTCATTCTTTCCAAAAAATCAGGTAGCTCAGACCATGAATTCAGAATCGGAAATGGCACTGGCCCAATTAATGCCAATGCGTCCTCGGAATGCAAAAATTCATGCGACAGTGTGATGGGTATGCTACCAAGCTCTAAGGCATCATACAAACGAATTGTCTCAGGATTATTGCCAGAGGGGCATGGGGCAAAAATACTATCCTCCATTATTGCCGAATACAAACCAACGTTATACCCCCCAGCAAAGCCATTGGAAGGCATTACGTATAGATTCTCACCGCAAGCAGCAGCTGGTCCCGCAAAACTCGCACGCTCATTGTTATAAGAGGCAGCATTATTAATCCAACCCAAAAAAGCAGCTAAGCATTGACGCTGTGAGGTTTGCTTAAGCACACTCTTTTCCCTTGGGCCAACCCCAGTCCTGAAGCCATTTGGGGCCCACAGTACTTTTCTACCGACATTAGTTGAGTTGATGATGTTTGAGAAATAATAATTACGAATCACCAAATCGCATTCAGGGTACGCAGAAATATCTTTATCTAACCTTTCTCCGCCCATGTGATAAAGAATTACTTTATTCCCCAAAGACTTTATATGACGAATGAGCGCCACATTAATTTGGTTCAGCTCTAAATACACGATGGCAGCATCGCCCATTTCAGCTGGATTGACGCTAAGGCTATAAGGCGCGCCGCCAAAAAGTTCATTCTGAATAAACCATGTCTCCAATGCAGAATTTAAAGAATCCGGCGTGCTAATAATTTGCAAATTACTCATCAAGAAGAATTTAACCCTGGTGGTATTGAATGATTGAATCTTTGTTTGAGTAGTAGCCATTTAACTCTTCAAAGAAAGGGGGTGGGTTGGCATAGTCGTGCCAAATTTTGATGGGGCCAAAAAAGCTATTGTGCGAGTGAGGTCTAAAGTTCCAGTTGAGTGGCAATATAAACGGATTGAACCCAGATTTTTCAATTGCCAAGGCAAAAGAACCTTGATCGTTTGCCGGCATAGTCGTAATTTTTCCATCCACCACCATTGGAATCGAAGAGTCGACCTCTAATGACAGCGATTTCCACAACTCAAAAACTTGACTAGATTCTTTTGTAAAAAAAATAACGCCTGTGTTGTACTCAATTTCATCGCCAGCAAAAATTTTCTGATACCTTTTACCCCAAGGCGCTTCACAAATGGCAATCGCCATCCCAAATCTATTTGCCTTTTCGAAACCAAAATTAAGATTTCCCATAACAACCGTATCAATGTCGAGAAATAATGTTTCATCAAACGGTGAAAGATCCAGCATTGCAACCTTTTGATTCAGGCTGGTTGGATCGCCACTAGGCGCATCAATCTTAATAATTTCATGCGGTAACTCAGGATGAAAATTCTTTACGGAAGCCTTAAGACGCTCAATAGGCAACTTAGATTCGTCGCCCCAATAGATTGATAAAACACCTCTAGTCATCTACCTGTCCTCAATTTTTTAACTTCAGTTAAATTAATATTTATATGTTTCAGTTAAAGATATAAAAATCTTTTTTTACTTGGGATTAGTGCTTTATTGGCATTTTCTACCAGTAACGATAATTCACCAGAATTAATAAACCCAGAATATCTATTATTTAGAAAATCATGATTTCTTTTTGTATGCGGAGGCCTACTATTAATCGTGAGGACATTACTCAAGCGCATCCCGCCTATGCCAACATCTCTTGCAATTCTTGCGCCGCCAACCAATCCAACCCTAAAACCCTTGCTCCATAATTGCAAGCAGTAATTAGAATCGTCGTCCTGGTAAGGCTCAAAACTTTCATCAAAATCAGTATTTTGCAAAAATTAAGAAATACGAATTAAGTGCGGAGCACGAATGGCAGTTTGGCAATACTGAAAATTCAAACCATAGCCGCTACTGATATCTGCACCCTCAATGAGGGTGGCTTCCGTGCCACCAGGAGGGTATATCTTATTGCCATTCCACTTGAATTGATCGTTCTCAAACGTTGGGCTCGCTGGGCAAATTTTCTGAAAATCGACACCACTTCGATAGCCAATAACAACCAACTTCGAATCTCTTTTCATCATTTCCAACCCATAATCCAACCAATCGAAAGTATCAGGATATAAATCATCATCCTGCATGAGTAAAAGAAATTCTGAATTTTTTCCCCATTCGGAATTAATCGCAAAGCGGTAGTTATGAATTTCGTGCAAATCATTCAGAGCAATAACGGCGTGTTGCCTTCCCTTTAATAAGGCCTGAGCCTCTGAAACAGTCGAATCAATACACCCATCGGCAAATAGCATAATTTTCTTAAAGCCCGCCGCTATGAATGGACTGAGAATTCGACTGATTAAATGGGACTTATTAAAAGTCTGAAAAACACACAATATGTTTGGATAACATTCATAGCTACGCCCACTCTTCACCAGAGTTTTAAGCATCTCCCATTTTTTTTTGGAGATTTCAGCAGCCTCATCGTGAATTTTTTGTATCGGGCTATTCATGGCATTGTGTAAATTTTTATCTAAACCTTTAACTTCAGGGTCTCATGAGTCTAACACCGCCCCAAAATGAAAAGCTAGCAGCCACTATACTGAAAAATAGCCGCCCCCTCACGAGCTTTAGCGGACTCTTTCAGTGGTGATATATATGATTTCACAGATACTCATTCAACCCAAATAAGATTCAAAGCATAATAAGCTCCTCGATATCTTAAGATTATCTATAAATCAGATGCTTTGGAGAAACAAATGAAATTGCATATCGGCGGTGAACAGGTAAATGCATCATGGAAGATACTCAACATTCAACATAAAGAGGGTGTCGACTTTATTGGGGACATATGTGATCTAAGTCAGTTTCCTGATGACAGCATTGATGAGATATATGCAAGCCATACTCTTGAGCATATACCTCAGAAGAAAATGGTAGAGACTCTCCGTGGCATTTATAGAATCCTAAAACAGGGAGGAAAATTTTATATATCAGTTCCTGATCTCGATATTCTCTGCCATACGTTTATGAGTCCACTTGCCTCACTGGAAATTAAGTACCAAGTGATGAGAATCATGTTCGGAGGCCAAGAAGATAGTTTTGATTTTCATTATTTTGGATGGAATCAAGCATTTTTGTATCAATATTTGCAACAAGCAGGCTTCTCAGGTGCCGACAGAGTTGATTCATTTGGTTTATTTAGTGACTCTAGCAACGATAAACCTTTTGGATTTCCAATCAGCCTTAATGTAATCGCTATCAAATGATTACTCTCTAAGCCATCCTTCTTGTTGATTTACGTTGTACCGCCAATAAAAAAGCCCACTAGCAGTTAAGCAGTGAGCCTTATGTTTATTGGTGCCCCTTGTCCGACTCGAACAGACCACCTACTGATTACAAATCAGTTGCTCTACCAGATGAGCTAAAGGGGCAACGTGAGTATTTTAACCTATTTCACAATCTTCAAGAAGGATGGCTTAGTGCTTATGGTTTCTGATAGTTCAGATTTTTCAGGAACTGCATTCTTCACCTCGCTTGGATCAAATGGGAAAGACATGCCTTGCCCATTTTCTCTCGCGTAAATAGCTAGAACATGAGTAACAGGAACCAATATCTTCCTAGGCACACCACCAAATCTCGCCTGAAAGCTAATGTAGTCATTCTCGAGCTGGAGTTGATGGCAAGCCTCTGTAGATAGATTAAGAACGATCTCATCCTTCTTAACAAACTCCATGGGTACCTCAACCGTAGAGTCCACAAATACGGCCATAAAGGGCGTAAAACCATTATCCGAGCACCACTGGTGTAGCGCTCGGATTAGGTAGGGTTTATTGCTTGGAATTTCAGACATGCTTGAAATCATGCTGTCTGGCTAATGAACCGCTTAGCGGCGCATTACCTTCTCTGAAGGTGTCAAAGCCTCAATGTAGGCAGGTCTACTAAAAATACGCTCTGCGTACTTCAGCAAGGGAGCTGCATTACGTGAAAGATCAATACCGTAATGCTCAAGACGCCATAACAATGGGGCGATGGCTACGTCAAGCATGGAGAATTCTTCACCCAACATGTATTTATTTTTCACAAAAATCGGAGCAAGCTGAGTTAAGCGATCACGAATAGCTAAACGAGCCTTTTCATGTGTCTTTTCAGCAGCTTTGCC
>CAIOIX010000440.1 GCA_903858445.1 uncultured beta proteobacterium
ATTCTCGGCGCCAGAACAACCAACAGTTTACTCGTCACGGTCAAAGATGCCGGCACTAGGACCCCGATTGAAGGCGCTGTCGTTGAACTCAAAAATACCATCCTCGGCAGTGACAATTTTGCCATTACCGGTGGCAGTAATTTATCACAACAAAGCTGGATAGGCGGTTCAGGTCAAACAAATTTTATTGATGCGACAAAATATTATGCCGTACCTGAATTTGGTGTACTTCCCACCTCTTTTTATCGAGCCACGATTGCTGGAATTGTTGCGCTTATATATGTACTGATAACAAAGACGCCGTTTCCAAAAAAACAAGATCTTTTGCCTCTAGGTATTATTGCCACTCTTATTTCATTCGCATTTCCCATCTCTATAGCAATTGCTATGCAAGATCTACCTTCATCCCACGGAGGTATTGTTTTAGGAGTTTCGCCGCTGTTAACGGCTTTATTCGCCACCCTGCGCTTTGGAGAAAGACCCTCTCGCGCCTTTTGGATTACCGCCATCATCGGCAGCAGTCTTGTTTTATTGTTTTCAATTCAGCAAAGTAGTGGCAGCCTACAAACCAGTGATCTTGCCCTCATTTTTGCGGCCATAACTGCTTCCTATGGCTACGCTGAGGCCGGATATTTATCTCAGAAAATGGGTGGTAAACAAGTTATCTCTTGGGTGGCAATTGCGTCGCTCATAGTAAGCCTACCAGTAACGCTCTTTTATATCCTCAAGACTGGCGCTAGCCCACTCCCCCTTAGCGAGGTATCAGCACAAGCTTGGTATGCCCTGTTGATCGTGAGTCTTTTATCCGCTTATATAGGTAATATCTTTTGGTATACAGGTCTGTCGATTGGCGGCATCTCCCATGTGGGTCAAGCGCAACTGTTGCAGCCCTTCTGCACATTGGCGCTCTCTAGTCTTTTTCTACTTGAGCCTTTAACCCTTAGTAATGTCTTTTTTGCCAGTGCGGTTTTGATTGTTGTAGCAATTGGTAAACGAATGCCTGTTGAAAAAATCAGGCAATAATCATGCTGGCGGCAAAAATATCATTTTGATTTTATTTTTCAAACCAGGGGTTTTAAAAACCTTCGACACTAGCTCCCGCCACACTCGGAAAACGACTTCGACTGGATTACCAGAGTAATTTGGGTGAGTCAGTCCATAGACTATCTCCTCCTCTTCCTGCTCAACAGCGTAAGTTCCAAAAAAGCGATCAAACAGTATTAAGATACCGCCATAATTTTTATCTAAATAAATGGAGTTGCTAGCATGGTGAACGCGATGGGCTGCTGGGGTATTTAAAATTCCCTCCAAGAGTCCTAAACGACCAATTAGTTTGGTGTGTAGCCAAAATTGATACATCAAATTGATGGAGAGCATCGTGAAAACCAAAATAGGTGAAAAACCAATGAGTACAAGCGGCAGAAAGAAGACCCAGGTAAAAGATAAGAATGGCATCCAGCCAAGACGATAAGCTGCCGACAGGGTCATTTCATTTGGGGAGTGGTGAGTACTGTGAGTAGCCCACATCAGATATACCTCATGTGATGCGCGGTGATACCAGTAATAGCAAAACTCTAGCCCCAAAAATAATGCCAAGTATGTCCACCACGCATCTGGCATGGTGTAAATCCGATATTGCCAAACAAAACTCGCCATTACACCCTGTATTAGCAGGCGATTAATAATCCCAGTAAATTGATGCCCTAAGCCAACACCCAGCGAAGTAGCGCTCTCCAGCCAGGGGTAGGACTTCTTAAATTTCTTTTTATAGAGATAAGACTCGAGAACAATCGCAAGCGCAACTAAGGGCAGGAAAAATATTAGCTGATAACTAGCGAAATACTGCTCCATGATAATTTAACGACTATCAGCCATGGCAATGATCTGATCCAAAGTGACAAAGCCTCTGTTTTGGGTATCAATATCACTAAAGTGTGCCGCCACCCTTGGCATGCCGGCCTGAGCCTCGGCCAGGGTTAACTTGCCATCATGATTGACATCAGCAGCTTTGAACTTTGCTGTTAGCTCTTGATTTAACTTCGCGTCATCCGCGTATACAGAAAAGCTCATAGCCAAACATAGGCAGCAAATAACCTTGGTAAATATAGAAATATACAAACGAAAGATATTCATCACCCCTCCTTATTGCTGGGCTGAAAGTTTCATAGCCGCCACAACCACTTTCTTTGCCATGTCTATAAAAGATTCCACTGAGCCAGATGCCGTACGGAAGGATTCGCCTTCAACAGTAATTAATCCCTCACCAAGTAATTGATTGCTTTGACTATCGGTAATTTTATTCTCAACTACTAAAGCTGGAGTCTTGGCATTGACACCACCAGCATAAGCAGCGGCATTTGCAGCTAAACCAATTGGCGTAAAATTCCACGGTTGTAAGCTATTAGCAGAAGCTTCGGCACCAGTAATGCCAACCGAAATGCGCGCAACACCAGGGCCTGGCTTGGTCACAATCTTAATATCGCCTTTGCCCATTACTGCCTGGACCATCGAATCCTGCAAAGCAATCTTTGCCTGAATCAAACTCTCAGCAGTAATGTTTTGAGTAGGGGTTTGGTTTAAGTAGATAGGGTCAATAATCACTGCAGTGTATTTAGCTGGGCTAACAGCATCATCACGATAACGCCATACGCGGGTACCGCTAGGTGTATTCGGAACAGCTTGTAGCAAACTGTAACTTGGTAAGAAGCCTGACTGAGGCATCGGTTGCGTCATCATTTTTGGCGCGTTACTACAAGCAAATAAAGATAGGCCAATGGAGGATATTGCTACTAACCGTGCAAGTTTGTTGAGTTTCATAAAAACCTTTTTAAAGTGGACATCAATTATTAGGACGTAGTTCTAACACAGTCAACGTAATACTCACTCCGCCCATCCGCTTGCGCTTTCACTAGCCCGTGAATATCTGTTTCAAAGCCAGGGAACTTCTCATTAAAGTCTCTTGCAAAATAAAGATAGTCAATGATGCGTTTATTAAAGCGTTCACCAGGAATGAGCAATGGAATGCCTGGAGGATAAGGCGTTACCAACATTGCCGTAATGCGGTCTTCTAACTGGTCCAAAGGTACGCGATCAACCTCCTTGTGAGCCATCTTTGCCCAAGCTTCTGATGGCATCATGGCGGGAACCATATCGGAGGTATACATCTCCGTGGTCATACGCGCTACATCACGACTCTTATAAAACTCATGAATTTGCTGGCAGATATCTTTCAGGCCAACGCGCTCATAACGTGGGTGCTTAGCCACAAACAAAGGCAACACTTTCCACAATGGCGCATTCTTATCGAAGTGATCTTTAAACTGTTGCAATTCGGTTACGAGCGTGTTCCAACGCCCCTTGGTGATACCAATAGTGAACATAATGAAAAAGGAGTACAAGCCACACTTCTCTACGATCACACCATGCTCGGCTAAATACTTAGTAACAATGCTCGCAGGAATGCCCATGGAGCCAAAGTTACCTTCAATATCTAAGCCCGGAGTCACTACTGTTGCTTTAATCGGATCGAGCATATTGAAGTCTTTTGCAAGACCACCGAAATCATGCCAGCTTGCATTTGGCTCTAACACCCAATCAGAGCGTTCGCCAATACCCTCTTCAGTCAGATGATCTGGACCCCAAACCTTAAACCACCAGTCAGCACCAAACTTATCATCCACCTCGCGCATAGCGCGACGAAAGTCCATAGCCTCAGCAATCGACTCCTCAACGAGGGTTGTACCGCCAGGAGACTCCATCATCGCCGCTGAAACATCACATGAAGCAATAATCGCATACTGTGGGCTAGTAGAGGTGTGCATCAAATAGGCTTCATTGAAGCAATCACGATCAAGCTTAGTATCCTCAGCATCTTGCACTAATACTTGTGAAGCCTGCGACAAACCCGCCAATAATTTATGGGTTGACTGGGTTGCAAACATCAAACTTTTCTTGGTTCGCTTCCGATCGGGACCAATCGCGTGCATATCTTTATAAAAAGGATGGAATGCAGCGTGCGGCAACCAAGCTTCATCAAAGTGCAATGAATCCACTCTGCCGTCGAGCATCTCTTTGATCATCTCAACGTTGTAGATAATGCC
>CAIOIX010000441.1 GCA_903858445.1 uncultured beta proteobacterium
ATCTGAAATGTGCCCAATACCTCCCAGTCTTGCCGCCTCTAAAGCCAGCTCAGCCGTAGAAATATTAACCCCCATGCCACCCACCATGATGGGTACCAGTTCTTTTTTTCCGAACCTTAATCGAAAATCATCAACGCGCTTCATTAATGCCTTTATAGACTTAATGCTCATTATTGCAATAGGCTTGGCTGTCACCCCTGATTTCTATAGAAGATTTTAGACCCATATTGCCTAACGTTTAATAAACTAAGCAATACTATTTAGTATTAGTGATGATGTCTTCCAAGGTACGTTTATCAAAAACACTAACGTACCCACCTTACTGAGCTGAGAAGAGCCTGCAATGCACAGTCAGACTAAATTGAGCTGTGAAAATGCCATTTTGGCCGCCTAGATGTATCAGCACACGTGGGCCCTAATCAGAAAATACTCAATCGCATGCTTTTAAAGCCCCATTTAGGTCATTTTTCTAAAAGGCAAAATACTCTTTTCTTGAGATGACTCACCTAATTAGACTTGAACCCGATAGTAGGCAATCCAGCTGGCGCACCCATTATTAATATTGTGTTGTTAGCAGGCCTCTGTAGAATCAAGTCTATGAAACCAATCATCAAAATAGACTATGTATCAGATATAGCCTGTCCGTGGTGCGCTGTGGGCTTTGGTAATCTTAATAAGGCGATAGCTCAGTTAAGCGATACAGTAGATTTTGAAGTACATTTCCGACCTTTTGAGCTCAATCCCAATATGCCTAAAGGTGGTCAAGATGCCATTGAACATCTTATTGAGAAGTATGACTTAACTATAGAGCAGGTCAAGGCTAATCAATCCAATATTCGAGCTAAAGCTTTGGAGGCTGGATTTGAGTTCCATGCTGAGGGTCGTAAACGGGTTTACAACACGTTTGATGCTCATCGATTGTTGTATTGGGCTGCTAAAGAATATGACTTACAAAAACAGGCGGCCTTAAAAAAAGAATTGCTCGTTACTTACTTCTGCCTTGCAGTAAATTTAGATGACCAAAAAAATTTACTAGATGCCGTAATACGTGCCGGCCTTGACCACCAAAGAGCGCAGGAAATTCTGGGTGGAGATACATTTACAAATGAAGTAAGAGGCGAAGAACTTGCATATACAAATGCAGGAATCCACTCTGTGCCCACAATCATTCTTAATGATCAATACCTTTTGCAAGGGGCTCAACCTGCAGAATCATTTACAAATGCTTTTGAGCAACTCATTCAGAAGACCTAAAAAGACAAAGTACTCACTTTTTCTGATGTAGATTTTCTTTTTTAATGAACCAACCAGCACTTAAACCTAGAGCTATAGAATTTTGGTTTATGTAGCTATCCATTCTTTTCTAGCAAAAATAAATCAAAAGATATTGTAGTATCGCTAATGGTATATACACAGCTTAGAGCGCTAAACTAAACACCTTATTAAAGATGAGCAAAACAATAAAATGAATTACAAATCGATTGCTCTATTTCTAATGAGCAGCTTTATATTGGGCACATGTATTGCCGAGGATATATATAGAGCAGATCCAGAGCATACCTTTGTAAGCTTTAGCTACAAACACCTCAATTATTCAGTACAAACGAGTCGCTTTGACTCCACTAATGGAACCATCAGAATTAATGATGGACATAATAACGGGGTGATTGACATGACCATAGATACGAAATCCATCAGCACGGGATCTACTTCATTTAATAAATTACTTCAGTCGGATAGCTTTTTTGCAACCGATAAATTTCCTGTCGCCATTTTTAAATCAGACAGAATCATTTTTAATCATGATGAAATCTCTTCAATCGATGGAGAATTAACTATCAAAGGGATTACAAAACCAATATCAATTGCAGTAAATGGTTTCGCCTGCAGTCGTAACTTTCTCACACTTAAATACACTTGCGGCGCAAACGCTAGCGCCCAGTTAAATCGCTCTGATTTTGATTTGGGTAAATATGCACCATTTGTTGGCGATGAAGTCACTCTCAATATTGTGATAGAGGCTTCGAGGGATTGAGAGAAAACTTCAGAGTTTTTGCAATAATGTTTTGTATAAAATCCCTGTTAACCCCTCATAAATCTTACGTTCAGGAAAATAATTCCCATTGAAAAAAAACATGTCTAAAGAATTTGCACTCAATGCCCTTGGGCAGCCTCTCGTACCCTGCTCTTTTGAGCCCCTTACAGGATTTTTTCGGGATGGATGCTGTAAAACTGACAGCAATGATCTTGGCAGACATTTAGTCTGCGCTATCGTTAGCTCAGAGTTCTTGCAATTTAGCTTTGAAATGGGCAATGACCTCATCACGCCGCGACCAGAGTTTCAGTTTCCCGGCTTAGTACCAGGGGACCAATGGTGCCTTTGCATCAATCGGTGGTCTGAGGCACTTGAGGCAGGCTGCGCTCCAAAAATAAAGCTAGAAAGCACCCATATTAAAGCCTTAGATTCAGTGCCACTAGATGTTCTCAAGCAATACTCAATACCAGTGTGAAGGCCTTTTATTCAGATCACTTTGTTCTTCCCTTGCCAACAGGGCATCGTTTTCCAATGGAAAAATATTCTCTGCTACGAGACTTGGTCGGCAAGGTTGCGGGGATTGAACTCATTGAAGCTCCCAGCGCTAGTGACACTCAGATCTTGTATGCGCATGAACCTGCATATTTAGTAAAAATTCTTGAAGGAAATCTTACTCCTCAAGAACAAAGAGAGATTGGCTTTCCTTGGAGTTTTAAAATGGTGGAGCGCTCACGAAGATCAGCCGGGGCCACTTTGGCTGCTGCAAAGACTGCTCTTAAAGAGGGTATTAGTGCAAATCTAGCAGGAGGCACTCACCATGCATACCGAAACATGGGTAGTGGTTTTTGCGTTTTTAATGATTCTGCCATCGCGGCTAGAGCCCTTCAAAGGGAAATAAACCCCAAACTTAAAGTTGCAGTAATTGATTTAGATGTCCATCAAGGCAATGGCACTGCATCTATTTTTGAACACGATAGGTCTATCTTTACCTTATCACTGCATGGTGAAAATAACTTCCCATTTAAAAAAGAAAAAAGTGATCTCGACTTTGGCCTACCAAATGACTGTGATGATGCAACCTACATTGCAGCGCTAAATCAATCCTTAGATCAAATGGATGAAAAATTTAAAGCAGACTTCATTATTTACTTAGCTGGAGCAGATCCACATGAAGCAGATCGCCTAGGCAGGCTCAAGATTACAAAAAAAGGAATGCTAAAGAGAGATGAAATTATTTTTCAATATGCGCAAAATAAACAACTGCCCATCGCCTTCTCTATGGCAGGCGGCTATGGAAAAGAGATAGAGTCTACGGTTGATATTCATCTACAAACTATTACCGAGGGTCTGAAATTTCAATCGCAGCGGTAATTTGAATCCTCAAAATTGGCATCTTCTGAAGAAAGAGTGCGACCTGATTGGCGCACATATGGGAGGAACCGGTCCGAATAACTTACCGCACCAATGTCAACTGGGATTTCGATCCAAATAATTGGCAAAATCAAAAACAGAATTAGGTCCGCGAGGAATTTCTTCTATTTTCTTAAATTGAGCCTTCACTACTTTCTGAAATTCGCCTTTTTGTCTTTTTTCTTTTTTAGGATTTATGTTCATCAGCGCGTTGCGGTCTGGCGCCTCTTTGCTCTCGCTAAAGCTCGGCACATAATCCCTAATGGTCGAAGCTAGAGGGTTAGGTTACGGTGTATGAGTTGATGTGTACTTTCTTTTTTATTTGACATACACATACTTTAGCTTCTGACACCAGGCTAGGACAACCTGATTGGAGGAAAAACAGGGGTCAATTTAGCCAAAAGAAAGTATGGCTAATTGTGTGGAGTTTGCGGGGGAAGAATGACGTTTATTAGCAATAAAAAGATATTTTTACACCTGCAAAGTTTCGGTCGCAGGAATAGTTTTACCTATATATGGGATAAAGGGTCTGGTGGTTTATGCGGCAACTACCGGCTTAGGCATTGTTGGTGGATGGTTGTTTAAGAAGTCTAAAAAGGCTC
>CAIOIX010000442.1 GCA_903858445.1 uncultured beta proteobacterium
CATATTTACACCGTAATTTATTTGGAGGTTATTATGCTGCAATTAATAGCAATATCTTTAATGCAAAATTATTTACAAATATAATTAACAAAAAAAGCATTAAAGTGAAGGACTCTACAGAAAATAGTCCTAGATGGAACCAAACCCCTGGAAATAGTAATGCAAGTATTACAACATTTTTTTTATCCACCCAAAGGCTATGCTTATCTAGTTGAGATGATTTAATTATTAATATAAATATATAAATTGGGAAAACTATTAACAAACTAAAAAATAACCTTATTATATAATAATCAAAGTCAAGAAAATCCTGACTCCAGTCGATATCAATAAATAGAGGTTTAAAGTATTTATAATAAGCAAAAAATGGGGCTTCTATATTTAAAATCGTATTTATTCTATCCTGATAATCAGCCTCATCAGTACTCGGCAAAAGAAATCTAGCGATTATAAAAATAAGTATTGATAAGAATATCATACTTATTCTAGATTTTTTTGTAGTAATAATATTAGTCGGCATATTTTAATATCACTTAAAATCTTCGACCTAAGCTACCACTGAGACCATCTCTAAGACCCTTAAAGACGGCGCCTAAATTTTCTAATCTTGGCGATAGCAGCAATGAATATCCAAAAAATAAAGTAAGCGATTTAAATAAAAGTCTGCATCTTACAAGTGGAGTTAAAGAATTTGAATTGATCGCAAGATAAATACAATTTCTAACAATATAGTAATGTCTACTAGGGGGCCTGATATTTATAATTTTTTTCCCAAAGGAAATAATCCCAATCCCGAGAGAATGAATCACTTTTACTTCTGAAGTTCCTAAAACTCTAAAGCCAGCTGCACGAGCCCTCCAGCACCACTCAAAATCGACCCAATCCATGAATAGATTTTCATTCATGAGTCCTATATTTTTAATGCATGATGACTTAAGCATCATTCCGGATGCTGCTCCTTCATATAAATCAAATATCCCAGCGGGTGGATATACTTTTTTCCAACCATACCATGTCGGAACTGTGGCTTTAATACTATCTTTATTTAATCTATGGGAATCTATAAATGTGGGAAAAATTGCGCAAGCATTCTTATGGATCTCCAACGCTTTCCTCATCCGGGCTCCATAATTTTCGGGATAGAAAGTATCCTGATCCGAAAGTACGATCCATTCAAATCCCAAATTTATTGCTTGTAATATACCAATATTCTGTGCAGCACCAATACCAATATTTTCACCAACTTGAATAATGTCTAAAGGATAATTTTTTAATATCCCTATATCTATGTTTTTTCTTGGGGTATTGTCTACCAGAATGACTTTCTGAGCCCAGCATAAGATTCCCTCAATAACCCTCTGTAGCTCAGCATTATCAGGATTAAAGGTAACAACTACACAGCAAATTGCAGTCAAACTCATAAGTTATTCCTCTATAGCCAAATAATCTTTTTTTTAATTACCATTCTTCTCTGACTGACAAATTTATCTTTAAAATTAGCATTTTATGCTAGCTTCAAAACCACCCTTATTTAGAATATTTTTTAATTAGAAATTAATTTTTTGATAATATTATTTTTAAGATAAATTTCTTTTAATATAAAAAATGTAAATTGATATCCAATAATACGAAGGAATTTTAAAAGATATGAATCATTAAACTTATATGAATGGGGTCTAAGTAAAAAAATGCCCCCTTTTCTTGCGCTTTGATTGATATGAACAAAATCAGTAAACCCATCCCTCCAAAGGACAAAAGCTAAGGATAGCTGATCCCTTGAGGGATATTTAAGGTATTCGCGCCACCAAGACTCCATAATAACTGCAGTTTTGGAATGATCTCTAAATAGGATATTGTGCTCACCCATTTTTACTTGAGAAATAAAGCCAGACCGCCGGTAGCAAATCATTTGCTTTAGGGCTTCTAAATATTTGAGTCTTCCAGATCTAAGTAAAGTATTAGCCTCATCATAAATACAACTTCTTAAAAAATGGCTCGGAAATGCAAAAGCACTTTCACTTAGGCCTGATAAGAAGATATCAATAGGGTTTTTCAAAATTTCAATATTTGCATCAATATAAATGCTTGCCTCATATTTAGAGAGAAACTTGTGTGGCAACATCTTATACATACGATTTGCAAGAGTAGCCCCTTTAATTTCCTGGGAAACCTTGATTATTTTCCAGCAATCACTGTGGAGATCATCCCGGTCAGTAAAGCAGACAAAATCAAAAATTTCATCGCTAAAATTAGGCTCGATCAATTCATCATATAACCCAAAGATTGCAGTATAAATAACGAATCTCTTTGAGGGCCCGTTGTCTTTTTGATCTAAATTTTCCAATGCTCACACCATATCTGAAAAATCAATAATAGCCATATCCTTCGAGCAAGAGTGTTGTCACCACCCAGAAACTTCCTCAACAGAATCTCAACATTTTTCGGAGAAAGAATGCGGCGAGAACTAATGTTCTCTTTGCTTAAATAATGAATTAAATGGGGTCTAAAAACCGTACGAAGCCAAGTTGCAAGTGGAATGCCAAATCCTTGCTTTGGTCGATCCATAAGTGTTTTAGGTACATATTTATGTACTATGGCCTTTAGGAGATATTTTGGCTCTTGGTTTGCAAACTTTATTGAGTCTGGTAAAGACGCTACATATTCATATAATTTAAAATCAAGCAATGGTTCTCGCCCCTCAAGGCCAATAGACATGGTTGCCCGATCTACCTTAGTCAAGATATCGTTCTGCTGATAAGTTTGATAATCAGCCACAAGAAGAGCATCAATATCGCTCAACCCAGCAAGCGACGAGAACATGCTCGAAAAAGGATCATCAGATGGAATAGCAAATGAATTAAGCAAAAGATCATTCAGTTGTCCATCTGAAAAGATATGCTGGATTCGATCTAACATGGGTACAGCTGAGTCAAGTTTAATTAAGTCTAGCGCGAGCTCTACTTTTCGCTTTGAATTTGGATAAAAATTATCCGGGGATAGTTTTGCGGCGGAAGACAATATGTGAATTGCGCTTCTACCACCAGGCAATTTATTTATCGACTCCGATAGCTTTAATAATTTTAAAACTTGGAAATATTTACGATATCCACCAAATAACTCATCGCCACCATCAGCGCTAAGCGAGACTTTTACTGATTTCCTAGCCAACTCACTGACAAGCAAGGTTGGAATTGCTGAAGGATCCCCAAACGGCTCATCCCAAACTGCGCCCACCCTAACAAGAATATCAAGAGCATCTTTTGGG
The DNA here is from genome assembly GCA_903858445.1 of uncultured beta proteobacterium. Taxonomy (GTDB): domain Bacteria; phylum Pseudomonadota; class Gammaproteobacteria; order Burkholderiales; family Burkholderiaceae; genus Polynucleobacter. The sequence continues at coordinate 3,266 of CAIOIX010000442.1, forward strand.
GTACATACCACCTCCGTATGGTTGGTGCCAAGAAATTTTGCTATTGAAGCGGCATGAGGAGCCTCATCGTACTCCGGATCTTCAAATCCAATGGTAAAAGTTTGCAAACGACTTGTCTGCTCTTTCTGAATTAGGGCGGTAACTGCAGTACTGTCATACCCCCCGCTAAGAAATACGCCGACGGGCACATCTGCTATCATGCGATAGTCACACGCCTTCTGCAAAAGACTCTCAGTCCCAGCAACAGCATCCTGCATTGATATATCAGCCATCTTGTTTTGGTAGACTTTTGCTATATCCCAGTAACACTCTTTTGTAATCGCCTTAGATTTTAAGGAGATAGTTACGTAAAATCCAGGGTCTATCTTTGTGGTATTTTGAAAAATTGAAGAATTACCCGCTATATACCCATATTTAAAATATTGCCTCAAAGAGTTTTGATTAATCGTTTTCTCAAACCTTGGGTGATGATTGAATGAAGATATCTCACTACTAAAAATTAGCAGATTTTCGCCCTGGAAGAGATAGAGCGGTTTTATACCGGCCCTATCCCGAATGAGAACTACATTTTCCAAACGGCGATCATAAAAGGCAATCGAAAACATTCCGTTAAATCTTTTTACGGCTGATGGCCCCCAAGTATAGATTGCCTTTAAAGCTACCTCAGTATCCGAATTAGAGTCAAAGTGATGACCGACATCCTCAAGATCTTGTCGAATTTCCTGATAGTTATATATTTCCCCATTGAAGACAATAACGCAATCGTCAAAAGTCATTGGTTGATGACCTCTTACGCTAAGATCTAAAATCGAGAGCCTTCTGTGACCAAGCCCAAGATAAGTACCGTTACGTACACACTCAAAATAACCAGAATCATCAGGACCGCGATGCTTCAGTTGATCTGTCATCATCTTAAGCATTGCCTCTGATGAACTGTTTGAATAATCAATTATTCCAGCTATTCCACACATAATTTCTTTAACCCAAAATGAGCCTCTTTAAGGCTCTCATAAAATGATGTGATGCTTCTATTGCTTTATGTACTCTACCTTTTAATTTTGGATCAAATAAATAAGCTTGGTAAAGGAATGTGCTACGCGACGTATATATTCGAACTCCTCGCGATAGCAGATAAAGCTCAATTAGAGCATTTTTGATGGATGCCGCATTTCGAAATAAGTTGTAATTAAACTCTCTGCCGTACTCATCAATCGTTGACTGATCCCAAGAGCCAAGTCCATCTAACTTCTGAGGCAAAGCCTCAGACTTTTTCCAGTAAATATTTTTTAACCCGCTAAATTTATTCACTAGCGCCATATCATCAGTACAGAGGACGGTCTTACAAGGAATTAAGTTAATTAAAGCCCTCCAAAAACTAAAATAAATTGATGGAAAACCATAGTCCGTCCCCCGCAGGTGGAGTGCTAAATATCTTGTCTCTTTCAAACAATATTCATTAAGGAATTCTTCCGCAGCAACAACTGTATCTTGTTTAAATAAAAATAAGTTTTGACTGTTACTCTTAACCTCACTCCAAATATAAGGTGGATGTTGCGAATTGTAATAAAGGATCTTCCCGCCATTTAAAATTGGATGCCTCTTCAAATCTCTTAGTAAAGTGGTTAGCCTAAAGTAATTTCGTGGATCAATGATTGGTAACCCAGAAAATGAACTTCCTTCATGAGTTATTGCAACCTGAATATTATATTTAGCTAAAACCTGATCAAGCCCAATATTGAGCGTCTTTAAATGCGTGTCAAACATATCCTCCAATGATGCTTCACACATTCGATTTATAGGCCACAAAATAACGAATGGGGAGCCAATCTCTCTCGCAAGATTTAAACCTCCACGAAGAGAATTCAAGCGGTTACCAAGTCCGCCATCACAATAAATTACTAAGCTCATCCCCTTACCTAAACCAGATATCCGGAACTGGCTTTTCTCTCAAACTAGAAATACATCTCACATCCAAGGGGTGAGGAGATTTAAAGTCACATGGTTCCGGAATGTAGTGGTTACGACTCAAAAGCGTAACCTCCATAGTCTCGGGTATATCAATGCCCTTAAAGCTATGAATATAGCCAGCGTTATTCACATGTAAATGTGCTACAAAATGCGTGCTTAGCAATTTAGCAAGTGGCTGTGATAAGAGCTGAAATCCATCCTTTGTCAGCAGCTCCCCAAGTAGGTGAAGCTCAATAACAATAACTCCAAATCTTTCCAGCTGCATGGGCGAAAGAGAGCCAATTACTTCATATTCGCCCCCTTCAATATCTATTTGCAAGCAAAGTAAACTAGCGTCGTCAATTGAATTTAGTATTTCCGTTAAGGAAATTGCTTGATCAATTTTGGCACTGTAGCCACGCAACCATTTTTTATGAAATTGCACATTTGGATTGATGAACTCATATGGACCAGGATCAATAGAGACTACGCTCTTGTTTTGATCAAGGAAGTAATCATCAAATTGAGTTGAATATCCAACGCCAGGGGAGATTAGCGTGTCATATGTAGAAATATCGAGAGGAACAAGATAACCCCCATCGCCATCGCCACCAATCCTAGTAAGTTTATTTGAGCCCCATTGCGGCTGAAATAGCCGAATCAAGGCCAATAATTGGCTAGGATCAACCGCGCGCTGAATTGATATACCGAATTCTCCAAGAATTTTTGAGAGAATTGTTAAAAAATATCTTTTCATATATATGGTGGTTAAAATTGGAAAAAAAATTTCTAAAAATAGATGGTTACTTCAAGCGCCTCAGATTGAATTTCTTTTAAATTTTAAAAGCTTAATTCCATAAATTATATTCATATCTAAATTAATCTCAATTAGTAAATATTTATTTCTCGCTTACCGTAATTTTTTCAGGTCGAAATAGTTAATATAATTTCCAGCAGAGATTTAAAATCTAATTTATAGGATTCACAAAACTATTCTATAGAATTAACTGCCTATTCAATTTAAATCCATAACATTAACTTTATTAGCCAAACCTTCTACAAATTACGCTCATATACTACGTCATAATAACTGCCACCCTCCTTACTTTGAGCAAATTTTGTTCTACTTATCTCCCTGAATCCAAAGCTAGCTAAGTATGTTGATATGTCCTCTATTAAACAGCAACCTACATATGATTCAAAATCGGGAGCTTCAGTCTTGATATAGAGGAAATTTTTTAAAATATCTTCAGCTCCTTTTAGAATTAAAAGCTCTGACCCTTGAGTATCCATTACTAAAGCCTGATATTTTTTTATATCTATGTTTTCACGTTTTAGCAAGGTTGGAAGTGTTGTACTTTTTAAGAATATAGATTTTTCATAATGAACATCAGGCCAAATTTCAATGTGTTTGCCAAGATCCAATATTGAAGAAGAAACACCATTATTTGTTATCTTAAATTCAACCTCTTTATCATCAACCTCCGTAAGAAGATATTTAAAGGCCCTCTGCTTGGGATGGTTGAAAAGATTTTTTATCAGCTTTTCAAATACCTCTGGTATTGGCTCAACCCAAACCACATCCAAATTAAAATTTTCGTATTGATCAATTTCTTGTCCTATATTTGCCCCTACATGAATGACACCAGAAACATTTTTAAAAAAAGCGTCCTGCATTCTCTTTTTACGCATTGATTTTATTGATTTAAAATGATAAAAAATTCTCTTTAGAGTGTATAAAAACAAGAAGAACTAAGTACGATATGGAAAAACTTTGAATTGGAATTATCAGCATTGAACACCATATATTCTGTCTTTGATGATTCTACTCAACTTCATAAAAA
>CAIOIX010000443.1 GCA_903858445.1 uncultured beta proteobacterium
AAATATGTACTAAATCAAATACTTGGTAATCATACTCAATACAAGCTAACTCTTAAGACCTATAACTTTTGCTTTAGTCTTTATTGTCTCTTTTTTGGCAATAATTTTTTTAGTACTTTTATACTGTTTTTTGAATAAACCTTCCACCCAAGCCAATTGCTGGGGCAGACAAACCGACTGAAGGTCGTAGTTCTCCACTGCATATTTGCGAGCAGCAGTGCCTAATTTCTTCCTGGCGGCGGGATTACCCAACAGGTCGATCACCTCTTTGGCTAATGCACCGGCATCAAAAAAATCTACTAAGCGCCCAGTTTTGCCACTCTTGATAACCTCTTGAACAGGGGCTGTATTAGAGGCAACAATGGCACAGCCCATACTCATTGCTTCTAGCAAACTCCAGCTCAATACAAAGGGGTAAGTGAGATAGACATGCACGCTAGATAATTGCATGCAAGCTTGGTAGACGGCGTAATCAACTTTACCCAGAAAATGAATGCGCGATAAATCTACACGGTCTTTGACTTCATGTAAAAAAATATCTCGCCATGTTTGACCCGCAGGAGGCGGCGCGCCATAGCTCACTTCATTACCTCCCAAAATCAGCACTCTGGCATTGGGTCTTTCCTTGAGGATTTCTGGTAAAGCACGCATAAAGATGTGATAACCACGATAAGGCTCTAAATTGCGGTTCACAAAAGTAATGATTTCAGAATTAGCGTCTAACGCTACCTCACCTGCGGCAGTGTTCAGTGTCATTTTGACTTCAGGATTGGGGATGAGCTTATTGGTATCAATCCCATCATGAATCACAGTAATTTTGTCAGCAAACTCTTTGGGATATGAGCTCGCTTGCCAAAGAGTTGGCGAGATACCCGCATCCGCAATCGGAAAGTGCAATAGATTATTGACGTTCTTCAGGGTGATTTTGCAAGCATCATCGACATCGTTAGCAGAAAACTCGGGATCGAAATTAACATCGCCACCATGAGTTTTATAGAAGTACTCACTATATAAGGCTAATTTTGTGTCTGGCCAAACTTCCTTAACAAAAACACTCTCTCCCCAGCCTGGGTGAGCAACAATCAAATCAGGATTAAAGCCGCCCTCTTTCATTTGTAATGCTTTATGAAACAGCGCTTCACCACGAATCACTTTAGTTTCGAGATCCACCACCCAAGGATGGACTCCCTTGGTAGAGCCTTGTGCTGGCTTGTAATAATGCATGGCAACGCCATTCCAAATGGCAAGTTCTTTATTCTCACCACGGGCAATCGACAGCGCAGCAACTTCATGCCCCTGCTCTACTAAGGCTGGAGCTAAATGCATGAACTGCCCAGGAAAGTTCTGGTGAATGAAGAGGATTTTCATAGGGCCAATTTAGGAGTAGCCGTTGTGGTGGTGAACCCCCCATCACAATCATTCTGATTGCGATGGGGAGGTAACTCAATCATTAACCTGTGATGATGTCACTATTAGTCATATGAGCTGTGCCAACCACTGCGATCTCTATAGCCGCACCAGCACCAGAACCATCAGCATCGTAATAAAGACCGCCATTAGATGTGTCATGAATGATGCGTTGTTGAGAGCTTGTTGCAGTATGATTGGCTGCCTCTAAAAACTGGTTAGCGCTAATGTTTTGCCCTGTGGCAGTTTGATTAAAAGCAGTGAAGATATTTTTACTCAACTGCACTTTATCAGCACCAGCAGTGAAGTCTGAAATAGTATCCAGGTTTAAATTACCATCAGGAGTGGTATTAAAGGCAAATACATCACTGCCGGCACCACCAGTAAGCGTATCCGCACCGAGACCGCCAAATATCGTGTCATTACCAGAGCTACCAGTAATGCTATCAGCAAAAGTAGATCCTGTAATGGTAAAGACCTCGCCTGTTCCAGTCTGATTACTCAAGTTAATTGTGACACCAGAAGCTGCGCCTGAGGCGGTAATACTTTCAATATTGAGAATTTGAGCATTACTAGCAGTATTCAAATCAGCCGAAGTTGCACTCAACACAATAGTGTCAGTCCCTGCCCCACCATCAACGGTATCAGCACCAACAAAGCCAATGATGGTGTCATTACCAGAGCCGGCAACGATACTATCAGCACCAGCACCACC
>CAIOIX010000444.1 GCA_903858445.1 uncultured beta proteobacterium
AGCATTCAACATGCCTAATGGATGTAATTTACTGAAGCAAACAAGTGGGATGTCAGATTATTGCACTATTTAAGTGCTCAAATGGCGTCCCTAGAGCAGAAAAATGTATAAAAGCACCAATTTAGTGCAAACAAGACTTAGCTCAGATCATGAATTTCATAGCCCAAGCTTTGGGTACCGGCTCTTAAGGCAATCCAAGCACTTTCCAGTAGATTCGCATTGCCTTTAATGCCCAGTTCGATATGACGATCAGCAAATACGCCGCTCTTGGAGGCATCGCCAACAGAAGGTAGGCTAAAGACCTTCACCCCAGGGAAATTAGCCTCTATATGCTCCATTAATGGCGTCAAAGTCGACTCAACGCCTTTCGGAACAATAAAGCTTTGCTCTGCCCAGTTTTCTAGATGAAATAGATCTTTATAAAAGGTATCTAAGCACCAAGCCATCATAGGCGCAGCCATCACCGGAAAGCCTGGCAAAAAATAATGCTCCTTGATTAGAAACCCAGGAATTTGGTTATAGGGATTGGGAATAACATCACTACCTATTGGAAACTTCCCCATCTTAAAGCGATGCTGGTTCTCGGGTGTATTCAGATCCGCCCTAATGGGGTCTCCTTCTGCCATAGACTGAATCCGCCCTGCAATCAACTCTCTAGCAGTGGGGTGTAATTCAGTTTTTGTTCCTAAAGCCAAAGCGGCACATTGGCGAGTGTGATCATCCGGCGTGGCACCAATGCCACCAGTACTAAACACCACATCACCACTTGCAAAACTATCTTTCAAAGTTGCTGTAATTTGTTCGGGGTCATCGGCAACATATCTTGCCCAAGAGAGGCTGAGACCTCTTTCACTTAAGAGCTCGATGAGCTTGCTGAGATGCTTATCTTGACGGCGACCAGAAAGTATCTCATCGCCAATCACAATCAAACCAAAGCGACGCATTGGCGCAGGAGGAATATCAATAACAATTGTTTTTATGGTGTCAACCATGATAAGGAAGCTCCAATTCAATGACACGGGTTTCAACGGTGAGCGCTTTATCCAACTCTTCACGCCGCAAGTCTTTTAGTGCCGCCAATAGGAAGTGGGTAAACCACAAGGCGGCAAACACAAAGATTAACGAATAGATCCAAAGGGCCACAAAGCTAACAATGGGAAATAAGACTAGAGCCAAGGCCGAGGTAGCCCAAAAGAATGTTGGTACAGCACCTAACAATCCAGAAGCTATACCCATGGATAGCAATGGCCAACGGTATTTCTCAAGAAGAAAATCACGCTCCTCTTCGCTGGCATGTTTTGCTAAAACATCATAAGACATTAAACGCATTGTTAACCAACCCCAGAGTAATGGAGGCAGCACAGCAACTAATGGAGGCATCCACCAAACTGGTAATGTCAGCATTACCAACACCAAGCAAATTAGAGCTGACCAGAGGGTATAGAAAAAACTCCCAAGCACGCTGCCACCTCTTTTGCATTCCAAATCCATATAAGTAGATTGACGAGCAACAACATTCACAATTGCGGGTACAGTTGTAAATGCCATCAGAACAAGCAAGCTAACGCAGATCAGGGGGATGAGCAGCATGACAAAAAATAATGGGGCAATCCAGGCGCGCGCATTCTCAAAGCCAGCCCAGATTAGCCCATCCTGAATCCAACTAGTAAAGATAGATGTAGTTAAAAATATGCTTAGCATCTCTAGTGCAGGTGTCCAGGTCAGCCAAATTAAACAACCCCACAACACCGAGACAATTAAAAAAGGTCGAAGACTTAACCACATCATGCGTGGATGCATAGAGCCCACAAGCGCTAAGCCAAAAGACTTCAATACTTGCTGTAAACCTTCCATAACACTCCTATATGCCAAGTAAAAAGTCTACTTGAGTAGTAGTTTTTTAATCTCTCTCAGAGAGAGAAGAAAACATTGCCATTGCTGAGCAAAAACATTATTGGAAACCGTTAATCCCCGAACGCCCGTCGGATAAACGTCTTTAGGGAACGCAGCAGTTTTAAATAATAGATCCCACCAAGGAAATAAAATGCCAAAATTACAGCCGCCTAAAACGCCAGGCTTACCGATAGCTTCATGACCATAACCAACCGCGTGGTGCATACGATGGAACATTGGAGAAATTAAAAAATATTGGAATCCCCCAAGACTCACTTTGATATTGGCATGTTGCCAACTTTGAATAAATTGACTAACAACCACTAAAGCAATGAATTGGCCGGGTGAGACTCCAAACAATAAGGCAAAGAATGCAAATACAACTGCCCGCAAAATATCATCAAGAATGTGGTTTCGATTATCTGACCATGCTGTCATGACAGTTTGGCTGTGGTGCAAAGAATGCAGTTTCCACCACCAGTTAAAGGTGTGCGTGGCACGGTGGTATAGATATTCAATAAAATCAAGCAAGATGAGATAAATTAAAAAACTGATGAGCGGTATCGAGGTGATGGGCTCCCACCAGGATTCGACATTAAGTCGCTCAAAGCGAAAGTCATGCAAGATCGAGTCGATTTGGAAAAAGAAACCTGATAAAACAATAAATATCAAACCATGAAAAATGCCAAGACGGTGAAATAAGGTGTACATCACATCTGCGGATGTTGACTGAGAGAAGCGCGCCTGAGTTTCCGCCGGAGCAATACGCTCCCAAACTCTGAGGACGATAATGATTAAAAAGATCTGGATGCACCCAAATAGAAACCAATCCAACCCATCGAACGCATCTTCCGCCCAACCCATCAGGTTGAATTGGTACAGAATCGGTGCAAGAATATTAGCAAACAGGAACTCTTGTACACCGGCATATGCTGCCGATATCGGGGTGGTGATCAGGCTGAAGTCCATCTCTTATTGTGACCGATTTACCCTACTTTGGCAGGGTTCCAAAACAAAAACCCCGATTCTTGAGATTGGTAATTAATTTCTCCAGAACAGCTGGAGCCCAAGGATCCTTTCTAGACCAAATCCCGAGATGTGCCATGGCGATATCGCCATCCTGAAGGTTGCGACTGGCCCGATCAAGCAATACTGCATTGGGGTGAGCTTTTGAATCAAGCTCATCACCTAAAAATCCAGCGTCGCTCCAACCAATATGCTGATAACCACATAGATTGCCCATATTAATCAAAAGTGGAGAAGTTTTACCGCCTGGGGCACGCCATATTTTTTGAATAGGGGCACCGGTCAACTCCCTAAAGCGATCATCCACTCTGCGAATCTCCTCGCAAAAACTCCCCTCGTTATAAAGAGTAACTTCGCCAGCCTTGGGACCAAACTGAGGCCTCTCAAAAACCCCTTTCTCTGGCCCGTTTTTGATGAAATAAACATGATCATAAGTGTGACTACCAAAGTGGTGCCCTTCGCGTAAGCGATCTTGCCAAAATGTTTTCCAGGAATCATCCAAGGAATAATCACCACGGCTAGTTTTCTCATTGGCCAAGAAAAAGGTTGCTTTAACATTTTGCCTATTAAGCACATCAGAAACTACTTGAGCTACAGACATATTGCCTGTATCGAAACTGAGATAAACCATTTTCTTGCAGGCGGCACCCTCAGCAATTGCCGGGAATGCGAAAGCTATCAAAATAATGAAAGCAAAAAAGTTTGCGATGCCCCGTTTAAAAAAAGAATCTGGCATTTATTCCCAGGCAGCCCGTGGCGTGAAGAAGACTCCATGCGGTGATTTGCCAACCGGGATTGTTGCAATCAGCTTCATAGAAGGAATATCGATCACGCCAACCTTTTTAGCAAATCGAAATGTAACCCACATTGTTTTGCCGTCCG
>CAIOIX010000445.1 GCA_903858445.1 uncultured beta proteobacterium
GAGCCATACACCGATTTTTTGGAACATATTGCTGTTCAAAATGAGTCCTTTGCCGGATTAATCCGGGAGTTAAAGCGAATTGCTATACCTAAGTATTTGATTCTACTACTAGGCTTTTTCAAGAGCCAATCACACATTTATTTGATAAACCCTAGCTTTTAGGAGGTTATTAGCTACTTATTTGGGCGACTTAAAGTTTCTGCCCAATAAAAAGATTTCTGACGAACGGGCTCTGGAGGCTTTTGGCTTTTTAGAAGCGACGTTTTTAAAGACCTTTTTGAAGGATTCCACGATTTGACTGTATCCGCTACCGTTAAAGCATTTAATCAACAATGCACCGTCAGGCTTAAGGTGATGAAGAGCAAAATCCAGCGCTATTTCAGCCAAGAAGGCCATTCGGGCTGCATCAGCCACGCCCACTCCCGAGAGATTGGGGGCCATATCGGACAGTACCAGATCAACCTTACCGTTGGCGCCCACCGGTAAAAGCGCTTCAAGCGCCCTCAGACCTTCATCCTCACGGAAGTCACCCTGTATAAAACTCACATCAGCAATATCTTCCATCGGCAAGATATCAATGGCGATAATCGTGCCATCTGGCTTACCAGATTCAATCTTGGGATTGCCCTTACCTAGCTCCGTCAGACGATTACGGGCGTACTGAGACCAGCTCCCTGGAGCGCTACCCAGATCCACAATCGTCATTCCCGCCTTGATGAGGTGTTCCTGCTCATCGATCTCGCTGAGCTTATAGACTGCTCTAGCGCGATAGCCCTCTTTTTGAGCCATCTTCACATAGGGATCTTGCAGATGATCCTGCAACCAACTTTTATTAAATTTATTCTTTGCCACAACTTACCCACTTTCACCCTCCATTTTCCCTGTTTCCGACCCGTAAGGCAAAAGGAATCGCCTCAAAAGCTTATAAATAGCGAGATAAGTAACACATAAAGCCGCTATTTAGGGGTCTCAATGCTCTATCATCGAGCCCATGACTGCACTTACTATCACACCCACACAACGTAAAACCCTTAAAGGCGATGCTCACGACCTCAATCCAGTTGTCATGATTGGCAGTGATGGACTGACGCCCGCGGTAATTAAAGAGGCCAAACTCGCCATTAGCCACCACGGGCTGATTAAGATTCGTGTTTTTGGTGATGATCGCGAAGCGCGCATTGCCATCTACGAAGAGCTTTGCGATCAGCTAGACGCTGCCCCTGTTCAACATATCGGCAAATTGCTCGTGATTTGGAGACCGAAGGACGAAATTGAGGAAGAATTCACAAAACTGGGTAGATCGAGCAAGCAAACCAAAAAAACCTTACAAGCACCCCGCACTAAGCGCCAGCCAAATCGCCCGCTAGCTAAGAGTGGCATCCGTACCAGCACTTCAGAAAGATCTGAGCGCCGCTCTGCCGCAACTAAATCTCCCTTTGCCAGAGTGGCAGCAGTAAAGGCAACCTCAACAACGGCACCGAAGAAAAGAGTTTTGCGTGCAGATGCTGCTGAATCTAAGATTGGCTGGTCATCGCCTGGCTATAAAAAAGCGGCTGCCGCCCCAGCAGCAATCAAGAAACGCAAAGCTCGTATGAGCAGTACTAAGAAGAAATCACTTGGGTCTTAACTAGAAATAGTTTTAGCCAATTAAAAAGCGCCTCTCAAGGCGCTTTTTAATTTCATCTTTCTACACTTCATGCTGTGCTGCTGATAAATGACTATTTACCCATTACTTTTAGCTACTTTCCAAAGTAAGGCAATCCCAAGCAAGCTTTGAATCATAAAGAGGCCACTAGAAATACCATGTAAGCGGGAGAATAAGCCAGCAGAGGATGAAGCCATCACCGATATCCCAACAAAATTAGCTTGATCTCTCAAGGAGCTCATCCAAGGAATCAGAACCAGCCCAGCACCAATAGCACAGGCCAATATGACTAAAAGGATCCAGCGAATAGCTCGAAAAGAATGTGCGCCTTTGGCTACTAGGAAGCTCGCAGCAATCATCAGCGTCAAACTGAGAGCAATACTCAGATAGGCCTCAGCTCGGAAGATATTGCCAGCAACAATACCTGCCACCTGGCGATCACCCAAAGCGGAGAACAAGATTGGGGTGACCAAATAACCAACGGTCATGAACCCCCCAACCCACAGGCCGGCAACGACAGTAAAGATCCGTTGCAAGCCTAGGCGCTGCATTAGAGGTAACGCACTGCTAGAATTTCAACCTCACGATTACCGCCGGGGGCTTGAACCGCAACTACATCACCCTCTTCTTTACCAATTAAGGCGCGGGCGATCGGCGAGCTAATAGAGATCTTATGGACAGCAATATCAGCCTCATCATCACCAACGATTTGATAGGTGAGTTTGGTACCGTCCACCAAGTCCTCGAGATCAACGGTGGCACCAAACACAATACGACCACCAACATCCAAGGCGGCAGGATCAATGATTTGAGCGGCAGAGAGCTTACCTTCAAGATCTTGAATGCGCCCTTCAATGAAACCCTGCTTTTCTTTGGCGGCATCGTACTCGGCATTTTCAGAAAGATCGCCTTGTGCGCGAGCTTCAGAGATTGCATTAATCACGGATGGACGTTCAATGTGCTTAAGACGGTGCAACTCTTCCTTGAGAAGTTCTGCACCATGCTTAGTAATCGGGACTGTGCTCATACTACTTACCTAACCTAAATAGACAACTCATGCGCAAGATTGCGCTTTTAAAACTCGATTTTAAATTAATTGAGCTCTCGATGTAAATTTTGCAAGGAATAAACCTCAAGCGACTCTTTGCTACCGTTTTGAGACGCCATCAATCCATCCATGACTGCGCGTGCCGCACTAATCGTCGTGTAATACGTAACACCATTGGCTTGCGCGCTAGTACGAATCGATCTTGAGTCCGCAATCGCAGTACGAGTCTCATCCACAGTAGTAAATACCAAGGAAATCTCTCCGTTCTTGATTAAGTCAACGATGTGAGGACGACCGTCCTTGACCTTATTCACGACGCGCACAGGTAAACCCGCAGCCTCAATTGCTGCTGCAGTTCCTTTGGTGGCAACCATTGGGAAGCCCAACTGATGCAAGAGCTTAGCCACCTCAACCGCTTTAGGCTTATCACTATCTTTAACAGTCAAGACCACGGTGCCGCTCTTGGGTAATTTAATACCAGCGCCTAGCTGAGATTTAAAGAGTGCCTCACCAAATGTCCTGCCCACACCCATCACTTCACCAGTGGAGCGCATCTCTGGCCCCAAAATAGGATCAATGCCTGGGAACTTATTGAATGGGAAAACAGCTTCTTTTACGGAGAAGTAAGGTGGCTTCACTTCATCATGAATACCCTGCTGATCCAAAGTCTGACCTACCATGCAGCGCGCGGCGATCTTAGCCAACTGTAAGCCAGTAGCCTTGGAAACAAATGGCACAGTACGTGATGCCCGAGGGTTTACTTCAAGAACATAGATCACATCTTGGCCATTAACATTTTGAATCGCAAACTGCACGTTCATCAAGCCGATGACATTCAGACCTTTAGCCATTGCCGCAGTTTGACGCTTAATCTCCGCAACTGTTTCATCCGAAAGTGAATATGGCGGCAGCGAACATGCGGAGTCACCAGAGTGAACACCGGCCTGTTCAATGTGCTCCATCACGCCACCGATAAAGACGCGCTGACCATCACTGATGCAGTCAACGTCACACTCAATCGCATCGTTCAAGAAGCGATCTAGTAATACTGGGGAATCATGAGAAACCTTCACAGCTTCACGCATGTAACGCTCAAGATCACGACCGTCATGAACGATTTCCATTGCACGGCCACCCAATACATAGGACGGACGAACAACTAATGGATAGCCTATTTCTTCAGCAAGCTTAAGCGCTTCATCTTCAGCTCGCGCTGTACGATTTGGTGGTTGACGTAAATTCAACTCATGCAACAACTTCTGAAATCGCTCACGGTCTTCAGCGGCATCAATCATATCTGGTGATGTGCCGATAATAGGAACACCATTCGCCTCAAGATCCAGAGCTAATTTCAAAGGAGTCTGGCCGCCGTACTGCACGATCACGCCTTTCGGTTTTTCTATGGCGACAATTTCGAGAACATCTTCCAAAGTCAGTGGCTCAAAATACAAGCGATCTGAAGTGTCGTAGTCAGTTGAAACGGTTTCTGGGTTGCAGTTAACCATGATGGTTTCATAACCATCCGCACGCATTGCTAGGGCGGCATGGACGCAGCAATAGTCAAATTCAATACCTTGACCAATCCGGTTTGGACCACCACCCAACACCATGATCTTGTCACGGCTAGTTGGCTGGGATTCGCACTCACCATGCTCTGCTTCATAGGTCGAGTAGAGGTAAGCAGTATTGGTAGAAAACTCTGCAGCACAGGTATCAACCCGTTTATAAACTGGGACTACCTTTAAGCGATGACGCGCTGCACGAACCGATGAGGCATCAACACCCAATAGTTTTGCTAGGCGACGATCGGAAAAACCTTTTTGCTTCACGAAACGTAATTCCGCGGCAGACAAGGCATCAATCTTACGGAGTTTAAGTTCCGCCTCAATCACAACCAATTCTTGGATCTGCTCTAGGAACCATGGGTCAACCTTGGTCTCTGCATACACTTCGTCCAAGTCCATACCCATTCGGAAGGCATCCCCTAAATACCAAATGCGGTCTGGTCCAGGTTCACCAATCTCTTGAATAATATCGTCTAGATCAGTAGAAAATTCATCCAAGCCATCAACGCCAACTTCTAGGCCTCGCAAGGCTTTCTGGAAGGACTCCTGAAAGGTACGGCCAATGGCCATAACCTCGCCAACCGATTTCATCTGAGTCGTTAAACGAGAATCTGCTTGTGGAAATTTCTCAAAAGCAAAACGAGGAATTTTCGTCACTACGTAATCGATTGATGGCTCAAAAGATGCTGGGGTTGCACCACCAGTGATATCGTTTTTCAACTCATCCAGGGTATAACCTACCGCTAACTTGGCGGCAATCTTTGCAATCGGGAAACCCGTCGCTTTAGAGGCTAAGGCAGACGAACGTGAAACGCGTGGATTCATCTCAATGACAACCATGCGCCCATCTACTGGATTGATCGAGAACTGTACGTTTGAACCACCAGTATCAACACCAATCTCACGCAGTACTGCAATCGATGCATTGCGCATCAATTGATATTCTTTATCAGTCAAGGTCTGAGCTGGAGCAACAGTAATCGAGTCACCCGTATGCACACCCATCGGATCTAAGTTTTCGATCGAGCAAACAATGATGCAGTTATCCGCACGATCTCGCACTACTTCCATCTCAAACTCTTTCCAACCGAGGAGGGACTCTTCAATCAAGAGCTCGCGCGTTGGGGACAAATCCAAGCCACGCTTGCAGATCTCCTCGAACTCTTCGCGGTTGTAAGCAATACCGCCGCCTGATCCACCCATGGTGAACGAAGGGCGAATGACCACGGGAAAGCCTAAGCTACCAGTATCAATCTGAATGCGTTGCTGCACTTCATGTGCTTCATCCATTGAATGCGCAATGCCAGATTTGGCAGAGCCAAGACCAATCTTGGTCATCGCATCTTTAAACTTCTGACGATCTTCAGCTTTATCGATTGCCTCTGGTGAGGCACCGATTAATTCGCAATTGTACTTTTCCAGAATGCCATGACGATGCAAATCCAAGGCGCAATTCAGGGCAGTTTGCCCCCCCATCGTTGGAAGAATCGCATCCGGCTTTTCTGTGGCAATAATGCGCTCAACCACCTCCCAAGTAATCGGTTCAATGTAAGTCACATCTGCCATCTCAGGGTCGGTCATGATGGTGGCAGGATTGCTATTCACCAGAATGACTTTGTACCCTTCGTCACGCAACGCTTTACAAGCTTGCGCGCCAGAATAGTCAAACTCACAAGCTTGACCAATGACAATCGGTCCAGCACCAATAATTAAGATGCTCTTAATGTCGCTACGCTTAGGCATTATTTGCCCTCCTTCTTGGCAGCATTCATGAGCTCCACAAAACGATCGAATAAATACGCAATATCATGCGGACCAGGTGATGCCTCCGGATGACCTTGGAAACAGAGTGCAGGCTTATCCCTCCAGGCAAGACCCTGCAAGGATCCATCAAACAATGAAACATGCGTGACACGAATATTGTCAGGCAAAGTATTAGCATCCACAGCAAAACCGTGGTTCTGGGAGGTAATGGCTACGCGCCCAGTATCTAAATCTTTCACAGGGTGATTTGCGCCATGATGCCCAAACTTCATCTTCAGAGTTTTTGCACCAGCAGCCAGGCCCATGATTTGATGGCCCAGGCAAATACCAAATGTTGGCACGCCCTTCTCAATAATTTCTTTAGCGGCAGTAATTGCATAATCACAAGGGCCAGGATCTCCAGGGCCATTTGAGAAAAATACGCCGTCAGGATTCATAGCTAGCACTTCTGTCGCGCTTGTTTGCGCAGGTACTACAGTTAATTGGCAGCCACGCTCTGTAAGCATGCGTAAGATATTTCTCTTCACGCCAAAGTCATAAGCTACAACCTTTTTCAGAGGCTTACTAGTGTCCAGTGTTTTATAGGCAGGGGTGTCATCAGGACCATGCAACTCCCATTCGGCTTCACGCCACTCATAAGGGGTCTTAGTTGTTACGACTTTTGCTAGGTCTAAACCAGCCATGCCAGGAAAGGCTTTTGCCAGCTCTAAGGCCTTTTTTACGAGAGCTTCAATATCGTCACCCTGCTTGCCGGCCACAATCGCGCCCGACTGAGCACCCTTGTCGCGCAGGATGCGAGTCAATTTACGGGTATCGATACCAGAAATGCCGACCACACCCGCTTTTGTCAGATAGTCCTCAAGACTAGCTTCAGAGCGAAAGTTTGATACGCGACGCGGGAGATCCTTGACCACCAAGCCGGCAGCATGAATCTGATCAGATTCTGCATCTTGCGCATTTACACCGACATTACCAATATGGGGATAGGTCAATGTAACGATTTGACGTGAATAACTCGGATCGGTAATGATCTCCTGGTAGCCAGTCAGTGCGGTATTAAATACGACTTCACCGACAGCGTCGCCTGGGGCGCCAATACTAAAACCGGGAAATATGGTGCCGTCAGCTAAAGCCAACACGGCGGGAGGAAAAGAAGGAAGCAAGGGTGACAAAAACATCTCCAGTCCCTGCTCCATCCGACGCTCAAAACCCTCAAATAGACTAACCCGAGGCTGTTTTTGCGGGAGGTGAGTGTCTTTAAGCGCTAGGGTATTTATTAAGTTTCGAACCTAGCAATGATACCAGTTCCCCGCCTTAAACC
>CAIOIX010000446.1 GCA_903858445.1 uncultured beta proteobacterium
CTAACCAGATTGTGATTCTGGTTGTCGCGGGTTCGAGCCCCGTCGTTCGCCCCACCGCAGATCAATAAAAGACCTCATTTGAGGTCTTTTTCTTTGTCTTAGAATTGTTTGATCGCGGTAGTAATCATTTTGTCAGGGCTCAATCCGCGTGTGATCTATCTCAATACTCTTCATCATTAAAGAGTAGAGTGAACGAGTCACAACTTGATTTTTTAGGATCAATGTGATTAAGTTTAGGAAGTCACCTTTAAACTATTCACTTTCTAAGGCAAAGAGTGTCTGCCAGGCGTCATTCAATTAAAGTTGCTGTTGTAGCTCTGATCACCGCAATCTGCGTGGGCGAAGTCGTGATTATGTTTTTGCTGGATCGATTCGGACCTTTTACTCCGATTGTTGAGGCGGTGATGGATAGCGTATTGCTGGTAGCCATCGTTCTTCCAGTGGTGATAGCGGCTATTTATAAGCCAATGGCTCGAAATCTAGATTCGTTGATTGAATCAGAATTTCTAGTAAAGGAAGATGAGCGGATCATTCGAGAGGATGATATAGAGCGCGAAGCATTGCTGGATCAGCTTGACCATGCTGCTGCAAAAATCTCTGCGCGTGAGAGCCAAATGCTCGCTTTGCTCAATTCGCTAGCCTTAGCTAAAGATCATGAGACAGGTGGTCATGTTATTCGAACCCAAAAATATCTCACAATTCTTGCGCTTCGTCTTCGAGAGATGGGGCATTTTCCCAAGGCGCTTGAGGGCGGCAGAATTGAGATTCTCTCTAAGGTAGCGCCATTGCATGATATTGGGAAGATGGGCGTGCCTGATGCGGTGCTGAAAAAAGCGGGGGCATTGACGGATGACGAGCGAAGAACAATCGAGGCACATACATTGATAGGCGAATCTATTCTTTCAGCTGCTGAATTTGATAATTTCGTAGATGGAGGTTTGATTTCGACAGCCATTAAGGTTGCCGGCGGCCATCATGAGCGTTGGAATGGCTCTGGATACCCAAGAGGTTTGTTAGGTGAGGCAATTCCGGCTGAGGCCAGGATCATGGCGGTAGCGGATGTTTATGACGCACTTGTCAGCCGTAGACCTTATAAACGTCAGTGGACTCATCAAGAGACCGTCGCAGAAATTAGCTCTATGAAAGGGATCCTTTTTGATCCATTAGTCGTAGATGCTTTCTTACTGGAGGAAGCGAATTTTTTAAAGGTAGCAGCAGAGTCCCGCGCCTAGTTTCACGTAGTACTTAAAGATCTTCCGTGAATAGCTGTACCCGATTTCTGCCATGAAATTTTGCGTGGTACATGGCTTTATCCGCATTTTTGGTTAATGTAGTCTCATCTTCCCCGTGTTCTGGATAGATGGCCACTCCTAAGCTTGCACCGCCAGCTATTGTTTGGCCATTTACGATGTGTGGTTCAGCTAGAGCTGCTCGAATTTTTTCTGCAATAGCTAGGACGCTTTCCTCGGAATCAATATTGGGTAGAAGAAGGACAAACTCATCTCCTCCGAGGCGGGCTACAGTATCAGTAGCTCGGATGCAATTCTGCACGCGCTTTGAAACTTCAATCAGTAAGTCATCGCCAGCTAAATGCCCATACTTGTTATTGATTATTTTTAGATTGTCCAGATCAATAAATACCAAGGCAAATTTCGAGTGACTGCGCTTAGATAGGCCTAATATTTGCTGCAAGCGATCGGTAAAGAGTAGTCGATTTGGTAGGCCGGTAAGTAAATCATAATTTGCTAGGTGTTCATTCGTAACCATTTTGCGATACGAATTCACCAGCAGCTTAATGCCAATAGCAATAAATATTAAGCTTAAGATGGTTGTGTATAGGATTCCATAAACACTTTTTTTCCAGCTTGATAGGTATAGTTCCTGGGTAGCAATGACGCCGATCACCAAAGGGTATCCCGAAACCGATCTAAAGGCGATCATTCGCTGAACGCGCTCATTATCCCGTAGTGAAGTGGGTGCATCGGTCATCACCACTTCACCATTCAATTGGGGGCGTTTCATTGCATTTTCTAGCGCTTCACCAGAGACTTTTTTGCCTATGCGGTCGTCTACAAATGGCCACCGAGTTAAAAGAGTCCGATCATCTTTAAATAGCACTAGGGAGGAGCCTTCGCCTAAGCTAATACCAATACGCTCATAAAATTTTGAGAAGACTTCGGCCGAAACACCAATTAGGGCAACACCCAAGAATTCACCGGCGCCGTTGTTAATGCGCTTGGCTAGATAAAATACCCATTTAGCATTCCCTTTATTGCGAACGGGATTGCTATAAAAAGTTTCAGAACTATTGTGGGTGCTGAGGTATTGAAAATAGTCGCGATCTGATAAATCAATCGGAGGGGGCGGATACGATCTGGAAAAGTTAATGACTTTGCCATCTCTACCAATATAAGTAGCTACATCAATGATGGAATTGGAGCTTGTTTTTTCTTGTAGTGAAAGAAAGCGATCCTTTTTACTGGCGAAATCGGCGTAGGCCTTTTCACTTTGAATGTTTGCGCTTGAGACCCCATCAACTAGGCTTTGTAGGGCAGTATTTGCAGAAAACATAGTCTGTGCAGCATGCTCAGAGAGGGTTAAGGATAGGTTCGAGAGTTGCTCAGACCGGTCCTTAATCGAATTTTCACGAAGAATGTAAGCAGCTATCGCAGCGCCGATCATAAAAATGATTGCTAGAGCAAGGCCGATGATCACGGTCAGTCGGGTATTTCTTCGTATTCTCGAATCGGCGTCCATTACTTATAATAACAATGGGTAGTCTGCAAATAAAGGCTAATCCCAAAGGCTGTCGGATTAGAAGCTTAGATTAATAGTAGATAAATACTATTTATGGGAGTTATTCCTATTGTTTTCTAGATATTAAGAAAAAATTACGTTAATTCCTTTATATTGATTTAAATCTCTCTTCTATAACTTTAGTTTAGTCCTTAAGCCCCTTTTCAATGTCTCATTTCTCCCCTTGGTTTAGCAAAAAACCTGTAATGGAATCCATATTTTGGTCTATTACCTATGCTGCACTGTCGACTTTTTTGTTGAATTATTTTTCTGGTGTAGTGGGTGAGAGTCCCATTTGGTTGCCTGCGGGAATTGGCCTTGGGGTACTGTTGGTATTTGGATTACGGTATTGGCCCTTCATATTTATTGGCGCCACATTGGGTGAAATGGGCGGCGGGCACAACTTACTGATGGCGATGCAGTTAGCGAGTGGTTCCGTTATGAGTTTTGTCTTGGCTGACGTGCTGCTTAAGCGCTACTGTAGGTTTAACGTGCGTTTTGAAGGACTTCGTGACTACGGGAGTTTGCTCCTAGTCAGTTTATTAGCCGCCGCAATTAGCACTACTCTAAACATTCAATTTCTGATCTTGGGCGGC
>CAIOIX010000447.1 GCA_903858445.1 uncultured beta proteobacterium
AATAGAGTGAAACATACCTATTTCGGATGCCATTTGGGTAACTATCCAGCGTCTAGTTTCTCCATTTTCTAACGGCACAAGATTGATGGCGATGCTATTGTATTGCACAGGCTCTTCGGGTTGTTTGGGCATAATTTCTCCAGCTACGCTTTTAATGCGTTCGGCCACTAAGTCTTCGAGTTCTTCGGGGGTAAAGGCCAGCTTAAGGGGTTCGGCTGGAATGGCTTGCTTTTTTAGGGGTAGTAACTTCATGCCTAAAAGACGCGCTGCTTCTTCCAACTTTCCGACAGGGATATGTGTGTACTTGGTGATGCCGTACTGACCATAAACCGTAGTGTAACAATCAGAATATTTTTTACCGTTATAGGCGCAATGGGCTTTAATCGATTTTTGAAAGCGAGCGGCCTCGGCTTCACTGATAAACGGAGAGGCGAGTGACTTTAGGCCGTATTGGGGTTTTTGAAGTTGGTCGTAAGCGCGGATGACCTTGAGTGTAAATTCTGCACTGATCCACATGCCGTAGGCGTAAACGAGTTCTTTACTAGCAAAAGTGCCAAGTCCTTGTTTTGTAACGATAGGCGTAATTCCGCCTATCTCAATTTCATTAATTAAATCAATGGTTTGTTGAGTAGCAAGAAAATATTTAGGACGGTGTTTTTGTAGATTTCCAGCGGCTTTATGTAGATCATTCAGGCAATAACGGCCTTCAGCATCTTGACGGACAGCAATGTCAGAAATTTTGAGTGTAACTTGGGATTGGTTGTTCATTTGAAGCTCCTGTCGAATGGTTTTAAACCACCGCTCAAAGCTGTCAAAATTTGGGCGATGGATGATGTATCGGGTTGACAGACTGGGGACAGGTCCCAGCGAGCTTTGCAGCTCCCCAATACACCATCCATCATAAACTGGAGGGCATAAAAAAAGCCACGAACCTTTCGGCGCGTAACTTCTGCGCCTGTCTTAATCAGTCTGTCAAAACCGCCTGCCCAATGAGGGGCAGTGGGCAAATGATAGCTGGGGTTCATGGTGGTGTCAAATTTAGTATTTTGCATAAATAACGCTTGATGTGTTACGCAAAGCGTAATAAAATTACTCACATGATTCAAACATTCCGTTGTAAACATACTGAAGCCCTGTACACAGGGAGCAGTCCTAAGCGATTCCAAGCTTTTAAAGCACAAGCTCAACGTAAGCTTGAAATGCTTGATGCGGCTAGAGTCATTGAAGACTTGCGCGACCCTCCCAGCAATCGTCTGGAAAAATTGATAGGAGACCGCGCAGGGCACTGGAGCATCCGTATTAATGGGCAATGGCGAGTATGCTTTGAGTGGCATGATAGTCAGTGCTGGAATGTTGAAATTGTTGATTACCACTAAGGAGATAACCCTATGATAGAAAATCGTATGCGCCCCATTCACCCTGGCGAAATTCTGCGAGAAGAATTTTTGATTCCGCTGGATATGAGCGTCAACGCCTTGGCTATTGCTTTGCGCGTTCCTGCAACCCGTATCCATGAAATTGTTAAGGAGCG
>CAIOIX010000448.1 GCA_903858445.1 uncultured beta proteobacterium
AGATATATCACCACATCTTGGGGGCGGTCAGGTAAATCGCATCTACAAGAGAATTGCCAAAGCAGCCGGATTAGATGAATCAGTCATTAAGGGGATTAGTGGTCACTCCATGCGAGTAGGCGCGGCGCAAGATTTACTGAGCTCTGGGGCAAGCATGCCAATCATGATGCAACGGGGGCGATGGTCTAAGTCAGACACGGTGATGAGGTATGTGGAGCACATTTAATCCCAGCATTTACGAGTCTTGATCACAATAATTTATATCGCCAATGGTGGTTTCCTCGCAAAGTGCAAGTTATCTCTGCATAAAAATCCCATTGACAGTTAGTATAAAAATTGTACAGAGGTATTGCCCTTCAATTAAGATTTGAAGCGAGGCCTCTTCCAGAAAATATTCACACCCATTTTTCAGCTGTGAGCTATTTGGGCATTTTTATATCGCTCGATCGACCCCTATGATGAAGGTCTGGCTTTCCAATTGCCAATTATTGATTCTCTTCCGCAGCACTTTGAATAAATTTCAAAAGTTTTTTAAAGCGGCCAAACCTGATCACATCGCGTGGCGCCACAGCACCCAGCAGAGGATTGAGAACCCTAAACCAAAGCATGGTTTTGTTTTCATCTTTAAAAAAGCCATCAACTATGGCAATGGCCCTCTCCGTCTTACACTCCGTTAGCTCCCTCGGGATTTTCTTATCAAAATGGATATACCCAAATGGAACGTCTGAGGCAATCGAAATATCCTCCTTCGCATACCCCAAAATATCTTTTACTCGGCTGTAATTAGGTAAGCCCCTCCCTTTAAATAAGCCTAGCTCACCTGATAAGACAATTGAGCTGAATATGGAATGGCGTAATTTTGCTGCGCTTATTTGGGTTCTCATTGGCATTCATACTACATACTATTTCCATATTTTTTCCACTATCTATCCACTAATGCTATGGGGATTCACATAGCCATTTAAGAGCCACCTAATTGACAAGTCCCCTTAAAAAAATAAGGCAACACATAGTCGCGCTCAATCACAGATTCGGGAACACGTTTATCGCACTCTTTTAATAATTTATTAGCAATGAGAGCAATATTTCTTTGCGAAATAATTATCCAAACCTCACGGCATCAAGCTCTTCTTGATCGATATTCAGTTGCAATTTCCACCTTGAAAGAAATGGGCCCTCAGAAGGTATTTGTGGGTCAAGGCGCTGATAGGTTGCGCTTAGTTGCATTTGTAATTCACGCAAAATGCCTTCATCTGCCAATTTATATTTCTCTAATAGATAGCCGAGCCGCCGAATTACCGCACCTACACCAAGTTGCTTGGCGTACTCAATTAGAACCCCAATATTAATCGTATCTTTTTTAATCCATAAACCTTTTGCTACCTCTGTAACTCCTCCAACATATTCCGGGTGCTTTAAGCCATCAATGATCGTTCTCTCAATATTACTGATCAACACAAATCGCTCTTTATCCACCCAGTACCTCTCCATTCCAAAGATCTGTTCATCACTTAGTTTGATGAACTTAAAGTCATACCCTCCAACAGTCTGGGGACGCAAACGTTTGGTTGATGAAACGTATGTCGTAAATATTGGTTGCGTAACCATTCGATGCAATTCAAATGCAGTTCCATATGATAAGAAATAGGGAGCCTTCGCTACCATTTCTCTGGCAATGATGTAAGGACTATCAATATGCCCTGACACATCCCCCAACTCAAAAGGCACTAAATTAAATAAACCTGGTTTTAATCGTGTAACAAGTCCGCGCTGCTGCGCTTTGTGCAATAAGTTACTTACTGCAACCGGAGACAATCCCGTATATTTGACGGCGTCAGCCACCCTAAACGTTAAGAGCCTCACCTCGTATAGATTTGTAAATAAGGCCGCCATGCGAGGGCCAAGAGTTTTCGATGATTTATTATAATTTATGTACATTTTATATCTTTAAAAGATATATATAGAGCTTCCAGTATAATAGATCGGAAGAGCACACG
>CAIOIX010000449.1 GCA_903858445.1 uncultured beta proteobacterium
GGTATCGGTGTATTTGAAGTAGCCGAAGAAGCTTTGCGTATGCACACAAGTGCATTTGGCGATGATCCCGTTTTAACCAATATGCTTGAAGCTGGTGGTGAGTACGCATTCCGTATCCGTGGTGAAAACCATATGTGGACTCCGGACACCATTGCGAAGTTGCAACACTCCACACGTGTTGGTGCTGAGAAGGGTTATCAGACCTATAAAGAGTATGCCAACATTATTAATGATCAAAGCAAGCGTCAAATGACCTTGCGTGGATTATTTGAATTTAAGATTGATCCAGTAAAAGCCATTCCATTGGATGAAGTCGAGTCTGCAAAAGAAATCGTAAAACGTTTTGCTACGGGCGCGATGTCTTTGGGCTCCATTTCCACTGAAGCTCATGCTACCTTGGCGATTGCCATGAACCGTATTGGCGGTAAGTCCAATACAGGTGAGGGCGGCGAAGATCCAAATCGTTATGTCAATGAGCTCAAAGGCATTCCAATTAAGAAGGGTGAAACTCTAGCCGGCATCTTGGGCAGTGATGTAGTTGAAGCCAATATTCCTTTGTTGGACGGCGACTCATTGCGCTCCAAAATTAAGCAAGTTGCTTCCGGACGTTTTGGAGTTACTGCTGAGTACTTACGCTCTGCTGATCAATTGCAAATCAAGATGGCTCAGGGTGCTAAGCCTGGCGAAGGTGGCCAATTGCCTGGTAGTAAGGTAACGGATTACATTGGTAAGTTGCGCTTCTCAGTACCTGGTGTTGGCTTGATTTCTCCTCCTCCACACCATGACATCTACTCCATTGAAGATATTGCTCAATTAATCCATGACTTGAAGAACGTAAATCCAGCGGCGGATGTCTCTGTGAAATTAGTTTCTGAAGTGGGTGTTGGCACGATTGCTGCTGGTGTTGCTAAAGCGAAGGCAGATCACGTTGTGATTGCTGGTCATGATGGCGGTACTGGTGCCTCACCACTATCCTCTATTAAGCATGCTGGCTCCCCATGGGAATTAGGCTTGGCTGAAACACAGCAGACCTTGGTGCTCAATCGTTTGCGTAGCCGCATTCGTGTTCAGGCTGACGGCCAAATGAAAACGGGTCGTGACGTAGTCATCGGTGCATTGTTGGGCGCGGATGAATTCGGTTTTGCCACGGCGCCGTTAGTTGTTGAGGGTTGCATCATGATGCGTAAGTGTCATTTGAATACCTGCCCAGTTGGCGTAGCTACCCAAGACCCAGAATTGCGTAAAAAGTTTGCCGGTAAACCAGAGCATGTTGTGAACTTCTTCTTCTATATTGCAGAAGAGGCGCGCGAGATCATGGCGCAATTAGGCATTCGTAAGTTTGATGATTTGATTGGCCGCGTCGATCTCTTGGATACCCGCAAAGGTATCGATAACTGGAAAGTGCATGGCTTGGATTTCAGCAAGATTTTTGCTGCCCCACAAGTTCCAGCAGATGTTCCACGTTATCAGGTCCTCACACAAGATCACGGTTTGGCAAGTGCGCTCGACAATATCTTGATTGAGAAGAGTGAGCCAGCCATCCAGCGTGGTGAGAAAGTCTCTTTCATCGTGCCAGTGAAGAACGTTAACCGTACTGTCGGCGCAATGCTCTCCGGTGAGATTGCTCAACGTTACGGCCATGCGGGCTTACCTGATGACACCATTCACATTCAGTTAAATGGCACAGCTGGCCAGAGCTTTGCGGCTTTCTTGGCTCATGGCGTTACCTTAGACTTAGTGGGCGATGGTAACGACTATGTTGGTAAAGGTTTATCTGGTGGTCGTGTCATTGTTCGTGCACCACATGAGTTCCGTGGTGATACTGCTAAGAACATCATTGTTGGTAATACGGTCCTCTACGGCGCTATTGGTGGTGAAGCTTTCTTCAATGGTGTAGCTGGCGAACGTTTTGCGGTGCGTAACTCTGGCGCCACCACGGTTGTTGAAGGTACTGGCGACCATGGTTGCGAATACATGACTGGCGGTACCGTAGTGGTATTGGGCACAACAGGCCGTAACTTTGCTGCTGGTATGAGTGGCGGTATTGCTTATGTGTATGACGAAGATGGTTTGTTTGATAAGCGTTGTAACACCAGCATGGCTACTCTTGAAAAAGTGTTGTCATCTGCTGAGCAAATTGCCAAACTGCCTCAATCACAGTGGCATGCCCCTATTGACGTAAAGGATGGTGGCGAGCGTGTCACTGACGAGCAAATTCTAAAGGGCCTGATTGAACGTCATTTCCGCCACACCGGTTCAGAGCGTGCAAAAGCACTCTTGGCTGACTGGGAAAATTCTCGCGGTCGTTTTGTAAAAGTGCTTCCAACAGAGTACAAGCGTGCTTTAGGTGAGTTATGGGAAAAAGCGCAAAACAAAACCGTTGCGGCTTAAGTTACTTAATCAACACAGACAGACATTAAGAAAAGATACTAAGGATTCGATATGGGTAAGGTCACTGGATTTATGGAGTTTGAGCGCGTAAATGAAACTTACGAAGCTCCTGTTAAACGCCTCCATCATTACAAAGAATTTGTTGCGGCTTTAACCGATGAAGAAGCAAAGATTCAGGGTGCGCGTTGTATGGACTGCGGTATCCCGTTTTGCAATAACGGTTGCCCAGTAAACAACATCATTCCCGATTTCAATGACTTGGTATTTCACAATGATTGGAAGAATGCATTAGACGTTCTGCAGTCGACCAATAACTTCCCTGAATTTACTGGCCGTATCTGTCCAGCGCCGTGTGAAGCCGCTTGTACTTTAGGTATCAATCGCGCTCCCGTTGGCATTAAGTCCATTGAACATGCCATTATTGATAAGGGTTGGGAAAATGGCTGGGTAGTACCTCAGCCAGCTAAAACCAAGACTGGTAAAAAAGTAGCGGTAGTTGGTGGTGGTCCTGCTGGTATGGCTACTGCGCAGCAATTGGCGCGCGTTGGTCACGATGTGACCGTATTCGAGAAGAACGATCGTGTTGGTGGCTTGCTGCGTTATGGCATTCCTGACTTCAAAATGGAGAAGTGGCTCATCGATCGTCGTGTTGAGCAGATGCAAGCTGAAGGTGTGAAGTTTGAGACTGGCGTCTTTGTTGGTAAAGAGGCGATGGGTGCTGAAGTAAAAAACTACTCAACAAAAACAGTTTCACCAGAGCAGTTGATGAAAGATTTTGATGCCGTTGTGATTACTGGTGGTGCAGAGCAACCCCGTGACCTGCCTGTACCAGGCCGTGAGTTGGCGGGAGTTCACTATGCTTTGGAATTCTTGATTCCACAGAACAAAGAGAATGCTGGCGATTTCAAGAATGAAATTTCGGCGGCTGGTAAGAATGTCGTGGTCATTGGTGGTGGTGATACTGGATCTGACTGTGTCGGCACATCTAATCGTCATGGCGCAGAAAAAGTCACTCAATTTGAATTGATGCCACAACCACCGGAAGAAGAAAATAAGCCCTTGGTATGGCCTTATTGGCCAACGAAATTACGCACCTCCTCATCTCACGATGAAGGTTGTGACCGTGATTGGTCGGTAGCCACCAAGCGTTTTGAGGGTAAAAACGGCAAACTTGAGAAACTCATTTGCGTTCGCTTGGAGTGGAAAGACGGCAAGATGACTGAAATGCCAAACTCTGAATTTGAGATCAAAGCTGATTTAGTCTTTTTAGCAATGGGCTTTGTATCTCCAGCGCAGCAAGTACTCAATGCCTTTGGTGTTGAAAAAGATGCTCGAGGCAATGCAAAAGCCACTGTAGATGGTCAAAAAGCCTATCAAACGAACGTTGCCAAGGTCTTTGCTGCGGGCGATATGCGTCGCGGTCAATCTTTGGTGGTTTGGGCAATTCGCGAAGGTCGTCAATGTGCTCAGGCAGTAGATGAGTATTTAATGGGGTCTTCCGTTCTTCCCCGATAATATCGAGGATATGAACAGTGGCCAGCCCCATTCTTTGAATGCACAGCAAAAAGCGGTAGTACAAGCTCAGGGCGAAGTAGTCGTTTCTATTCGGGACGTCGATTTTTCTTATGCGCCTGGTGAAAGACAGATTTTGTCGGGGCTCAGTATGGAGTTCCGTCGTGGTCAGGTAGTGGCGGTGATGGGCGGGTCTGGTTGCGGTAAGACCACCATTTTGAGATTGATTGGCGGCCAATTTACTGCGCAGTCTGGCGAAGTCCTGTTTGAAGGTCGCGATATCGGCAAGATGGGTTCGACCGAATTGATGGCGACGCGCCGTCGGATGGGAATGCTATTTCAGTTTGGCGCCTTGTTTACCGATCTGAGTGTTTTTGAGAATGTTGCATTCCCATTGCGTGAACACACCAATCTGACTGAAGAGTTATTGCGTTCTTTGGTTTTGATGAAACTCAACGCAGTTGGCTTGCGTGGGGCGCGTGACTTAATGCCGTCACAAATTTCAGGTGGAATGGCAAGGCGCGTTGCTTTAGCGCGTGCGATTGCACTTGATCCCCCATTAATTATGTATGACGAGCCTTTTGCTGGTCTGGATCCTATTTCTCTGGGCATTACTGCAAGATTAATTCGTGATTTGAATAACGCGCTTGGCGCCACTAGTTTGTTAGTAACCCATGATGTTGAAGAGACATTTGAAATTGCCGACTACGTTTACTTCATTGCCAATGGGAAGATTGGCGCCAAAGGTACGCCGGAAGAGCTTAGCCGCTCAACGGACCCGTTTGTGCGCCAGTTCTTAGATGCTGCACCTGATGGTCCTGTGCCGTTTCACTATCCCGGACAGAGTCTGGAAGAGGATTTTGGGATGGCTGTGAAATGATGATATGGAATAAGGCCTTAGAGCTATTGGGCGATCTTGGTTTTTTTGTGCGCCGTAACTTAACGAGTCTTGGTAACGCAGCGCGCATGTTTGTTGCAGTGATTTGGCGTTCTGGTTTTTTATTGAAAAGACCCCGTCTAGTGTCGGATCAAATCTTATTTGTCGGTAATCACTCTTTTGTCATTATTGCAGTCTCAGGTTTGTTCGTTGGCTTTGTACTCGGCCTACAGGGTTACTACACGCTTAATCGTTATGGTTCAGAGCAAGCTTTGGGTTTATTGGTAGCTCTTTCCTTAACCCGTGAATTGGGCCCCGTGATTACTGCTTTGTTATTTGCTGGTCGTGCAGGCACATCGTTGACTGCTGAAATTGGTTTGATGAAGGCCGGCGAACAACTGAGTGCCATGGAGATGATGGCCGTTGACCCATTAAGTCGTGTGATTGCACCGCGGCTCTGGGCGGGCATTATTGCGATGCCCATTTTGGCAACCATCTTTACTGCGGTCGGTGTCATGGGGGGTTATTTTGTTGGGGTCCCACTCATTGGTGTTGATTCAGGAGCTTTTTGGTCGCAGATGCAGGGTGGCGTGGATCTCTTTTCAGACATCGGCAATGGCTTAATTAAAAGCATGGTCTTTGGTGTGGCGGTGACGTTTATTGCGCTCTATCAAGGTTATGAAGCTAGGCCTACCCCTGAGGGCGTATCGCAGGCAACCACCCGGACGGTGGTGATCTCTTCTTTATCGGTTTTGGCATTGGATTTCTTGCTGACCGCGATGATGTTCTCAAATTAGATAGAAAGAATAAACTGGGACTCTTATGAGAAAAAGTGCAATTGATATTTGGGTAGGAATTTTTGTAGCCATCGGCTTATTGGCTGCCTTGTTTCTGGCACTGAAGGTTGGCAATATGAATGCAGTGTCATTTGCGCCTACTTATAAAATTTCTGCTCGCTTTGACAACATTGGCGGCTTAAAACCGCGCGCACCAGTAAAAAGTGCTGGTGTTGTTGTAGGACGTATTGCGAATATTTCTTTTGATGACAAAACCTATCAAGCGACGGTTGTCATGACGATTGAAGATACTTATAAATTCCCCAAAGACTCATCTGCCAAGATCCTGACTTCGGGTTTATTGGGTGAGCAATATATTGGTTTGGAGGCTGGCGGCTCTGATGATATGTTGACCAATGGTGAAAAACTGACTCAAACGCAATCTGCCATCGTTTTGGAGAACCTCATTAGCCAGTTTTTGTATAACAAGGCGGCTGATAGTGGCCAAGACAAGGGCCAAGACAAAGGCGCAGCAAAATGAAGTGTTGGGCAGTAGGGCTTAAGCGTGCGTGCCTGATTGGTTTTTCTGCGGTATTACTTGGCTGTGCTTCCATTCCTGCGGGGGTTGAGCCTTCTCCCAATGATCCCTGGGAGCCTTTTAACCGCTCGGTCTTTGAGTTCAATGAAGGTTTAGACGCCTATCTCCTTAAGCCGGTAGTGGCTGGTTATCGCTTTGTTTTGCCCGAATTCGTGCGTGATGGTATCTATAACTTCTTTAGTAACTACAACGATATTTACACTGCATTAAATAATTTACTGCAGGGTAAGCCTGCTTATGCTTTTAATGATTTGATGCGAGTGGTAGTCAATACTACGATGGGTTTGGGCGGCTTAATCGATTTAGCGACTCCAGGCGGGCTCGAGAAGCATAAAGAGGACTGGGGTCAAACTTTTGGTGTTTGGGGTGCTCCTTCTGGCCCTTATGTAGTGTTGCCATTCTTTGGTCCAAGTTCTGTTCGAGACACCTTTGGTACGATTGCCGACCTAGAAACGGATTACCTTTTTAAATATATTCCTGATGTTGGTGTACGTAATAGCATCACTGGATTGCGGGTAGTGAACGCCCGAAATACTTATTACGAGGCTGGTGATTTACTCGATGGTGCGGCAATTGATAAGTACAGCTTTATGCGAGATGCCTATATACAGAGGCGGGAATATCAAATTAATGAGGGGCGGGAAGATGAAGAGCCTCTGATGCCCCCTTATCAGAATGGCTACGAGTAAGTCGCGCTGGCATTAAGAGGCTAAAATCAGGTCTCATCACAGTTGGTCGGTTAGGGATATATGAAAAGCTACAAAACAATGCAAAAGCAGTTTGCTTTAGTAGTTTCAAGCGTGGTTTCCAGCCTATTTTTGGTGGCTGGTGCAGCCTTTGCTCAAGCTCCAGATCAATCCACTCCAGATGGCCTAATTAAGACAGTTGTGTCAGATGTGATGGCATCCGTTAAGTCCGATCCTGAGATCCAGAAGGGCAATATTCCCCGTATCGTTGATTTGGTTGAGAAGAAGATTGTTCCCTATACCGATATGCGGCGCACTACTGAGATGGCGATGGGTCCCAATTGGAAGAAAGCAAGCCCAGAGCAGCAAACCCAGCTGGTTGCGGAATTCAAGGGTTTATTGATCCGTACTTATTCGGGCGCTTTGAGTCAATTACGTGACCAGACTGTGCAATTTAAAGCTTTGCGTGCAGCACCAGATGACAAGGAAGTGGTTGTTAAAACGGTTGTCCTTGGTCGTGGTGATCCTGTCCCCCTAGATTACCGTTTGGAGAAAACGGCAGCTGGCTGGAGAGTGTATGACATGAACATCATGGGTGTTTGGTTGGTTGAAGCTTATCGCAATCAGTTTGCGAATCAAATTAGTCAAAATGGCATTGATGGTCTTGTGAAGTTTCTGCAAGAGCGTAATAAGCAATTGGCCGCTGCCAAGCCAGCAAACTAATTGAGAGATTGAAGAACAATGCCTTTTTTATTACCTAGCAAGGTTACCCAAGAGAATGTAGTTCAGCTTGAGAGGGATGGCTTATTCAATTTGGCTGCATTGCAAACGGTAGATTGTTCTGCGCTGGTAGATTTTGATTCGACAGTATTAACAGTATTGCTAGCTTGGCAGAAAAAATTGTTAACCAAGGATGAGTCAATCTCCATCGTGAGCGCCCCTGAAAAGTTAAAAGTATTGGCTGGTGTGTACGGTGTTTCTGCTTTGTTGGGTATCGCCTAGCATGTCCGCAGCAATCTCAATTAAAAAAATATCCAAAAACTATGGCGCTCTTAAGGCCTTAGATGATGTATCTCTTGAAATACAGCAGGGTGAGTTCTTTGGCTTGCTCGGCCCAAATGGCGCAGGTAAGACAACCTTAATTTCCATCTTAGCGGGCTTGGTGACTGCTGATCAAGGTCATGCATTGATCATGGGCGCGGATGTGCAAAGTCATTTTCGTGATGCTCGACGCTCCTTGGGTGTGGTTCCGCAAGAGTTGGTATTTGACCCCTTTTTTACAGTTCGCGAAACTTTGCAGTTTCAGTCCGGATATTTTGGTATTCAAAATAACGATGCTTGGATTAACGAGATCATGGCCAATTTAGATCTCACGAATAAAGCTGATAGCAATATGCGCTCTTTATCTGGAGGCATGAAGCGCCGAGTTTTAGTTGCGCAGGCATTAGTGCATCGGCCGCCAGTGATTATTTTGGACGAACCAACTGCAGGCGTTGACGTGGAATTGCGCCAATCTCTTTGGCAA
>CAIOIX010000450.1 GCA_903858445.1 uncultured beta proteobacterium
ATATTAATTACTACGCAGTTGCTAAGGCTCGTAATTCGAACTTGAAGCATCGTCCAGTTGGTATGGGAATCATGGGCTTCCAAGATTGCTTGCATATGCAGCGTATTCCTTATGCAAGCGATGAAGCTGTTAAGTTTGCTGATTCTTCCATGGAAGCAGTTTGCTACTACGCTTATCAAGCCTCTAACGAATTGGCTGAAGAGCGTGGCGTTTACAGCACGTATAAGGGCTCTTTGTGGGATCGCGGCATCCTTCCACAAGACTCAGTAGCACTTTTAGCGCAAGAGCGTGGCGGTTACCTCGAAGTAGACAACTCTTCCACTATGGACTGGGCTAGCTTGCGCGCACGTATTAAGCAGCACGGCATGCGTAACTCCAATTGCGTAGCGATTGCACCTACAGCAACGATTTCAAACATCATTGGTGTGTCTGCTTGTATCGAGCCAACCTTCCAAAACTTGTTTGTGAAGTCCAATCTTTCTGGTGAGTTCACAGTGGTAAATGAGTATTTGGTACGCGATTTGAAAGATCGCGGTCTTTGGGACGAAGTGATGATTGCTGACTTGAAGTACTTTGACGGTACTTTGTCTAAAATTGATCGTATTCCACAAGATCTGCGTGATTTGTATGCAACTGCCTTTGAGGTTGAGCCAAGCTGGTTGGTTGAAGCAGCTTCCCGCCGTCAAAAGTGGATCGACCAAGCTCAGTCACTCAATATCTACATGGGTGGTGCATCCGGTAAGAAATTGGATGACACCTATAAATTGGCGTGGTTGCGTGGTTTGAAGACTACTTACTACCTCCGCACGATGGCAGCGACTCACGTTGAGAAATCAACGGTTTCTAGTGGTCAATTAAACTCAGTTTCGAGTGGTGGCGGTGTAAATGGTACTGACGCAGCAGCCGCAAGTGCTGCGGGCGGAGTTGAAGCTGATGGCCCAGTTTGCACAATGCGTCCAGGTGATGCTGGATTTGAAGAATGTGAAGCATGTCAATAAGCAATTTGCTTATTGGCCAGAATTAGAAGAAATTAGGAGAAAGTTATGTTGAATTGGGAAGAAGAAGTTGCTCCAGCACTAGCGAAAGCTGGTCTTGCACCGCAGCCGGTTGCGGTGGAGCCACATCGCCCACAGCCAGATCAAGTGGCAATGGCACCACAAACAGCAGCACCTGCGCCTGTAGAAGCCGCCAATTTATCCGGTGGCGCAGCCTTGCGTGTCAATGCTGCTGATAAGCGCGTTATTAACGCCAAGACCGATGTAAATCAGCTCGTACCATTTAAATATAAGTGGGCTTGGGAGAAATATTTGGCAGGTTGCGCAAACCATTGGATGCCACAAGAGATCAATATGAATCGCGATATCGCGCTTTGGAAGGATCCAAATGGCCTTACTGAAGATGAGCGTCGCATTATTAAGCGTAATCTTGGTTTCTTTACAACCGCCGACTCTTTGGCCGCAAACAATATTGTTTTGGGCACTTATCGCCACATTACCGCTCCAGAATGCCGCCAATACCTATTGCGCCAGGCTTTTGAG
>CAIOIX010000451.1 GCA_903858445.1 uncultured beta proteobacterium
CGACCCAAAGCAGCCCATGCAGAGACAACAAAAAACCACCCGAAGGTGGCCATCTCATTCATCAATATTGAGATTAAGAAGCGGCGATTGCTTTGCGAGCTTTAGTGGCTGTCTGAACAACATGTTCATTCGAATTTAATGCGCTATCAGCACTCTTCTCTAAATTAGCATAAGCAGTATGTACAGATGAGCGAACTTGATCAAAGCCTTGGAGCGCAGCCTCAAATGCAGCCTTAAAAGAGGCTGTAAATGCCTCAGAGCCCGTGGGCGCTTTAGCAGAAGCTTCGTTCACCAAGTCATTTAATCGCTCTTTAGCATGCTCAATTGCAGAATCAGTCATTTCAATTAACTCATGATGGCTTTTACGCAATACTGAATTCACTTTAGCTTGATATGCAACAACACCAGCGGATGCCTCTTGAAGGGCATGAGCACTAAACATGGTCATAATTTCTTTGGGGTCTTTTAGCTTGAGAATTTCTGCTGATTTTTCTTGAACCGTTGCAAGCATTTCTTTAGTTGCATCATAGTGAATTTGAGCCAAACTTTGAGTATTCTCCAAAGCGAGTTGACTTAAAGCATGAACTGATTCCATCGATTTTTGATGGGCTTGAACTAATTTTTCATTTGCTTGGTACATAAGACACTCCTAAGGGGTAGTAAAACCAATCGTTTGTCACGAGAGCTCATATTGGAGTGCTATTAAGTCCATAGCATTACAGTCAACTAGCGTGACCACCAGAAGACTAAAAGTATGAGCCTTACTAGATCGAGTCAAATGTGACAATTTCACCTTATAAAATAAATTAAAAATATTTCTTTTTGAGATAGAACTGTCACATTAGTTTGAAGAAACTGCAGATTACTTATGGAGTACTGCTGAATAACTCTGATTGTTATAGGTTTGATTAGTTTGTCCTACAGCCCATAGGTAACCAAACAAAGTAACCTTGGGAGGGTGGATGATGGCAACATTTACTACTGAAGATAGACTGCAGGCTGAGCAAGAGTCAATACCATTTTACGGTTATTGCTATTTGACTGATCCATCCACGCAAATCAAAAATCAATCATCGAATCTAGCGCCAAAGAAAAGTCAGGTGGAATATCGAATCGACGATAGCAGTGAAGATTTGGAAGAATAAGTTTTAATGCTCTTTATTTTTCTTAGCCAACTTCTCGGGTTTGCCATTTCCATAAAGACACCATTGCTTGATTTCTTCTGTGAGGACTTCAACATCTTTCATCTTAAGATTTCTAAAATCTTCCAGCCCAATAGATCCAGTTTCTCTTAATTTTTCTAGAGCTTCTTTTAATGCGCTCATATTGATGCCTTGTGTTGTTGAAAAGACCTTCTTTTAATTTTAGCTTATGGTCTTTTAGGGTCGCATTAGCCTTTATTTAACCTAGATTGGTGGCTTTTTACTCCTCTACGACAACTTAGCCACTAATTAGAGTTAACCGCCCTTAATTTAAAAAGCTTTAAATACAAATAAATATTTTGCTGTCATGCAGCATTCATGCAAATGGCGCATACTGTCTAGGTAGTAACCCTAGTATTTTTACCATAAGGAGCCTTAAATGACACAATTATTGAGTCTCTTGAGTCATGTTTTTGGTAACCAAACTAAAAGCTATGATTTAGAGCAATACATCAACAGCCGCAAGCCCTCTACTCATCAACAAGTAGAAGAGCTCACCCGTGATTACCTCTATCACTACACCACTTCCAGAGGACTGTAATCATGAAACAATTTTTCAGCTTAATAAATGATCTAGTAGAAGCATGGAGAGAAGCCAAAGAGTGGCAGGCTAAACACGATAACTCTAACGGTCACTGGGAGTAAGTGATGCTAACTACTGAGTTTCTATCAAGAGGTCAGTTTTCAGAATACGGATCTTGGTTAAAAGCCCAAGATCCGCCAACTCTTCACAACTATTTTGGCTTCTCGATGGGCGAAGAAGCCATCGACTCTCTGATTAAGCAGTTTTCAAGCACTCCTAAAAGCAATCACTTCCTCATTGCCAAGATTGATGGTCAATGGGCAGGAACAATTCATATTGCTACTCACGGCCAAGAAGTTGAGTTTGGTGTAATCGTTAATCTGCAGTATCGCAAGCAAGGCATTGCCAATGCCATGATGGATGAGGCTATTACTTGGGCACGCAACCGTTATTACAAAGATTTATTCATGCATTGCATTAGCTGGAATAGACCCATTAAGCAGTTGTGCCAAAAACATGGCTTAACCCCAAGAAACATGATGGGAGATTCAGAAGCCAATTTAGAGTTAAAGCCACCAACACCAGTCACCTTCTTCAAAGAGCAAATGATTGCCCAACGCAATTGGTTTTCTGCATTGGTCTTGCCTAGACCCGCCTATCGCTATTTTTAATTAAGCGGTCACCTTTGGACTTGGTGGTTTTGTTTTAGCAGTAGCTTTCTTTGCTGGCGATTTTTTTGTCGCCGCCTTTTTCACCGGCGCTTTCTTAACAGCTGGCTTTTTGGCTGTTGCTTTCTTTGCTTTAGCAGCCGCTTTCTTAACTTTTGCAGCCTCATTCTTAGCAGCCTTTTTTAAGCTTTTCTCGGCAGCATCCGCCGCTTCATTAACCAGTTTGCGACCTTCTTTAAAAGCCCTAATTCCAGCATCAGCTACATTGTGAGCCACTTGGCCTAATTGCTCTGCGCCTTGGGGTATTTTCTTTTTAGTATTCTTGTACCAAGCAGTTAATACAGAGCGGGCTTCTTTTAAATGTTTATCTACGGACTTGCCTTCCATCTGATCAAGAATGGTTTTCACCTTTGCTTGATAGATTTCCATGCGTTTAGATGTCTCAGCCGTAACGGCGCCATGCAAGGCTTTTAATTGAGCCATATCTTGGTGAGCCGCTGTTTGAGCATAACTAATTGCATAAGCCATACTGCCTTTTAGTTCAGCAGCATGATATTCACTTAGCTGTTTAGCGGTAGCAAATAACTGGTTTGAAAGGGCTAAGAGTTCTTTGCTTTTTTCTTGCTGAGCTATTTTTTTATCTTGGGATTTCATGGTTTTCTCCTGTGAGTTCTTATTGCGGATTGAGAGTGTTTAGTGCTGTTCTTAATTTCTTAGGGTCGTGATTGCCGTAAACACACCAGCATTTGATTTCTTCAAATACGTTGTTGAGATCGACATGGGAAAGTTCTTGCATATTTTGTAAGCTGATATGACCACAGTCTTTTAGTTGTGCAATCGCCTCTGAGTAAGAATACTCACCTAGGTCATGTACTGCTAGTGATTCAAGTTTAGGCAAGTGATTTGGATCCAACAAAGCAATTGATGCCTGTAATGCGAGGGGAGGATTCATTTTTTACCTTTGCTTAGAATGCCAACCTTATTCCCAATAATTTGAATTCTTTTGATCTACATCATGTATCCCCTTTATATATGTCAGATTTGTGACTATTTGGGTATGTGGGATAAATCAGGCATTTACGAAGGTCTCTTATTGGCC
>CAIOIX010000452.1 GCA_903858445.1 uncultured beta proteobacterium
ATGCGCATGTTAAAAAGTTCGCCAGCCATTGGGTCCGGAATTCGACCTGGCTGCGAATCATACGGCTATTTACTGGATGGGGCTGGTAATTGCGCCTACATTGACGCCTTTAACCGCGAAATAGTCATTCACCCAGACGGTAAAAATATTTCCGTTAAAGATAAAACCTGCCTTTGTACCCATATGAGTAACTTTAATTGTTGGACTTGTGGGCACTATACATACCGACTAAAAGATACAAGCTATCGATTGGACGATGGCAGCTATCAAATCTTAAGTGCAGAACATATTTTTAAGGACTATCAATACAGCGTTGATCAAAAGCTCGCCTTGCCAGAGAAGATCATTATTTAGAAATGGTAAATCTGTTCTCATAATTTCATTGCCTCTAGTCGATTGTTTATCTAGAGACTAAGGTCTTTATGGGATCAATCTGTAAGGTATTAGGCGTAACATAGAAGCAGTCAAATCAGTCGCTCCACCAATTTGGGAAAAATAGCATGAATCATCTAGTTGCCTCTTATCTTGAGCCTGATAACCTGGGTGCCTGGGGCACTTATCTAGAGCAGGTAGATCGTGTTACTCCTTATCTGGGTCCGTTGTCTCGTTGGGTTGAAACTCTCAAAAGACCCAAGCGAACCTTAATTGTTGATGTGCCAATTGAATTGGATAATGGCACGATTGCGCACTATGAAGGCTACCGCGTTCACCATAATCTTTCTCGGGGACCAGGTAAAGGGGGAGTTCGTTATCACCCCAATGTCACGCTTTCAGAAGTCATGGCGCTCTCAGCATGGATGTCGATTAAAACCGCTGTGGTAAACGTCCCCTTTGGAGGTGCAAAGGGGGGTATTCGTGTGGATCCCAAGTCATTGTCTCTTGGTGAGTTGGAGAGAATGACACGCCGGTTTACGAGCGAAATCAACATGATGATTGGCCCCCAAAAAGATATTCCCGCACCA
Source organism: uncultured beta proteobacterium (assembly GCA_903858445.1). Classification (GTDB taxonomy): domain Bacteria; phylum Pseudomonadota; class Gammaproteobacteria; order Burkholderiales; family Burkholderiaceae; genus Polynucleobacter. The sequence goes on from CAIOIX010000452.1 coordinate 963, forward strand.
GATGTCAATACTAATGAGCAGATCATGGCATGGATGATGGATACCTACTCCGTTAATCAGGGGCACACGGCGACTGGAGTAGTCACGGGTAAGCCGATTTCTCTGGGCGGTAGTCTCGGCAGAAGAGACGCAACCGGCAGGGGCGTATTTGTTGTGGCTAAAGAGGCTTACGCAGATATGGGGTTTGATATCACTCAGGCAACGGTGGCCATTCAAGGTTTGGGTAATGTGGGTGGGGAAGCCGCTCGTTTGTTTGATCGTGCCGGTGCAAAAATAGTGGCTATTCAGGATCACTCAGCGACGCTTTATAACCCCAGCGGTTTTAATGTTACCGAATTACTGAAGCATGTTGCGCTAACTCATGAGATCAAAGGTTTTAATGGTGAATCGATTTCAGCTGAAAGTTTTTGGTCTACGCCTTGTGATGTATTGATTCCTGCGGCCTTAGAATCCCAGATTAGCAAAGTCAATGCAAACGCTATTCAAGCAAAACTCATTGTTGAAGGCGCCAATGGTCCGACTACACCAGAGGCAGATGATATTTTGCAAGAACGAGGAATTATTGTTGTCCCTGATGTGATTGCCAATGCTGGTGGTGTGACTGTGAGTTACTTTGAGTGGGTACAAGATTTTTCAAGTTTCTTTTGGACTGAAGAAGAAATTAATCAGCGCCTGGATAAAATCATGATCGATGCTTTTAGGGGAATCGTTAGTGTTGCCAAAACCCATAATGTTTCTTTGCGCACAGCTACTTTTATAGTAGGCTGCGAGCGGATTCTAAAGGCAAGGCAGTTACGGGGGCTTTACCCATAATAAGTGTGGTTCGAGTAAGGCTCACCATTAATACCGACCCTCACCAGCAATGGTGGGGGTTTTGTTTATCAGGGCGACGCAACGCTTCATTTAAAATGCATCTCATAAAATACTATTTTAATCTAAATATCCACTTTCAAAATTTAAACAATGAATACAAATGTATCAGTTAATAGCCGTGTAGCCGTAGTAACGGGTGGGGCACGAGGCATTGGCCTTGCAATTGGCGAATGGTTTTTACGTCATCAATATAAGGTGGTTCTTTTGGATATTGATAAGACTACGCTGGATGCGACGATTGAGCGCATCGGCCAACCGACTGAGGTGTTAGGTATTCACTGTGATGTTTCTAACCCAGAGCAGGTCACTCATGCCGCTCTAGAGGTAATTGCCCAATTTGGTCATGTGGATGCCTTGGTAAATAATGCTGGGGTTGCTGTTTTTAAACCTGTACTTGAAACTTCTTTTGAAGAGTGGCGCACAGTTTTGGGCACCAATTTAGACGGCACATTTATTTGCTCTCAGAAATTTGGGGATTTGATCGTTCAAAATGGTGGTGGTGCCATTGTAAATATTGCCTCCATTTCAGGGCTGAGGGCGAGTACTTTACGAGTGGCTTATGGCACAAGTAAAGCTGCCATTATTCAGTTAACCAAGCAATACGCGGTTGAGCTTGGTAATTTAAATGTGCGGGTGAACGTCATTGCTCCGGGTCCGGTAGAAACGGAGATGGCAAAGTTGGTCCATAGCGTTGCAATACGCTCAGATTATTACGACACCATTCCCTTGGGGCGTTATGGCACCCCTGAGGAAATGGCGAATGCCGTTGGCTTCTTGTGTAGTGATGCGGCAGCATTTATTAATGGTCAGGTCCTTGCTGTAGATGGGGGCTTTGAGGCATCTGGCGTTGGTCTACCAACCCTGCGACGCAATATGACAGGCTCAAGCGAGGGTTGATCTGCTGGTTTTCCCTCAATTTACTCTATTTAATTAAAATCTGACCATATATTAAAAGATGCTAGCTATGCGCTAAATGGGTATTTGGCTTAGCTTAAAAGTTTATTAAAAATATTCAATTCGAGACTCGTATCGATTCGAAGATACCTTCTCTTTTAGTAGACAGCACTCAAATCGAAAGAGTTTTTATCAATCTTTTAAGCAATGCCGTTAAATTCACGCCCCAAAACGGCACCATCAAAGTAAACGCGCAAATGAACAAGGATCACGCCTTATTTCAAATTATCGATACGGGGATAGGGATCAGCGAGAACGAACTGCCAAAACTCTTCAGTGAGTTTTATCGAGTCGATAACGAGGTCAATCAAGTGGTTAAGGGTACCGGCTTAGGGCTCGTCCTGGTTAAGAAAATTATCGAGGCCCACGGAGGGAGAATCTG
>CAIOIX010000453.1 GCA_903858445.1 uncultured beta proteobacterium
ATCTTCGCAAGCAGTAATGCCCCGAACATGTACCGCCAGCAGCTTATCTATATTAATCAATAGATCCAATGATTCCAGAAGGGAATGAGCCAGAAGCGGCAGAAATTCGTTGATCTGCAGAGTCCCGCGGGCGGCTGTTTCGGTTATAATGCCGTCATTGGCGATGACTTCGCCTTCGGTCATGAGACCGTTGCCGGCTTCCAAAGAACTTTTGAAGAAGGCGGAGGCAAGATTGTTCAAAAGTTGTGGTCCCCTTTAAACGTAACCGATTACGGCCCTTATATAGTACAAATTCAACCGAATGTTGACGCGGTATACGTCGCATTTGCTGGTGGTAATGGCGCCAAGTTTCTTAAGCAATACAACGAATATGGAATGATCAAAAAGCTGCCTTTATTAGGTTCAATGACAGCTTTTGATGAAGGTATTTTGCCTTCTATGGGGCCAGAAGCAGTTGGCGTGATTTCCTCTGGTTGGTACGCTGCAGGCATTAATAATCCTGCCAATCTGCGCCTCGTAAAAGAGATGAACGCAACCTACAAGATGGATCCAGGCTACTACTCTATGGGCGCCTATAACGCTGGACTCATGCTAGAGCAAGCCTTAAAAGATACCAAAGGCAACATTGAGAACAAACAGCAATTCATGGCTGCACTGAAAACAGTACAAATCAATAATGATCCACTGGGTAAATTTAAGTTAGACGCACTGGGTAACCCCGTAATGGATGTTTACATTCGTAAGGTTCAACAGGTTAACGGTAAGCTTAGTAATACCGTGATCAAGACCTATCCGAATGTAACCCAGTTCTGGACTTATAAGACCAGTGACTTCTTGGCTAATCCAGTCTATTCACGCGACTATCCGCCAGCAAATAACTTAGAAAAATAATTTAATTAATCAGGAGATTTGATTCATGAGTGTTAGCAAGCAAGCAATTACTAGGAAAGTAGTTAAAGCAAAGACTGTCACATCTAAACCAGTCGTCGGAATACTAGGGCTCGGGATCATGGGATCTGCCATGTCCTACAACCTGATGAAAGATGGTTATTCAGTGATTGGATATGACCCAAGTCCCAAGGCTTTATCTAGCTTCAAAAAAAGTGGTGGACAGGCGGCAAAGTCGGCCAAGGAGGTTGCTTCACTTGTAAACTACATGATTCTCTCTTTGCCTGGTCCGGGTGCATTAATGGCATCAGCAGAAGAAATTGCCAAGTCCAATAATAAGAACTTGATCATTGCTGAAACCAGCACCTTAGATCCAGCAGATAAAATTCAAGCCCGCGATATCTTGCAAAAGAAAGGGATTGTTTTACTTGACTGCCCACTCTCTGGAACAGGAGCTCAGGCCCGCAATAAAGACTTATCGATCTACTCAAGTGGCCCCAAGGAAGCCGTCAATAAAATTGAGCAGGTCTTCTCTGGTTTTACCAAAGCCCACTACTATCTTGGTAAGTTTGGTAACGGCATGCAAATGAAATTTATGGCTAATTTATTGGTGGCTATCCATAACGTCTCTACTGCAGAAGCACTTCTGTTTGGCGCAAATTGCGGCATCGACCCTGCTCTTGCTACCAAAGTTCTCTCAGATGGTGCCGGTGGCTCCAGAATGCTAGATGTTCGGGGTCCAGTCATGGCAAAAGGTAATTGGGACGAAGCCACCATGAAAGTTTCTACCTGGCAAAAAGATATGAAACTAATTACAGAAGCACTAGCTGCTAGCAACACCC
>CAIOIX010000454.1 GCA_903858445.1 uncultured beta proteobacterium
ACGATCATGAGCTCGATAAGCGTAAATCCTTTTCTGTTTTTCATAATTTCACCTCCTTCCATTTTTGGATCAAACAATTAAGCGTTCTCTTATCTATTACTATATCAAATTTTAACTATTTTGTCAACTTTTCCGCTTTTCGTAAACTCTATTTGTCTCTTATTTCATTAAGCTTTTATAGATGATAATAAATATTAATAATTGTTATCAATATATAGTGCTATATTTCAAGCAGTGCAGGACAAAATGATTTTCTAGTTTGGTCACAGAGAATATGACCGAGAAATATAGAAGAATCTAAGAGAGTGATTTCCACCCGTTTAGATTTTCAAATACGGAAAGGATTTACAGTCAACCACCCCGACATGAATGTCGGGGCTTGCATCTGACCAGCGGTATAACGGACATTGATTAGCCCTTCCGCCTTTTGTCTTAGTGTTGCCGATGCATCATGGGGCTATTGACTGCGCCCCGGACTCCGCAGAACATGTCTGCGAAGCCACTGTAGAGATGTGCTCTACACCTTTTCTATGTAAGTTCATAGCTGCTGTACGATCATCGTTTGATTGATAATTGCACATTCTGCATTTGAATGTATGTCTTTTTTTATCTCTGTTGTATCTATCTGTGTGTCCACACTTGGGGCAACATTGAGAGGTGTATTTCGGATCAACCGCCAGAACATTTTTTCCTGCCAATTCGGCTTTATATTCGATCTTCTGACGAAGATCAAAAAAAGCCCAACTGACTGAGAGATATCGATCTCTCTTTCGGACTTTCTCGGTCGCTCCTCGAATACCACCCAAATCTTCCAACACGATAAGACCATTTTTGCCAGTACCGGCTACGAGTGCCTTTGATGTGACGTGGTTAACATCATTCATCCAACGGTTTTCTCGCTGACCGATCTTTTTAAGTCTTCGTCTGGATGAGGGGGTTCCCCTCATCTGAAGCTCTTTGCGCGTTTGTGCAAACTGGGCTCTCTTCTCCTTAACAGGTCTCCCTTTGTGGAATTCGACCTTACCTTTAGTGTTGTATGAAACAGCAGTAAAATTCATTCCCATATCAACACCGACAACGTCGGTACATTCAGATAGGGAATATTCTTTTACAATGGTAGTTGCGGGAATATGGAGATAGAACTTTTTATTCTTGAATAGAAGTTTGGCGGTGCCAAACTCCCATTCATCCGTAAAATACTTTTCCATCGCTTTGATGGCAAAGGGTGTTTTTACTCTTCCATCGTTAACCGTATTAAGGGAAAAGGTTCCATCTCTTAATAAAGAGTAGTCTCTATTCCAAACCAGATCATACTCACCTCTATCAAACTTTATCAGAGCCCACTCATGCCCGTTACCACGGGCAGAGCGATATCTCGCGATAACGCTCTTCATAACCGATTGAGCCATTTGAGATTTCATACCATAATCCGCACGAAGTGTTTCATAGGTCATTGTGTGCAGCTTTGGCTGCACCAATTGTCTGCTCTCAAACACGATCTCACTGACATAATTGCACGCTTTAGTATAAGCAGCAATCGTCTCCAGAAGTGGTGCTTTTATATCTTCACTGACGTTCAGTTTGAGTTTGGCAGTAATGGTGGCTGTTTTTTGAATTGGTTCTATTGTTTTCACTTGGTAATTATAGTATAATGTTTAGTGAATATCAAGAGCATTCCCCAGCCCTAAACGACTGGGTTTCCTGCGTGGAGAGGGGGTGAAACGTTGATGCCACCACACTTAGAATTGTCACCACGTACAATTAATGCATTTTCATCGAAAGTTAATGTTAATTTACAATCAGTTACTTCTTGATCTGTGTAGTTTAATTTATTCCCGACTAATGTGCTTATCCCATAGATTTCGCCAGTATTAACATCACCAGTTTCAATATTGCCAATCCACATAGAAGAACCTACAATTTGTACTCGGTTGCTATTCAATTCAATAATATCAATTGAGGATGTGTCTTTATCAGGTTTTCCATTATAATATCGCTGATACTCACCCGAAATAGATTTTTTTGACATATTGCTACCAAATGCGCGTAGTTTACTGACTTGAGATTCATATACTTTTTTAAGGCATTGAGCATCATTACAGATTCCCCGATCATTATTCAGCCAAACTCTTTGCCATTCTTTTATAGATTGTTTATTCCCTTTTGATAATGCATCGTGATATGAGACTGACAATAGCTTATCAAGTTTGGATAATTCTTTACTATCGCATATCATTTCTTCAATTGATGTCTTTGTTTTAGAACAATCAAAACTTGGTTTATCATCCATGGAAATTTTAGTAGTGTCGGCAAAACTCAAATAGGGCAACACGACTATCACTAAAACACTCATAAATTTCATAGTTCTCCCTTAATAAATAACTCACATTTTATACTATTTAGTCACCCCTGAAAAAGCTTCAATTAGTCCACTTTTCAGCTTGAATCCGGATTTTTACAGTTGATAATCGTGGTGTAAATTTCCAACGTTCAATCATTCGACTGGCAAATAGTGCTAATAGCCAGTAATAGCTTACGAAAAACAGAGCATGGATGAAGTCATTCATCCATTTTTTCATATTCCAAGCACAGGCAGCCAT
>CAIOIX010000455.1 GCA_903858445.1 uncultured beta proteobacterium
AAGTCGATGTTGAATTGCTGAGTTAAACCAAAAAACTGGAAATAATTATCAGACGCGGAAGGATTCGCCACAACCACACTCATCTTTTACGTTTGGATTCTGAAACTTAAATCCTTCATTTAAACCCTCGCGTACAAAATCTAATTCCGTACCATCTAAATAAGCTAAGCTCTTAGGATCAACAAATACCTTAATCCCATTGGACTCAAACATAGTATCTTCCGGGGCTGATTCATCAACATATTCCAATTGATAGGCCAAACCAGAACAACCTGTAGTACGAACACCCAAGCGTAAGCCACAACCCTTGCCGCGCTTATCTAAATTGCGCTGAACATGCTGCGCCGCTTTATCAGTTAAGGTAATTGCCATGATCTACTTACTTTACTGGATGTTTTTCTTTGTAATCTGCTACCGCCGCCTTAATAGCATCTTCGGCAAGGATAGAGCAGTGAATCTTCACTGGAGGTAAAGCTAATTCTTCGGCAATTAAAGAGTTCTTAATCTCTAAAGCTTGATCCAAAGTCTTACCCTTAACCCATTCAGTCACTAGGGATGAGGATGCGATCGCCGAACCACAACCGTAGGTCTTAAATTTGGCATCTTCAATCACGCCTTGATCATTCACGCGGATTTGCAATTTCATCACGTCGCCACAAGCAGGTGCACCCACCATACCAGTGCCCACGTTGTCATCACCCTTAGCGAATGAACCTACGTTACGGGGATTCTCATAATGGTCGATTACTTTATCGCTATATGCCATGGTATTTCCTTCTTTATCTTGTGTTTTTCTGTTCTATATTTCTAATACTGTCTTAGTGCGCAGCCCACTGGATGGTACTCAGATCAACGCCATCTTTAAACATTTCCCACAATGGTGATAGCTCTCGCAACTTAGCAATCTTTTCTTTTACAAGCTTAATTGTGAAATCAACTTCCTCTTCGGTAGTAAAACGCCCTAAAGTAAAGCGAATCGAACTATGCGCTAGTTCATCATTGCGACCCAAGGCTCGCAAGACATAAGAAGGCTCCAAAGAAGCTGAGGTGCAGGCAGAACCAGATGAAATAGCTAAGTCTTTTAGAGCCATCAACATCGATTCACCTTCAACATAGTTAAAGCTGATATTGAGGTTATGAGGGACGCGATGATCCATGTCACCGTTGACATAAACCTCTTCAATATCCTTTAAGCCGCCAAGCAAACGGTCGCGCAAGGCTCGAATGCGCTGATTCTCCTCAACCATCTCAATCCGAGCGATACGGAAGGCCTCGCCCATACCAACAATTTGATGAACGGCTAAGGTGCCAGAACGCATGCCGCGCTCGTGTCCGCCCCCATGAATCTGCGCCTCGATCCGAATCCGTGGCTTACGACGCACAAATAAAGCACCAATACCTTTTGGACCATAAGTCTTATGGGCTGAAAAGCTCATTAAATCAACTTTGAGCTTTTCTAGATCAATCTCAACTTTACCAGTAGCCTGTGCTGCATCCACATGAAAAATTACGCCACGTGAGCGACACAACTCGCCAATACGAGGAATGTCTTGCACAACACCAATCTCATTATT
>CAIOIX010000456.1 GCA_903858445.1 uncultured beta proteobacterium
AGCAGAGGCCTCATAATCCTTTGGTCCCAGGTTCAAGTCCTGGTGGGCCCACCAATGAAATCAACGACTTAGGGAGAAATTCCTAAGTCGTTTTTCTTTCTGTGTCGCTAAATGTGTAAACAATCTCCACACATCTTTCAGCGCAACTCCAATAAACATATGGGTCTGCAGTTGGAGCAATGAACTACTTGTAGGTTGTGGGTAATCAATATTGCAAGTACTTGTGACTTCGGATGAGAGCAATCCCAAATGAACATCCATATAAACCTATCGACACTTTTTATTTTGATTCACCAATGAATTGAAGGTGCGCACCAGATTGATGAATGCTGCACTCTTATCGATGAATGCCGCACTAAATGAATGCAAATGGACTCGCTAGTGGTGCAAGCACATGTAAGTATCAACCCTAATAAAAATATTTAATGGAGATTGATAGTGAGTAACCCTGTAGTTCAACTTTCATTGGATTCAATACATAAATCATTCGCCAGCAAAGGCGGACCAGTTCCCGTTCTTAACGGACTCACATTTGACGTGATGGAGCAGGATTTTCTGAGCATCATCGGGCCTAGTGGTTGCGGAAAGTCGACCATCTTCAATATCATCGCCGGCCTGCTTGAGACTGATAGCGGCAATATGATCTATCGAGGCAACAAAATTCAAAGCCTAAGAGGAAAGGTGGGCTACATGATGCAAAAGGACCTACTGTTCCCATGGCGCACAGTTCTCGAGAACGTCATGCTTGGATTACGGGTGCGCGGCGAGGATGATGTCAATGGAGTGGAAAAGGCAAGAGACTATCTCAATACTTTTGGCTTATCTGGATTTGAAAAAGCTTACCCTCAGACCCTATCAGGCGGCATGCGACAGCGCGTTGCACTCATTCGTACCCTTCTAATGGATCCGGACATACTCTTGTTAGATGAGCCATTTTCAGCTTTAGATTACCAAACCAGACTGTACCTTGAGAGCGTTTTGTTAGATGCCGTAGCAAAGTTTAAAAAGACAGTCATTCTGGTCACTCACGATATTGATGAAGCTGTTGCTCTATCTAAACGGGTAGTTGCTCTAAGCGGAAGACCTACCGTAGTAAAAAATGTACATCATATTGATATTGAGCGATCCTCCCCGATAGAGGCTAGATCGCATAAAAATTTCGGCGAATATTTTCATCTTCTCTGTTCAGAGTTGGATATCCAAACTAGAAAGGATGAAGTGGTATGAATCAAGAGAAGCGATCCATAAGTCAAATGCTGGACACCGGTTTTGGAAAGTCCCTTATCCAAATTTTATCGGTTGTGATTTTTTTTGCCATATGGCAAACATTGGCGGAGTTCGGGCTCATCTCAGAGTTTTTAATTGGCACTCCATTTGGTATTTGGAAGCGGTTTATCGCAAGTGTGATGGATTACTCCATCTTTATTGATACGGGATACACGCTCTGGGAAGCTTTATTAGGTTTTGTCATTGGCACCCTTGTTGGGACAAGCATTGGGTTGCTACTGTGGTACTCAAAATGGGTGTCACAAATTGTTGAGCCATTCATTGTTGCTATCAATAGCGTTCCTAAAATTGCTTTGGCTCCCATTATTTTGCTTTGGTTTGGTACGGGCTTGGGCGCTAAGGTTGTTTTAGTCGTTTCTATGACGGCCATTATTGCCTTGATCGCAGCTCATCAAGCAACGAAAGAGGCCGATAAGGATTTGCAATCACTGCTTTACTCAATGGGTGCAAATAGGAAGCAAATATTTCGTCAAGTCGTTGTTCCCTCGTCAATGCCGGCAATTGTTTCCAATTTTCGTATCAATGTAGGTTTTGGATTAGTTGGCGCTGTTGTAGGTGAATTTATTTCATCTAAAGCTGGTTTGGGGCACATGATTTATAACGCATCAAGCTTGTATGAGCTCAATTCAGTATGGGTTGGATTATTCATGCTCATGATCGTCGGTTTCTTTTTGTATCACGGTATTGATGCCTTGGAGCGCCTCTTATTCCCATGGCGCGATGATGCAGGACGTACACAAATTCGGATGTAATTTTTTTAATAATCTCACGGAGGTTTTTCATGAAGTCGATTTATAGAAAGCTACAAGTAACGGTTGCGGCGTTAGCCATTGCTGGCGCGTCGTTTAGCGCAACTGCTGAAGTAAAAACAGTCACTATTTCTCAGGCGTTTCAGTCGATGTTGTATTTACCCCTTTATGTCGCAATTGATAAAGGTTTCTTTAAAGACCAAGGCTTAAGTGTGATTAAAGAAACTGCTGGATCTCCCACTGCAGCTTTATCTTCAGTGCTTTCAGGAAGTTCACAGTTTTCAATTCATGGCCCTGAATGGACTGCCATTGCCGCTTCAAAAGGCGCCAATGTTGGCGTTATTAGTAATGCAGTTAACGGCGCAGCTGTATGGATTGCAACAGCTCCTGATGTCAAATTTACGAGCATTAAGGATATCAAGGGTCAAAAAGTAGTGACTGGTTTAATGCCAACGACAAGTACTTCCTTATTCCTTAAGTTGCTTAAAGAAAATGGCATGAGTGAAAAAGATGTCGACACGATCCAAGTTCCTCTTGGTACTGAGCCAGCAGCCTTATTGGGCGGCCAAGCTAAAGTAGCAGTCTTATACGAGCCAGGTCTTGATCAGGTAGCGATTAAGGGAATGAAGGTTGTTTTGGGCTTCCCGAAAACTTATGGTGCTTACGCTTTCTCATCCATTACTGCAATGAAGACTGTTGACCCTGTTTCTGCTCAGAGAATGGTGAATGGTATGGAAGTTGCGCTTCGTTTTATGGCTAAAGATCCTAAGGGCGCTATTGAGGTTGCTAAGAAGGAATTTCCAACACTTGATCCACAAGTGGTTGAAAATGCGGTAACTCGTATGATGAGTGAAAACGTTTTTCCAAAGAGCGTTCAAATTACTCCTGCAGCACTCAAAATTTCAATGGATACACAAATTGCTTTGGGCAACCTAAAAGAGCAGCCTGTATTTGAAAATTTTATTAACGAAACCTATATTCAAAACGCTTTAAAACTAAAGTAATCTCGATTATTAATCTACTTGGGGCGTATTTTTACGCCCCATTTCTTTGACTTAACTAAAAAATATGAAAAACACAATTGGACTAACTGAGGCTTGTAACTTAATTTCTGCTAATCGACTGAAGCCCATGGATTTATTGCAGACATCTTTTGATAAGGCAAATGAGGTAGAGCCAGTTCTCAAAGCCTTTGTCTCCAGGGCTACATTAGAGTCAATGGCAAAGCAGATAAAACCTGGCCCACTCTCAGGAATTCCAATTGCTGTAAAAGATATTATCAATACGGTTGATCTTCCAACGACTAATGGGTCACCAATCTATAAAGATAAGACCCCCGCTGAAGATGCAGCTATTGTTCAAAAAATTCGTAGTCTTGGCGGAGTAATTTTTGGTAAATCAGTTACTACTGAATTTGCATGGCGTAATCCAGGTCCAACGACAAACCCTGTTAATGCAGAACACACGCCCGGTGGATCCTCTAGCGGGTCGGCTGCATCAGTTGGCGCGGGGATAGTGCCATTAGGTCTAGGCTCTCAAACGCAAGGCTCAATTATTAGGCCGGCAGCATATTGTGGGGTAGTGGGGTATAAGGCAAGCTATGGTGCGGTTTCCAAGTCTGGAGCTCACGCCTTATCTTATTCACTGGATCACATTGGATTTTTCACACGGTCAGTTGATGATATGGCGTTTGCTTTTAACAATTTAAAAAATAGCGATTCGTCTGACCCAGAGTTAATTGTTATTGCTGACTTGGTATTTGGCGTGAACAGGGAATTGCCGATGTTAGATAAGCCGAAGATTGCTTTGCTGGCGACGCCGCTAGACCATATGATGTCTGATGACCAAAAGCAGGCTTTGCATTTAGCCGCGCAGAGACTCGAGGAGTCCGGTGCTATTGTTCAAAAACTATCTTTGCCACAAGAGTATTGGGATGCGATTCAGGCGATGAATCTCATTATGGAGGCAGAGGCCGCAGAAATTCATGCAGATCACTCTGAGAAAGTAAATAATTTGTTGAGTATCCATATCCAAGAGTTGGTAGCCAGGGGTCTCAAGCATAGTGCCCCCGCATATATTGCTGCAAAGTTCTTGCAGAAAAAACTACGCGCTTCTATTGGCAGATATTTTGATGAATTTGATGCATTCTTAATGGCCCCTGCTAGTGGTGAAGCTCCAAAAAGCTTAGTCTCTACTGGTGATCCAATTTTCTGTGCCCTTTGGAGCTTTTTAGGAATACCTTCCATTACTATTCCTGCGGGGAAGTCAAAGAATGGATTGCCACTAGGTATACAGCTCATTGGGAACTACCGAGGTGACGCTAGATTACTCAGTGTTGCAAAATTTTCTGAGTTTGCTCTAGCATAACAATAATTTTGTACACCCCAACTCGTGAAGTTCTACTTTTTCTTTTTGGGGTGATGTATGTCAATAATTGATATCGCTTGGTTGATGTTGGGTGGGACTGTATCTGGATTCTTGGCTGGATTACTAGGAATCGGGGGTGGAATGATTTTAGTTCCACTAATGATTTTAATATTTAGTCGTTTAGGATTTAATCAAAATGTTCTGATGCATATGGCAATTGCAACAGGTATGGCCAGCGTTTTGTTTACCACTTCCTCGGCTGTGATGGCTCACCAGAAATACGGCAATATTAATTGGAAGCTGGTTAGCGCCCTATCCCCCGGGCTTGTGTTAGGGGCATTAATAGGCGGCAGCAAATTTTTTGATGTCATTAATGGGGCTTGGCTATCGCTGGGTTTTGCTATTTTTATCATCTACTCATCTAGCCAAATGATTTTTAATAAAGCCCCTCATGCTGCACGAGCTCTGCCTGGAGCCTTTGGGCTCTTTGCTTTTGGCGTGTTGACGGGTGTGATCGCGAGTCTATTAGGTGCGGGCGGCGCCTTTATTACAGTCCCATTTATGATTTGGTGCAATATCAAACCCCATAATGCAATGGCAAATTCATCAGGCTTGGGTTTTCCAATCGCTGCATCATCCACGTTGGGGTATATCTATGGGGGCTGGGGAAATTTATCTCTGCCGGAGTACTCACTTGGCTATGTGTATGTACCCGCATTGCTGTGTATTGTTATTACGAGTGTGCTTGTTGCGCCTCTAGGGGCAAAAGTGGTTAGCAACATAGAAGTTCCAAAATTAAAGCGAATTTTTGGATTCACTCTTTTGTTTGTTGCTTTATTTATGTTGAACGAAAGCAGAAAAGCTTTTGGGTTTTAAACCGGTTTAATTGCTAGATCATAAAATACTGCGGAGCAACGAGGTGTTAGACGGTTGCTCCAAAAATCCTGTGGTTTTCAAAACCAAAGAGTGAGCTAGTGTTTCTTGTACTCTGTTTAAATTAGTCGCACAAATACTCACACACCGATATTAAGGAGACGTAACCTCTTGAAATCCTAAGGGTTTTCTTTGGGTATCTGCTCTCATAATCCTTTGGTCCCAGGTTCAAGTCCAGCTGGGCCCACCAACAAAATCAATGACTTAGCGTGAGAACGCTAAGTCATTTTTTATTAATGTGTAGTCGGTGTGTAAGCAATCTTGATACATCTTCCATGGCAACCCCAATAAACATA
>CAIOIX010000457.1 GCA_903858445.1 uncultured beta proteobacterium
CCAGCTTCAAGCATATTGGTTAAAACGGGATCATCGCCAAATGCACTTGTGTGCATACGCAAAGCTTCTTCGGCTACTTCAAATACACCGATACCGCCAACATTTGATGGTGTACCTTTGAAATACTGATCAATCACTTGATGATTTAAGCCAATAGCTTCAAAAATTTGTGAGCCGGTATAAGACATATAAGTAGAGATGCCCATTTTGGACATGACTTTTTGTAAGCCTTTACCGACTGCTTTAACAAAGTTCTCCACTGCTTTTTCAGGAGAAAGATCGCCCGACAGACCTTTGGCCATTTCAGACAAGGTTTCCAGCGCAAGGTATGGATGGACTGCTTCAGCCCCATAACCTGCTAACAATGCAAAGTGATGTGTTTCACGTGCGCTACCAGTTTCAACCACTAGGCCAACGCTAGTACGCAAACCTTTTTCAACCAAGTGCTGATGGATTGCAGAGGTCGCGAGCAATGCAGGAATTGCTACGTGCTTCTCATCGACCTGTCGATCGCTCACAATTAAGATGTTGTAGCCAGAGCGCACAGCATCTGCAGCTTCTGCACAGAGGGACGCTAGACGAGCTTCAATGCCTTCTTTGCCCCATACCGCTGGATAGCAAATGTCTAATTCATATGAGCGGAATTTGCCGTTGGTGTAATGACCAATATGGCGAATTTTGATCATATCGTCAAAATCCAAAATTGGCTGACTCACTTCTAAACGCATTGGTGGGTTAATGTTATTGGTATCTAATAAATTGGGCTTTGGACCAATAAATGACACCAATGACATCACCATATTTTCACGAATAGAATCAATTGGAGGATTAGTCACCTGCGCGAATAACTGTTTAAAGTAGTTATAAAGCGGCTTATTTTTATCGGAAAGAACGGCTAATGGGCTATCGTTACCCATCGAACCAATCGCTTCTTCGCCATTCATCGCCATTGGCGCCATGAGGTACTTAATGTCCTCTTGGGTGTAACCAAAAGCTTGTTGACGATCTAATAATTTTGCAGCTGGGCGAATGTTGGTTTTTTCATCCACGATGTCGGCTTTGCTAGCATCCACCTCGTCTAGTTTGACGCGCACCGCATCAATCCAACTCTTGTATGGCTTTGCTTTAGAGACGGCATCTTTTAGCTCGACGTCATCGATGATGCGACCTTGCTCCATATCAATCATGAACATCTTGCCTGGTTGCAGGCGCCATTTTTGAACGATCTTACTTTCTGGAATTGGCAATACGCCAGCCTCAGAGCCCATGATGACCAAATCATCATCGGTGACGTAATAACGCGCTGGACGCAAACCATTACGATCTAAAGTGGCGCCAATTTGACGACCATCTGTAAATGCCATTGCAGCAGGGCCATCCCATGGCTCCATCATTGCTGCGTGATACTCATAAAAAGCGCGACGGTTGTCGTCCATTAAGGTGTGCTGTTCCCACGCCTCTGGGATCATCATCATCATGGCTTGCGCCAATGGATAACCAGCCATTACTAACAACTCTAGACAATTATCAAAACAAGCGGTGTCGGATTGACCTGGATAAATGAGCGGCCACAGTTTTTTAAGGTCATCGCCCAATACCGGTGAACTAACAGCACCTTCACGTGCATTCACCCAATTGACGTTACCTTTAACGGTATTAATCTCACCGTTGTGAGCAATCATGCGGTAAGGATGAGCCAATTCCCAAGCTGGGAAGGTATTTGTGGAGAAGCGTTGGTGCACTAAGGCCAGCGCCGATACAGCGCGAGTATCTTGCAAGTCGCTGTAATAGGCACCTACTTGGTTTGCTAATAGCAAGCCTTTATAAACAATGGTGCGGGCCGACATGGAAGCAACAAAATATTCTTTGCCATGCTTAAGATGTAAATCTTGAATGGCGTGACTAGCTGTTTTGCGAATCACGTATAACTTACGCTCAAGCGCATCCGTTGTCATGATGTCGCGACCGCGACCAATGAAAATTTGACGAATAAATGGTTCAGTCTTTCTGACTGTTGGAGACATTGGCAATTTCACATCTACCGGAACATCTCTCCAACCCAACACCACTTGACCTTCTAAACGCACAGTGCGCTCTAACTCTTGCTCACACGCTAAACGTGAAGCGTTTTCTTTTGGCAAAAAGATCATGCCAACGCCATACTCACCGTATGGTGGCAATGTCACACCTTGCTTGGCCATCTCTTCGCGATAAAGCGTATCGGGCACCTGAATCAAAATACCGGCACCATCCCCCATGAGCGGGTCAGCACCAACTGCGCCACGATGATCTAAGTTCTCAAGAATTTTCAAACCCTGAGCAACGATCTCGTGTGATTTCTTACCTTTAATATGTGCGACAAATCCTACGCCGCAGGCATCATGCTCATTTCGTGGGTCATATAAACCATGCGCAATGGGACGAAGGTCTGAATTTAATTGTGTAGTCATAGTATTTCCGAGGGGCGACAAAGGCCTGATTACTTTTGGAAGATCAAATATAGGTGAATACCCACAGTGATGCAACAGAAATAAAATGTGTCTGTCCCATTTATTTAGAGACCGCACCAAAATGATTTATTGAAATAGGGACAGAGTCAAAGAATGAGGAGTCCCTTTATTCTTGCCCCAATACCATAAATATTCTAAGTTACTGAATTAAAAGACTTTATTTTTCTTGGTCGACCACGATGGCGTATCTGGGCCAGCTCTGGGGTCTCCTTGAATAATTTTTTGGCATAGATATCACTCACCCAAGGCTTAGAGCGGATGAGCGATTCTGTGATTTGCCTATCTTCCCAATGGGGTGCGCCCTCTTTTACAAAGTTTGCCCAAGCCATTTGCCTTTCAAAAGGGGTATTACCCAACTTCCAAAAGTGCTGATGATCAACAAGCCATGGCTCAGCGTTACCGCCAATATGACTTGCAAAACTAGTCCAGGGAGAATCCTGTGGACTAGACTCAAATCCTGTTCTTACTGGATTGAGTTCTATATAGCGCTGACAGCGTAGAAAATAGTCTGGATCAATCAAAGAGGAGCGATAGCGTCCTTCCCAAATGGTTCCCGAACGATGATGCTGCTGATTAAAGTACTGCGCGTAGCGCCTACCCAGAGACTGCATCGTTTTTGCCAATGACTCTTGATGCTGCGGGGTTATCAATAAGTGCACATGGTTTGGCATTAAGGCAAACGCATGGACCGAGCAAGAGAATTGTTTAGCCGCTTGGCGCAGCCAATCTAAGTAAGCCTTGCGATCGGCATCACCAAAGAAAAGGATTTCACGATTATTGCCACGAACCATAACGTGCATTGCCTGGCCGGGGATTACAGTACGCGCCTGTCTAGCCATAGCTTGGAAGTCTACTGAAGTTCGCGCACGCCACCGTTAGGGGCAAACTCTGGAATAAACCAGTCACCATCTGCTTGCGTTACACCTGCTGGCACCTCGCGAGATTCTTGTGGCTTGTCTTTTAAGGCGGTAGTCATATAAGAAACCCACATCGGCAACGCTAAACCACCACCAGTTTCTCGATCACCCAAACTTTCTGGCTTATCAAAACCAATCCAAGACACTGCCACTACTTTAGGGTTGTATCCAGCAAACCAAGCATCATGCGAATCATTGGTCGTACCCGTTTTACCGGCAATGTCATTTCGACCTAATTTAGCTCTAGCGCTTGCTGCTGTTCCGGTTTTAGTCACTTCTTGCAACATGCTATCCATGACAAACGCTGTGCGAGCATCCAATACTCGTGGAGCGCCATCTCCAACCCGAACGGGCTTAGCCTCAAAAATAACCACTCCTTTTGAATCAACCATCTTATCTATTAAGAAGGGGTCGACACGATAGCCACCGTTTGCAAAGACACTATAGGCTGTTGCCATTTGTAGTGGCGTCACCGAACCTGCGCCCAGAGCCATTGTTAAATAAGGAGGATGCTTCTCAGGATCAAAACCAAAGCGCTGGATGTAATCCTGCGCATAAGAAGGACCAATTGCTCTAATTAACCTGACTGACACTACGTTTTTGGATTTAGCCAGGGCCGTACGCAAGCGCATCATGCCTTCGTACTTACCGTCATAGTTTTTTGGCTCCCATGATTGGCTGCCAGTCTCTAAACTCCCAATCGACAGCGGCGCATCATTCACCATGGTACTTGGCGTAAATCCTTTTTCAATACCGGCCGCATAAATGAAAGGCTTGAATGAGGAGCCTGGCTGACGCAGCGCTTGAGTCACATGATTGAATTGATTGCGGCGGAAGTCAAAACCGCCAACCAGCGAAAGAATCGCGCCCGTCTCTGGATTCATGGACACAAAGGCTGCCTCTACTTGAGGAAGTTGCGCTAATTTCCAAACGCCTGGCTCCACTTGCAACAACCTTACAACCGCCCCTGGACGCAAGCGTTTTTTAGGCTGCGAATTATCTGTGAGAGATGCGGCAGCCAACCTTAAGGCATCGCCCTTAATGGTAATGACATCGCCAGTAGAAATCATGATCTGCATTTCTTTTGGCTTGGCATCAAGGACCACACCTGATTGCAAATCGTCTAGTTGAGGATAGGCGAGTAAAGCCTCATCAATAGCACGTTGGCGTTTAACAGCATCCTCAGGAAGATCTATGAAGCCTTCTGGTCCACGATAAGCGTGACGCAAGTCATATTCAAAAATTCCTCGGCGCACTGCCTTATAGGCTGCATCCTGATCTGCCTTCAGAATCGTTGTATAGACATCAACTCCTTGTGAATAGATAGCATCGCCATATTGAGCGAGCAATATCTGCCTCACCATCTCTGCGGGAAAATCAGCGCGCGTACTGAACTCATTACCAAGACCTCGAATATGCAATTCCTCGGTCATGGCCTTTTTATATTCTTCAGGCGTGATATATGACAAATCCCGCATGCGCTGCAAAATATATTCTTGTCGGATCTTGGCGCGACGGAAATTTGTTACCGGATTGTATGCAGAGGGTGCTTTTGGCAAACCGGCTAGCATGGCTGACTCAGCAATGCTAATGTCTTTCAAGTCTTTACCAAAATAAATCTGGGCGGCACTGCCAAATCCAAATGCACGTTGACCCAGAAAAATCTGATTCATGTAGATTTCTAAAATCTTATCTTTACTTAATTCGGATTCTATTTCCCAGGCTAGCAAGATTTCATAAATCTTACGACTAAAGGTCTTTTCATTACTTAAGAAGAAATTGCGGGCAACCTGCATGGTTATCGTGGATGCACCCTGAGCTAAGTGCCCACGTAAATTTGCAGTGGCCGCCCTCATCACGCCTACATAATCCACACCGCCATGAGAATAAAAACGATCATCCTCGGTAGCAATGACTGCATTGCGCATGCTGAGCGGAATCTCATTTAGAGGAATAACCTTACGGCGCTCCTCACCAAACTCGCCAATGAGGACCTTATCAGCGGTATAGATCCGCAATGGTGTTTTGGGGTTGTAATCCACCAAAGCAGAAATCTTGGGTAGATTTGGCTTGGCAATTAAAAAGGCATAACCCAATAGCAAGGTAAATACTAGCGCAAAGACCACACCAATAATTAGTAAGGCTTTCACCAGCGGGTTACTACTTGATCGCCCACGAGAGGGAGACTTCACTCCAAATTGACGTGGGCGTCTATCGGGAAATCGATTGGACCGCTGATTGAGCGGTGGCTTGTCTTTTGGGGGTAGAGCCATAAGCTCGAATTATAGGGCGCTTGTGCTGCTTTCTTAAAATTTCAAAGCTCTATAACCCAGAAAATCTTAAGGTCTGTTTCTGATGGGAGACTTAGACGAAGCTGAAGGTTTTTTTGTTCCATTGACTGAACAACAACTTATGCCGATCCGACATATTTCCTAGCTGTCTTTTGGTGATATTTTGAGTGAATTTGGCGGTGCTCCCACCAATAAAGGGCAGCCACCCCTAGCTCCCTGTAGCAAAGAAAACAGCCTTTTAAGGGAGCTTGATGTGGTTCTTAAGGCCAAAAATCACTAACGATCATTCTTGCTCGTGGACCTCCTTGCCGGAGTCACCGTTACCTTTTTAGGGGTATGAGCCCATCAGTGCCACCTCTTGGCTTGCACTTGAGGGCACCCAAAGCCAGTTAAGAGGACTCAAGAGGGGATTTGCACGATCTCGAGATAATTCAGAAAATATTCAGGATGATGTATATCAATAAATAGATTAATTGAAAGTAAGTGTTCACTCTAAAATGATATCTAAACCCCAAACTAAACCCTTAACCCTCCTGTCGTCGTCAGTGCAAGTCGAGATTTTGGCAGAGCAACTTGAGATTCACCAACCCAGATCTCAATGCTCGTGGGCATTAATAAAAATGCTATTACTGCCAAAAATCTCAATTCAAAAGTAACGGTAGAAAACGGCGGCACTGCCTCATTGGGGGTATTTTTCAGACTACCGAACGCACAGATAAGGTCAAGTTCCCTCATTGGGCGACACCCCTTATTGGTCGCTTATTTCAGCATAAATCAAAGTTACAACATAAAACTGAGCTGCAAGTATTTTTAACTCCTACTGTCCTTGATAAACCCTAAGTAAAATCAAAGGGTGAACTCTTCATCCAACAATATTTTCCTTATCGGCCTCATGGGCGCTGGGAAGTCGACCGTTGGAAAAGTACTTGCTAAAAAACTGGGTCGACGCTTCCTAGATGCCGACCATGTGATTGAAGATCGATGTGGGGTAAAGATCCCCGTGATCTTTGAAATGGAGGGTGAAGAGGGCTTTCGTAAGCGTGAAGCACAAGCCATCAACGAAGTTACCGCTGAGCATGACATTATTTTGGCAACTGGGGGTGGCGCCGTACTCCTTCCAGAAAATCGCAAAGCGCTCAGCGAAAGGGGGGTTGTGATCTATCTGCACGCAAATCCAATCGAACTCTGGCACCGCACTAAAGGCGGCGAAGGTAGACCGCTCCTCAGAAATGGTGATGCTAAAAAAATTCTAGAAGATTTATATACCCTTCGCGATCCCCTGTATCGTGAAATTGCAGATCACGTAATTGAAACGGGAAAGCCCAGCGTCAATCAGTTAGTCAACACCTTAATCATGCAGCTTGAACTGTCAACTTGAAATATTTCTGAAAACACTTGAAGTAGATATCGGCAGCAGAAGCTATCCAATTCATATTGGTACAGACTTAATTGACCAAGAAGCACTCTTTAGCGCTTGCAAAAAAGCAACTTCAATTTATATCGTAACCAATACCACCGTTGAGCCGCTCTATGCAGATCGACTGACTAAGACTTTAGAAAAGCTCGATAAGCCCGTAAGAAGGATTGTGTTGCCAGACGGTGAGTCTTATAAGGACTGGAAAAATCTACAGTTGATATTTGATAGTTTGCTGACGCATGGGGCTGATCGCCAAACAATGTTGGTTGCCCTTGGTGGTGGCGTTATTGGTGACATGACCGGCTTTGCTGCGGCTAGCTTTATGCGCGGGATTCGTTTTATTCAAGTGCCTACCACCCTCTTGGCACAAGTTGATTCATCCGTTGGTGGCAAAACAGGCATCAATCATCCGCTTGGTAAAAATATGATCGGCGCCTTTCATCAACCCGAGGCCGTGATAGCTGATCTCAATACTTTAAAGACCCTTCCACCACGCGAACTCTCTGCGGGCTTGGCAGAGGTCGTCAAGCATGGCGCAATTGCTGACGCAGAATTCTTAGACTGGATTGAAGCGAATGCTCGAGCCTTATTAGCTTGCGAAACACAAGCAATGGCTCATGCTGTCCTACGGTCTTGCGAAATTAAATCTGCCGTAGTTTCTGCAGATGAACGAGAAGGCGGGATTCGCGCCACGCTCAATTTTGGCCATACTTTTGGCCACGCCATTGAGGCGGGGATGGGTTATGGTGAGTGGCTACACGGTGAAGCAGTTGGCTGTGGCATGGTTCTGGGAGCTGATTTGTCTCACCGCCTTGGGCACATCACACAGGCAGAGGTCGGCCGCCTAACAAAAATCATTCAATCTATGAATCTCCCAACCGAGCCTCCAAAATTTGGCGCCGAGCGTTACATGGAGCTCATGCAAGTAGATAAAAAAACAGAGGGCGGAACCATTCGCTATATTCTTCTAGAAAAAATCGGCAAAGCATTCATCAAAAGCGTGCCAGATGCGACCGTGATCGAAACCCTGAAGACCACAGGCGCAGCGTAACTTATAGAAAAGCTACTAAGTCACTCTTTCAGCAAATGAATCTTTACTGATTTGCCCGCCTGAGCGCTTGCAAACTCAGACAAGTCGCTTAATAACTCACGTCCTGTTTTAGTGTCCAACCACAACGGCGCAACAACTGTGCCTGCCCAGCGATAGTGATATCCGCCAGATTTAGCGGCCACCCAAATCTCATGCAACGGTGTTTGCGTATTAACCACGATGACACTGCGATCGTGAAAGCGGATATTAATAACATTACCGCCCTGACGCTCTACATCCAGATCCAGATCTAATTCGTCATCGGCAGCCTCTAAAGCCACCTCAATTGAGAGCAGTAAATTGGCCCCCAACTGATGAAATTGCTTGTCATCAATCAGTTCTGGAGTTGCATTATTTGGCTTCATTGGAGAGTCCTGCATGCTATATTCAATCATTCGTTTTAGAGACATTCATGATAGCGATTCTTATAAGAACTCTCAGTATTAGCTTCCTAATATCCCTTGTGGGATGTGGGGTTAGAGGCCCGCTATATTTGCCAATTCCGCCAGCCGCTCCTGCGGCTCCTAGCGAGCCAGAGCCTCAAGGCAAGCTCTATACGCCTCAAAGCCCCAACGCGACCAATCTTTCTCCGGTAAAGCAATGAAAAGTTCCGCAATTCCCCTCCCTCAACTATCTGGGTTCACAGAACGTAATGGCACCTGGTATGCAGAAGAAGTGCCTTTGGCAGACTTGGCATCAGACTTTGGCACCCCACTCTATATCTATAGTAGAAAAGCTTTAACCGAAGCCTACCAAGCATATGATCGCGCTTGTCTTGATGCCAACGGTAAACGTCGTGCTCGCGTGCATTTTGCAATGAAAGCCAATAGCAATTTAGCGGTAATTGATTGCTTCAAAGAATTAGGCGCAGGCTTTGACTTAGTTAGCGGCGGAGAACTAGCTCGTGCCTTAGCAATTGGAGCGGACCCCAAAAGCTTAGTATTCGCCGGCGTAGGAAAATCTGCCGATGAAATCGCGCAAGCGCTTCAAGCGGGCGTTAAATGCATCAATGTTGAATCCATCGCAGAGCTACATAAAATCAATCATGTTGCTCAAGAACTCAATTGCCGCGCGCCCATCTCCTTACGCGTTAATCCAGATGTAGATGCACAAACGCATCCTTATATTTCTACTGGATTAAAGGGCAATAAATTTGGTATTGCTTATCACGAGGTTTTAAAAACATATCGTGAAGCCGCCCTTCTTTCACAGATTGATGTGGTTGGAATTGATTGCCATATTGGCTCACAAATCACCACGACTGCACCCTATTTAGATGCGCTCGATAAAGTATTAGATCTCGTCTCCCACCTTCATCGCGAAGGAATTGTGATTCACCATCTTGACCTAGGCGGCGGCCTTGGTATCTCATACGGCGAAGAGACGCCACCTGACATTACTGACTTCACCAATACCTTGCTAAATCGTGTTGCGGAGCGTGGCTTTGGGCACTTAGATGTAGTCCTTGAGCCCGGCAGGTCTTTAGTAGGCAACGCTGGTGTTCTATTAACTAAAGTGGAATACCTCAAACCTGGTGTAGATAAAAACTTTTGCATTGTCGATGCAGCAATGACCGAGCTCATGCGGCCCGCCCTCTATGAGGCCTATCACAGCATCGTTCCGGTACAGGCCAAAGAACTTGCAAGCTCAACCTATGACATCGTCGGCCCTGTATGCGAATCTGGTGACTGGCTTGGTAAAGATCGTAAGCTTGCCGTTGAAGAAGGCGACCTTTTAGCCATTCTGTCCGCTGGCGCCTATGGCTTTGTCATGGCTTCAAACTACAACACTAGACCCAAGCCCGCAGAGGTCATGGTTGATGGAAAAAATGTGTATGTCATTAGAGCGCGTGAGCGCATTCAAGATCTTTTTGCTAATGAAAGCTTATTGCCTAAATAAGCCAATTTACCTTTCAATCCTAAAAGACTGAGCCAATAAAAAATCCCGCCTAATTGAGCGGGATTTTGTTTTTAATACGGCTCTTTATTAATGCAAGCCAGCCATATAGTCTGCAACCGCTTTCATTTCTTGATCGGAGAGCTTAGTTGCAATGATGGTCATCTGCGCACTGTTCTTACGAACGCCTTCGCGGAATGCCAGCAACTGTGCATTGGAATACTCTGCCCACTGTCCGCCTTGGCGAGGATATTGTGCAGGAATACCCGCCCCATTTGGACTATGACAGCCTGCGCAGGCTGGTACGCCCTTCGATGCGATGCCACCACGATAAATACTCTGACCCAGATCAATAGTGTCTTTATTTTGCGCAACGCCTTGGGATGGAGCCTGCTTAGAAAGGAAAGCGGCAATGTTGGCCATATCTTGATCAGTTAAAGACATTGCCATACCCATCATGATGGCATTAGCCCTAGCGCCTTCTTTAAAGTTATGTAATTGCTTGGCAATATATGCCGAATGCTGGCCCGCTAATTTAGGCCATGTACCTACTGCACTCTGGCCCTTGGGACCATGACAAGTGATACAAGCTACAACACCGCGTGTGGAGTCTCCAACGTTATAGAGGGCTTCACCAGCAGCTGGATCGCTCACCGGCTTGCCTGGTACTGCTGGAGCCTTGGCTTCAGCGGCAGGAGCCATGGGAGCAGCATCAGTAGCATTTGCTGTGCCAGAAACGCTACTTAGAGCGAAAATAGAAAGTGCTGCAAAACCAGCACATAAGCCAGTTAATTTGGAGATTTGAGAGCTTTGACGCATTATGTTTACCTTGGCAAAAATTCCTAAAAGTGTTTGGGCCCTACATTTACAACCTTTTACCCAACACCATGAGATATTTCATGATTTTGCGTGATTTTACAATAG
>CAIOIX010000458.1 GCA_903858445.1 uncultured beta proteobacterium
CCAAAACCAAACTGGGCTGGGTACCAGAGATTACCCTTGATCAAATGATCGTGGAGATGGTGGCTAACGATCTTGATCAAGCTAGGCAACATGCTTTGCTGAGCAAACATGGTTATTTAGTTGCGGTTGGTAAGGAATGATTCCAAGAAATAGGCGAGCCCTTATTTGCGGCGTTTCAGGACAGGATGGGGCTTATCTCGCCCAATTACTATTAAGTAAGGGTTATGAAGTTTGGGGAACGTCGCGTGATGCGCAGATATCTTCGTTTGAATCGCTTCATAAATTAAAAATTGCAGCCCAAGTAAAAACTCTTTCTATGAGTTTGACTGATTTTAGAAGTGTTTTGCAGGTGATTTCAAGGGTTGAGCCAGATGAAATTTACAACTTAGCAGGGCAATCTTCTGTAGGACTTTCATTTGAGCAGCCAGTTGAAACCTTTGAAAGCATCACTCTAGGGACAATTAATTTACTGGAGTCCATTCGCTTTATCGATCCAAAAATGCGTTTTTACAACGCTGGCTCTAGTGAATGTTTTGGAGATACCGGTGAAGATTTTGCTGATGAGAATACTGCCTTTCGCCCAAGGAGTCCCTATGCAATTGCAAAAGCAGCGGCGGCTTGGCAAGTGGGTCTATATAGAAAGGCTTATGGACTGTATGCAGTCACGGGAATTTTATTTAATCATGAGTCGCCTTTGAGACCAGAGCGTTTCGTAACCAAGAAGATAGTCGCCACAGTTTGCCGTATTGCAAAAGGAAGCGATGAAAATTTAGAGCTGGGAAATATCGATATACGTCGCGACTGGGGCTGGGCTCCAGAATATGTTGATGCAATGTGGCGGATGCTAACAATTAACGAGCCAGAGGACTTTGTTATTGCAACGGGTGAGATACAAAGTCTAAGAGACTTCTTGGAGACTGCCTTTGGGGCGGTAGATTTAGATTGGAGGCGGCACACAGTCATCAATCAAAATTTAATGAGGCCATCAGACCCATTGGCAATCAAGGGGATGCCTAATAAGGCGAGTCTGCTTTTGTCATGGCAGGCAAAAATACAAGGCGCTGACTTGGTGGTGAGGTTAGTTAAGGCTCAAATGGAAATGAACAACGATCATGTTAAATAAGTTATATATTTATAGGGTGGCGGGCTGGGCATTGGCGGTCTTGAGTAGCTCACCTTCCAAATAAGATGCCATATTTAGCAGCTTTAGGATTAGATTTTCTATTAGCTGTATGCAGCTATTGGTTTGCCACGCTGCTGACTGGTGGCGATGAAAAATTATTTTCTTTTCTAGGGGCATGGGTATTCTGCTTATTCTCTGGAATTACCACCATTGTTTTTTTGCGAGCAAATGGAATTTACCAAACTATCTATCGCTATGTTGGGGTGAAGTTTTTCATCGCGACTTTTAGGTCCGTGCTTTGGTTATTTTTATTCATCCTTGCAATAAATTGGATGGCAAGCTTAAATCAAACATTTTCTGTCCTGCTGATTCAGGCGCTTATCTTTTTGCTTCTAATATTTTTATCGAGAGTGGTGGTCAGCTCAGGCTAATCAATATTAGAGACGTTGAATTAACCAACGGCATTGAAAAAAATACACTAATTTATGGCGCAGG
>CAIOIX010000459.1 GCA_903858445.1 uncultured beta proteobacterium
GGGGGCTGAGCAGTTGAAGGATCCTTTGGAAAAAGAAAAATTTACTACGGAATTTAAGCAGGCCATAGTTGCTTTAAATAATGAGATACCAGATGCCCGTTGTGAGAAACTATTTTTAACCGGCTTAGGAGTTCAATATGGCCGTTCAACAAAACAAAAAATCACCTTCCAAACGTGGGATGCATCGTGCGCACGACTGTTTGACCGCACCTGCTACGGCTGTTGAAGCCACAACTGGTGAGGCTCATCTGCGCCACCACATTTCACCAAACGGCTACTACCGTGGCCGTAAAGTTGTTAAAACCAAAAACGACTAATTTTTTAGTCTAAACAGATAGAAGCGGCTCCAGAAATAGCCGCTTTTTTCTTGGACACAACTACTTGCAGCATTCACTGATTTTATGAGCGTCACCCTCGCAATCGATGCTATGGGCGGAGATCATGGAATTGTCGTGACTATTCCCGCATGCTGCGACTTTCTTGAAAAACATTCCGACGTTAGGATCTCCCTAGTCGGTGATCCAGAGTTGATCAAAGAAGCTCTGAGCCAGTTTCCTAAGGCTCCCATGGAGCGTATTCACATTATTGCCGCTAGTGAAATTGTTTTGATGGATGATCCAATCGAGGTCGCCCTGCGTCGTAAAAAAGATTCATCTATGCGCGTAGCCATTCAGCAGGTGAAGGATGGCGCAGCTGATGCTGTCATCTCCTCTGGTAACACCGGCGCCTTGATGGCGATTTCGCGCTATATCTTAAAAACCTTGGATGGTGTTGATCGTCCTGCAATTGCTACGGCAATGCCCAATGAGTCAGGCGGCGGTACCACGATGCTGGATTTGGGTGCTAATGCGGATTGTGAGCCAATGCACTTATTACAGTTTGCCCAAATGGCAAATGTGATGGTTCAAGTAGTGGATGGAAAACACAACCCTTCCATTGGCCTTCTGAATATCGGCGAAGAGGTTATTAAAGGCAATGAGGTTGTTAAGCAAACTGGCGAACTTTTGCGTGCAAGCAATTTAAACTTTTATGGCAACGTAGAAGGTAATGATATTTTTAAGGGCACAACAGATATTGTCGTGTGCGATGGATTTGTTGGAAACGTTGTTTTAAAGGCAAGCGAAGGCTTGGCAAAAATGATGAGTGGCTTGATTCGTCAAGAATTTAATCGCTCCTGGCTCACGAAGTTAATGGCCATTGGCGCAATGGTGCCTCTACTTCGTGTGCGTAAGCGAGTTGACCATCGCCGCTATAACGGTGCTGTATTGTTGGGTTTGCGCGGTTGCGTTATTAAGAGTCATGGCTCGGCGGACCGCTTTGCATTTGGCTTTGCTTTGGGTCGTGCCTATGAAGCCGCGAAGAATCGCATGGTAGAGCGAATTGCCCAAGCATTTGTAGCGGAGACAAGGTAATGAGTATTTATGCAAGAGTCGCTGGAACTGGAAGCTATCTTCCTGAGTTGCGTTTAACCAATCAGGATTTAGTAGAGCGCTTAGCTAAGACTGGTTTGGAGACCAGTGACGAGTGGATTAGGACTCGCAGCGGAATTTCCGCACGTCACTTTGCTGCTGAAAATGAGCTCACTAGCGATTTAGCTGTAAAAGCTTCGCAGGCTGCGTTAATGAGCGCTGGAATCACTTCAGAAGATTTGGATTTAATTATCCTAGCGACATCAACACCTGATCACTTGGGTGGCTTCCCCAGTACAGCTTGCGTGGTTCAGGATAAGTTGGGTGCCCATACTGCTTGTGCCGCATTTGATGTGCAGGCAGTTTGCGCTGGGTTTACTTACGCATTGGCTATTGCAGATGCTTTTATCCGTTGCGGTACCTACAAAAAGGTCTTGGTGCTTGGGGCTGAAACTTTTTCAAGAATTCTGAATTTCCA
>CAIOIX010000460.1 GCA_903858445.1 uncultured beta proteobacterium
AGTCTTTTAAGGTTGTCTTTGGGTTAGAAATAAATATTATTTATACATTGAATACTTTTTGCCCATTAAATAAGCACCATTCCACACTTTTCCGCATGCCCTCTCTCAATTCAACTATGGGTTTATACCCCAAAAT
Organism: uncultured beta proteobacterium; assembly: GCA_903858445.1. GTDB lineage: Bacteria > Pseudomonadota > Gammaproteobacteria > Burkholderiales > Burkholderiaceae > Polynucleobacter. The sequence continues at coordinate 137 of CAIOIX010000460.1, forward strand.
ATCCATTGCCTTATTAATATCACAGGCAATTGTCATATTCATCTCCGATAAGACATGAAATTTTTGGTGGTAAAGCCCTATTGATTGGAAGCCACTATCTACTACGCGAGCAACATCTGAAGTTATAGATGGAAGGTGTAATTGTCTGGAGCTTACCTGCATTCCAAAATCATCTCTTAAAACCTCTTTTACGGTACTAATGATCTCCACCATGTTGTATGGTGTTTTATCAGCCAACCAAAATACCTGATTAGCTGCGCCCACGTTTTCAACTGCAAGCAATATTCCCAATGCAAGAGAATCAACATAGCCCATAGAACGACAATTCATGCCATTACCTATTATGGGAAACTTCCCTTCTTTGATCATTGTAAAGAAAAGAGTTTGCCGGGGGGGCTGGCCTGGTCCATAAAACCAAGGGGCGCGGAGTATAACAACTTCAGGACCTAAGCCACTCGCCATATGTGCAAGGAGAAGTTTTTCCATTTGCATCTTGGATTTGCCATAGCCCATATAAGGGTTATAGGGTGAAGATTCATTAAAGCTTTCCCCGGGAGAAGTATTGCCGCCAAAAGGAGAATTTGATGACATAACAACCATACGTCTAATTCCATGAAGCTTGGCCATTTCTAATACTTGCCCAGTACCTTGCACATTAACTAAATTAAACCATTCAGTTCGCCCCGGGGGATGAATAAGTCCTGCCATATGTATGAGCACTCCGCCACTGGCACCTCGCATTAAATCTTCTAGAGCAAGAGCATCATTGACACCTCCTCGAATAATCTCCGCATCTAGTGCTTGTAAATCACTAGCATCCTCTCCTGCAGGGACCAAGCAACGTATTTTTTGACCGCCCTTGCCAATTTCGCCCAATTCTGGAATGCCCTGAGTTAATGCAAGAGCTACTCGGCGACCTAACCAGCCACTGCCACCAGTCAAAATATATGGCGTTGATTTCATTTTACCAATTCCTTAATTTCAAAAAGTGTTGAATATTACGATCAGCAATTGCCATAATAGTAGCTTGTGGATTAACTCCTGGCGCCTCGGGAATCAGACTAGCATCAGCAATATAAGCATTTTCAAGGCCGTGAATCTTGCCAAACGAGTTCGTAGCACAGCGCTCCTGATTCTCACCCATCGGACAAGAGCTGAAAATATGGATCGTAAATGGGTTGGCTTTTTTTGGAAGATTTTCAAGCGATGGATCTGCAGCCATCATGTCATCTTTGTGCCAGCCAGAATGCCCTCTTATAGAAGGAAATATCTCCGTAGCACCAGCTGCAAAAAGCAACTTAGAGAGCGCCGCCAAACCGCGCCTAAGTAAAGCCCAGTCCTGATCCGTTAACCTAAATGTTACTAAAGGGTCACGTAGACCAGGAATAGAATAAATTCGACCAATTCCTTGAGCTCGAATCATCGCATAGTAAATGGCGCAATGATCCATCTCAGCTTGTAAGTGCGACCGATATTGCCAGTCTTCCGCCAAAGCCATACCAAAAAATCCAGGCCTAAAAACAGAGCACCCCAATCGAATATCGGGCATAAATTCAGTCACAGCATAGGGAGCTAAAATGTGTTTTTGTGCTTCGATTAATTGTGGAAAATAGGCTAATGCCTTTAGCGTAGGATGCAGGCGCAATGTGCGACCGATATTCTTTTTAACACCACTGCGCAATAGAAGCGATGGCGTATGCACTGCGCCAGCAGCGATAAATACATCCTTAAAAAAGATAACTACCGGTTGCCTGCGTCCCTGTGCATCCAGTGCCACCGCCTTGGCAGAATATGCTTTTTTACCCTTGAAAATAATCTGATCCACTCTACACTCAGACACCAAGCGCAACCCTTGTGACAGTGCCTTTTTTAATAAAGTGGCGGACATAGAGCGTTTACCATCTGCATCATCTGAACGTTCTAACGGGCTTATCTGCCAATCTAGAGCTGCTGCTCCTTGAATCATCACCTCAGATAATGGATTGGATGGCATCAGGGGAAACCTAGCGTTTATTAACTTATAGGCCTTATCGTAATGCGGCGCCAGCTCAGGCCCACCAAACTTCTTAATATCGTAATCTTTTGTCCATTGATCTAGTAGGATACTTGGTGTGCGTTGAATAATAGCGCTATTGATTTCACTTCCCCCGCCCACGCACCTACCCTCAGCATACGAGACTGGCGTGCGACCTAGAGCAACTGTAAGTCCATTATTACGCCACAATTTCTGCAGGCCTTGGGCCGAGGTAATAACCCGAGAAGAATTAGATATCGGCCCTTCCTCTAGCAAAAGAACATCAAGGCCATGGGTCACTAATTCACATGCTGTAACAGCGCCCCCAGGGCCAGAACCAATGATCAATACATCACATTCGAATGTGATGGGTCCAGAAATACGAAAACTTCCCGCAATCATGGTCGATCCTGCATGAAAGGATGCTCAAAATAGGAAAGCATTACAAAAGATCTGTATAGGCGAATTAGCGCCTCGAAAGGCCTGCCCCACTGACACCATCTGCGCACAAAAATTTCTTGTTGAGCTTGAGATTGATGGCTAAAACGTCGCCCGCAACTTAAAAAAGCACTTAATTGAAATAGTTTTTGAACATGCCAAAGGGGGATTGCCATAGACCAAGGCATCAATAAAAATGCTTGATCAAGATACAGATAAATCTCTTCGGTCAGCTGAGATTTAATCTGAGGTGATAAATGAGATGCTGTGGGAATAGAATATTTCACCAAAGCGCGGCACGGTTTATAGTGAATTGCCAACTTTATGCACTCTTGATCATCAAGAGTAAACCAGCCAGAATTAGCGTCATTGCAAGCCACTGAATAGCACTAAATTTTTCATGGAAAAAAAATCCAGCCATCAATGTGAGCAATAAAAATCCAGAGCAAGCTAGCACTGGATAGGCTGTAGAAACTGATAGCTTGCTAAGCGCCTTTACAAAAAGCAGAACATTGATTGCATAAAAGGCAACACCACCAATAAACCAGTAATTGGATATTAAAGGTAGCAAACCAGTATCTTCATTACCGCTAGCTTTTTTAAGCATTAAATTTCCGATGGTGGAATTGATTGCCGCAATAAATACTAAAGCCCATGCAATTGCATTAGTCATGAAAAATCCTTGGGGCTTAAAGCCACAACTTCACCAGTTTGAGCGCGCCTTGCTTGACTGCGGAGCGATGATGACTTGCGCCCGTTTGCGCCAGCACCTCGGTTCTATTTTTTAGATACCAATCATAACTATCAATAAACATTTCATCATTAGAAAATTGAGGCTGCCAGCCCAAATCGTGTTTTGCCTGAGACACATCAAAATACATGGATCGTCCATACATCAGTGCGTGATACGCTCCAAGCGGGGATAAACCCAACTTACTGGTTAATTTCATAGCCTGAATAGCAGGCCACATGGGTACACCAGTTACTTTAGAGCCTGTTTTGGCATAAAGACATAAATTTTCTAAGACAGAGCGCATGCTATCAAAGCGATCGGTTCCGCAATTAAAAATTGCAGAACCCGGTTTCAGCCCAGCTAAAATACAAGCTTCCGCCAAATCATCAGCATGGACAAATTGATATAGGTTACTACCATCGCCTAATACAGGAATATTGTCACCCTTCCGAATCCACTCAAACAAAATTTGAAAAATTCCCAATCTTCCGTGCCCCATAATCGTGCGTGGGCGAATAATACTCACATCCAATCCTTGCTGGGTGAATTGATGGCACATCAATTCACCTTTATATTTAGCAAGGCCATACTCCTCACCGGGATTAGGCTGGGTTAATTCCGTAACGGGATTGGATTTTGGAACACCAAATACGGCACTTGAGGATGTGTACACAACTTTTCCGATGCCACCAGCCAAGGCAGCTTTGAGCATATTTTCAGTGCCCAAGGTATTAACCGATTCAAATAATTCAACATCTTTGGCTAGTGGGACTTGAGCTACATTATGAAAAACAATATCCATTCCATTAGATGCATTTTTAATGCTCTCATAATCTCGAATATCTCCTTGGATTAAACGCACATCTACAGGACGATCATTCGCATCATTGATATCAAAAACTGAGCACTCACATTGCTTTTCTCTTAACTTTTGCATCAAAAGTGACCCAAAATAACCTGATCCTCCGGTAATTAAGACGCGTTTCATAATGACTTTCAATAAAAATATTACTAGGTGCCCACCAATCAGTCCAAAACAAAGCAATATCACTTCATTGTGAGTATCAAATGAATCTAGCCAGTAAGAAAAGAAATACAAATCCAACTAATATGAGCCAGCTAACTTTATCTTTTGCCGCAAAGAAAACAGGATCATCGTGCATCCTTCCGCGATGAGCTATAAGCCAAATTCGCGAAATCCAAAAAAGCAATAGTGGGCACGCTAACCATATAAATTCAGGTCGGCTATAAAGGTGCGTGATGCTGATATCCTGAATATACAGAGCCAACACCAGCACCGAAATATAGCCCGCGCTAATACCCATACTCGATACCAACTCTAGATCGTCTAGATAGTATCCTCGACCTGCAAGTTTGACGGGAGACTCAAAGGATTGAATGGACTTTATTTCGCTAAAACGTTTGACTAGAGCTAGGCTTAGAAAAATAAACATTGAAAAACTTAAGAGCCAAAACGACAACGGCACACTAAGAGCGGCAATTCCGGCAATAATCCGAATGGTATATAAACCGGCCAAGGTAATCACATCTACAATCACTTTCTTTTTTAAAAAAAAAGAGTAGACAAATGTGAGTGCAAGATAAGTTGCCTGAACTAATATAAAAACTCTAGGCAACGTCCAGATCGAGATTGTAAAAGCTACGGCTAGTAGTGTTGGCCATAATAGCCAACCATATAAAAGACTTACATTTCCTGCGGCGAATGACCTAAGTTTTTTTCTAGGGTGATGGCGATCATCATTAATGTCGACCAAATCATTCAGAATATAGGCGCTCGAAGCACTTAATCCAAAGACAATAAACGCCAAGGTTGCATTAATGATGCTGGGTATATCTGGGTACAGCTGCGCGGCAAACAATGGTACAAAAATCAGAAGATTTTTCAACCACTGGTGTGGGCGCATAGCTTTGATCAAAGATTGCCATACAGGCGGTCTCTCAGTATCGAAAACTTGAGCTAAATTGCCAATTTCTTTGACCTTGGTGATTAAACGACGGGAAGTACTGACAACATAGGCATTCCGGGCTGATTTCCAAATATGAAGATCCACCATCTCATTGCCAATATAATCGAAACCCTTTTCCCCATATTTAGAAACGAGTAGCTTCTGCTTTTCATAGGACTTAAGATTAATCTCACCCTCAGTAGCTAAAATCTCAGCAAATAGGTTCAGATGCTTTGCAACGGATTCCGCCAATAAACGGTGACTTGCTGTTGCTAAGACTAGAGCTCTACCCTCTTTTTTTTGTTGTCTTAACCAACCAAGAATTTCTAAGTTGTAGGGTAATGATGCTGGGTCAAGTTCAATGGCACTAGATAAAAATAGCTTTAGCCGCGATTTACCTTCTCGGCAAAAAAAAATGAGGGCATATAAAATTGCTAACGGGCGGTTAATTAAGAGTGCGCTAGCAGTCTCAAAAAGTAAATCTGTCTTAATAAGAGTGCCATCAAGATCAACAATGATGGGGAAGGGGGAGGGCGCCATTATTTTTTTAGGTTAATATTTTCATCTTTAACGCAATTAAATACAGTGTAATATTTACTCGCTTCTATTTTTTTATAGTACTTCTCGAAACTACTAAAAACACGATTAGAGAATAATAGGTTATTATTATAAAAATTGATCATTGAAAAGGGCTTCCCCCCGATCGGGACAAATATATATGCAAATTTACATTGGTTAATAGCATTAATTAATGGATCTTCGGTAACTCCTGAAATATTAAGATCCATATAAGAGGCATAGTCAATCTGCATCACGCCATGTGAAGCCAAAAACGGCCTATAAAAAGTGTAGGCGTAATTTGTACCATCAGCTACACCCATTACTGCATTGGGATATTTTTTTGATAAATGCAAAAAATCCTCCATTGCTCCGTTGTAATTCTCATAATTATTTATATAAAATCTTGTTAATTTAATGCTGGATAGCGATATTACCACCAAAGAGAATGCCAGTATTGCAATCTTAAATTGCATAAAAATTTTATGACTATTTTCTGTCTTATTAATAAAATGTTCTATAGCATATGCATTAATTGGAATAAATGGTAATAAATGATGAATCCCAGATCCAATCTTTCCACCGATAATGGAAACTAAACCTTCTATAGCAAATAAGAGTAGTATCTCGAATGACAAACATCCATTAATTCTAAACGTCTTTATCCAAATAATTATTAAAGGAATGCTCATGACAAAAAGGTAGCTAAAGTTTTCAATTAATATATCTCTAGATAACCCATGCTTACTTGCAAGCTTTATATATTCTGCAAAGTAAAGCACTGACACTTGCGCAGGAGCGAATAACGCATAAACAATGACTAAAATCCCAATAGAAAAATATATATATGCACTTATATTTTTAAATCGTTGACCAATTGGGCAAATAAGGATTGCTGCTAATATATAAAGCACTCCATGCAACTTCAAACATATTGCAAGTCCCGCCAACACTCCACAAAAAAATACATTGATTGATCGATTTTTATTCTGTGATAGAAATAGCGTAAGTGCGACAAGTAATAAAAAAAATGGCTCTGCTTTATTCCAGAATAAAATCCAGCTAAATGGCAGCATTAAAAGAAGGTAGCTGCGCGCTAGATTATTCTTAATTAAATAGAATAAGATTACCAGTGCAGTAAAAAAACCTAATACACCGGGCAACTTAGTAAGAAAGAAATAGTTCAAACCCATAAGTTGGAATACGGACTGTATTTCTGATAAGGCCGGCCCATATAACAATCCACTATATGTATAACTATCTAAATTTGGATATACTTCTCCGCCATTATTAAAAACTGCACCAAGGGTGGCTATTGATGGCTCCAAATGATCTATATAACTTGGGTAAAAAAGATAACATATAGCTAATACTAAAAATATACCAAAAAATAACGTTAAATTGATTATTAAAATTTTATCAATTTTTTTAGATACTCTATCTCCAATTTTATTGCTGATTATTGAGGTAGCTAACAACATGAATAAAATAAAAGGTGCTCCATATTCATAAAGCACCATCTTTGAAAAATATAATAAGCTATTAACCATTATTATTCTTTAATAATAAAAACTATAATTTATAGCCTGCTGCTACAGCATCCGTATAAAACATCTTGACCGTATCCAAAGAGTACTCATTTAAATCATAACCAACAAGAGATAATTTCTTAAGAATATCATTGGTCACTGTAATAACGTGGCAACCAATTTCATCCGCCTGAAATATATTCAATAACTCACGCGGACTCGCCCAAATTAACTCAGCTGCAGGTGCAACTTTCAATATCTCCACGGCAGTGGTCATAAGGGGCACTGGATCATAACCAGTATCAGCTATACGACCTGCAAAGACTGAAACATAACTGGGGGTATGCGGATCAAGAGCGGCCACCACATTGCGCACCTGATCAAGAGTCATCAGTGCAGTCACATTCAATTTAACCTTTTGATTTGCAAGTTTTTCTACTAGAGCGTAACAAGTTTCTTGCTTAGTGTTGGTAATTGGGATTTTTACATAAACGTTATCGCCCCAACTGGCTATCTCCAATGCTTGACGTTGCATTTCATCGAAATCATCAGAGAAGACCTCAAATGAAAGAGGCTTATCTTTAATAGAAGTAAGGATATCCTTACAAAATGCTCGGTAATCTGTAATGCCTGCCTTCTTCATTAAAGTAGGATTAGTAGTTAAGCCTTTAACAAAAGGCTTTTCGTACATTTCAAGCATCCCAGTTTTATCTGCTCCATCAGCAAAAATCTTTACTTTTAACTCTTCTACTTTTTTCATTTAAAACTCTCCAAGGATAATTTTTTTCGCTTCCAGCAAAGATGCCACAATGAAATCAGGCGCATCTGGTTGTTGTTCTTCATAACGGTAATTAATAAAAAATGTTTTACATCCAGCAGAAGCTCCCGCTTCAATATCACGCCAACGATCTCCAACCATAAAGCTTTTAGACAAATCAATATCATGCTCTTGAGCCGCCTCAAGCAATGCCCCAGGGAATGGCTTCCTGCAACTACATTTATCCCCACTATCGTGATAGCAGGTCTTAAATTCATCTATTGGCAATTGAGATGATAAAAAAGCATTCATTAGCTCAACATCTTCCCTTTTAGATGTACCTCTTGCTACATCGGGTTGATTGGTCACCACAACCAATAAGTAATTTTCATCATGCAGCTTTTGGAGGGCCTCGCGAACCCCTGGCAATATTTCTAGCTCTGCCAAGGATGCCGGAGGATATGGCTTGCCGTCCCGCACAATTGCCCGATTGATTACCCCATCCCGATCTAAAAAAACTGCACGCCTCAATGAATTTATATCTCCGACTTATTTAGTCGTAGATTCCCATTTAGTTTGATTTGCTTTTAATTTAGGGTGTGAAACCAAGAGGTGCCAAACCACTGCCTGAAAGGCTTCTGAGTGCGGAGTTACATTATCGGCATTCACCGTTGGAACTATTACACAAGCATCGGCGACTTTGGCGGTATACCCCCCATCGCGACCCACCACCCCGATTACCTTAGAACCTACAGATTTGGCATACTTCAAAGCTTCAACTAAATTAGGGCTGATATTCTTTTCTAGATTGCCGCCACCAACAGAAAAAATGAACAGCATATCTTTAGGGGTAAGTTTACTAACTTTGAGCCATTCAATAAAAATCGAAGCCCATCCCTCATCATTTGTGCGTGCAGTCAACTCTGATACGTTATCAGTGGGGGCATAAGATTCAATACCAACAATTTTCCGAAAATCATTTACGGCATGCGAACAATTTCCCGCGCTACCTCCTACACCTAAAAAAAAGATTCGGCCACCATCTGTTTTAACTTGAGCTAAAAGATCTGCCATTTTTTCAATTGCAGCCACATCCATCTTTTCGATGATCTCAACTGCTTCATTCAAATGTTGTTTTGCGTAACTCATAAACTGCCCTTTACTGTTTTTTCTAATAAATAAGCTTGGGTATCCGCAATTCCTTGGTGAGACCCAATTTCATAAAATCTCTCAAAAACTTCGAAGCCAGCTAACTCCCCAGCCAGTGATAGATCATTATAAACTTTTGAAAGATCAAATGACTGTCTAGCAGGGTAAGCTTGTAGTACTGTTTTTTGCAGTATGCCCAAGCCATAATCGATGTAATGCATTTGAGGTCGAATCACAGTCTTGTTATATTCAGTAATCTGACCGGCATCAAACTCCACATTACTTTTATCCCAGCGATTCTGATTCTTCAGTACGGTCATTAGCCCCTTTTTGCCGCTAGCTGAATAGGTTTTTTCCACATCAGAAAAATCAATGGGTAGATAAGAGTCGCCGTATAGAATAAAAAAATGCTCCCCGAGTAATGGCAGGGCCTGCCTAAGTGCGCCTCCCGTTCCCAAGAGGACTGGGCCATCTGGTGAATAGCTAACGTGCATATCCCATCGAGAGCCATCACCCACAACTTCTTGAATCATTTCACCTAAAAATCCAATACACAAAACAACCGAGCGAATACCCTGGTTACGAAGATATTCCAGTTGATGGCAAATAAACGGTTCCCGAGCCACCTCAATGAGTGACTTGGGAATTTCTTCGGTTATAGGGCGTAGGCGGGTAGCCAAACCACCAGCCAATATCGCAACTGGGAGCATTAGGAAGACATCATAACTTTTGCGCCTTCAAAATCAAATTTAAAGCGCACTTCTTCCAATCCAGCACTAGTCATTGCCTTACGTAATTGAGTGCGGTCTTTTGCCATAAACATCAAAAATCCGCCGCCGCCAGCGCCAACTAACTTTCCACCAATCGCGCCATTATTCACAGCCAATTGATACCACTCATCAATCTTTGGGTTGCTCATGCCGCCTGAGCGACGCTTTTTATGTTCCCAATGTTCATGCATGAGCTCACCAAATAATTTGGTATCGCCCTCCTCTAATGCCGCCTTACTTTTATGTCCTAAATCCTTTACGTAATGTAAATTCGCGATCATGTCGGCATCATTTTGCTGCGACTTTACCTTTTGATCTTTTAGGATGCCACTAGCACTTCTTGAAAAACCAGTAAAAAAGAGAAGTAAATTGTCCTCAAGATCAAACATAGTCTCCATGCTAATCTTCAAAGGAGTGGCTGTTACTTTTCCATCCTTATGGAAGGTAAAGCAAGTTAGACCTCCCACTGCCGCAATGTACTGATCTTGTTTGCCAATTGGCTCACCAAGGCGATCAATCTCAATGTGACATGCTAGCTCAGCCAACTCTTCTTGGTGAATATGGCGTTTACGATGGGTATAAAGCGCCTTTAGTAAGGCGGTAGTAAAACTACCTGAAGAACCTAGACCTGTCCCCGCAGGGATATCTGCAAGTGTGGTGATTTCGACTTGCGGTGTACGAAAGCCCATAATATTCAAGGACTCCCGAATAATCGGATGATGGACATCTGCAATTTTCTCTACATGCTCTAGCTGACTGTACTTGAGATAAATACCTTCTGTAAATGGACGCATGACCGTTACATAGACATACTTATCGATTGCCGCTGCAATTAAAAAACCTTCATGATCTTCATAATAGGAAGCCAGATCAGTTCCACCACCTCCTAAAGTAATGCGAAGCGGGCTACGCGCAATGATCATATCCAGAATCCTTGTAAATTTTTTCAATAATTTTTAGGGCTTGATAGGCATCATTCAGTCCAGCCGCAGGGGCACGATCCAATTGAATATCTTCATAAAATTCCGCCATCTCAACCGCCCATGAATCATCAGCCATGGGGTACTCCCACGATATGGTTTCGGGCGGACCCATCTGGGGAAGCATTTTGTAATGGGTCAATTTCTCTAACCCATAACTACCGCCCAATCCAGATATCTCTAATTTTCCATCCTTGCCGTAAATCTCCATAGAAAAAAGATTTTTCCATTCGGTACATGAAGCATGCAAAAAAGCTACCTGCTTTTTAGGAGTCTTTAACAACATAAATCCATTGTCATCAACTGGCATATTCCAATAGTAGGTGTGGGCAAAACCATCCATTTCAGAAAAGTCACCTAAAAACCATCGCGAGAGATCTATTAAATGGGGGCCTTGGTCAATTAGCTCCCCTCCACCCGACAATTTAGGGTCGGCACGCCATTCTTTGTCATAGCCCAAACGCGCGCCATGTCCATAGCGAGCACGTATAAACATTAACTCACCTAAAACACCAGAAACAACAATCTCTTTGGATTTTCTTAATGCCCGATGGTAGCGGTGATTAAAGCCTACATGAACCTTGACATTGCTTTCCTGCAATGCCAAAAAAATTGGTTCCAGCTCGGCACTGGTTCGTGCAGCTGGCTTTTCCACTAATACGTTTTTGCCAGAGTTGACTGCGGCCAAAGTGATTTCTGCTAAAGAGTCGTGCAATGTAGAGATGATCAC
>CAIOIX010000461.1 GCA_903858445.1 uncultured beta proteobacterium
CGCTATCAGAAGAAATAATCTAGCTTAATTATTTGGCTTGTGTTTCTAGCATACGCGCAACATAGCGTGCAATAAGATCAATCTCCAAATTCACTGCATCACCTTGCTTTAAATTTCCTAAAGTAGTGCCTTGCAATGTATGGGGGATTAAGTTGATATCCACTAAACAGCTTGTCTCGGTATCCACCGTTTTATTTACCGTTAAAGATACCCCGTTGACCACAATAGAACCTTTGTATGCCAAAAATGGTGCCAATTCCTTTGGTGCCTCAAGCCTTAATAGCCAGGAACCATAAGCATCTCTAGCAACCTCAGAAAAGTGCGCCACCTTACCAACGCCGTCTACGTGGCCACTCACTAAATGCCCACCAAGGCGATCGTTAAGACGTAGTGCTTTTTCTAAATTGACTGGACCGGTTTGATCTAGGCCTACTGTCTTACTTAGTGATTCGCGAGAAATATCAAAACTAAAAGTTTCACCCTCTAGCTGGGTCGCCGTCATGCAAGCGCCCTGAATAGCAATACTATCTCCCAGAGCAACATCATCGAGATAACCTGAGGGCACCTCAACGGTTAAATGTAAACCGTCCCCTTTAGCTTGGGTGCTTTGAATTTTTCCAACGGCAGTAATGATTCCAGTAAACATGGGTTAATTTTAACGTTTTACCAAACGAACACGAAGATCGGGCCCAAAGAGACTGTGATCGATGACATGCCAATCCTGACGCTGATTTAATTCAGTCAAAGAAGAAATGTTAGCCATACCTATACCCTCACCGATGAAAAATGGGGCGTAATACAACAAGAGCTCATCCACACAGTCCTCTCTCAATAAAGACCCATTGAGCTTGCATCCTGACTCGATATGGATTTCATTCATCCGGCGCTCTTGAGCTAGATAGGCCAACAGCTTGGGTAGGTGAACTTTACCGCTAGGGTTCGCCATAACGATCACCTCAGCGCCACGATCCTTTAATGCCTTTGCTTTTGCTTGAGCCTCATGGGACTCCAGTGAAGCGCAAACCACAATAGCCCCTGACTGATCTAAATGATTAAATACCTTGGCATGGATGGGCACATCCAACTTAGAGTCCACAATGATTTTCCAAGGTTGACGTTCCGTATAGACATCCCTGACATTTAAGGTGGGATCATCCTCTCTAACAGTGCCAACACCGGTCAGAATGGCGCACGCTTGTGCGCGCCAATGGTGTCCATCTGACCTAGCTAGGGGACTTGTAATCCACTGACTCTGGCTATTGGTCAGAGCCGTTTTCCCATCTAAGCTAGCAGCTATTTTCATGCGGACCCAAGGTAAACCACGGGTCATTCTTGAAATAAAGCCTAGGTTTAATTTACTTGCCTCGGACTCCAGCAAACCACAGCGAACCTCAATCCCCGCAGCACGCAAACGCTCCAGACCTCTGCCTGCAACTAAGGGATTTGGATCGGTCATCGCTGCAATCACTGTGGCAGGCTTTGCAGCAATTAAAGCATCAACACAAGGAGGAGTTCTGCCAGTGTGATTACAGGGCTCTAAAGTGACATAAAAGGTTGAGCCAATTGGATCAAGGCCGTTGGCTCGAACTTC
>CAIOIX010000462.1 GCA_903858445.1 uncultured beta proteobacterium
ATATTAATATTGTTATATATATTGGTGGAGAAGTCCGAAATTTAAAAAAAATGAATTTTTCCAATTTTGTCCTTCCTAAGCATATTGCTCTTTTTTGCTTAAAGTTTAAAACAAGATTTATTTATTTATCCTCATTAGCTGCATTGGGGAATTTTTATAAGGGTTTAATTACTCCAAGACTTTTGTTCAAAATTAGACCCGTTAATCTATATGGTAAAACTAAGCAAGATTTTGATATTTGGGTTGAAAGTATCCCTAAATTATACTCACTTACTAGAGTGATTTATCCTGCATCAATTTTAGGTAAAAGCCATAGTAATTCATCTTTACAGAAAATGATTAAGATATTTATTAAATTTCCTATTTTGGGTTATTTTAATTTTAAGACCATTATTTCATTTTGTGACCGATCAGAGGTAGCCGTTGCAATCACAAATGCGATAGATCCATTTGGTGAACAGAAAACTTTTGTTTCACATAATCTTGAATTATCTATTTTAAGATCTTTACTTTACCCAAATTGTAATACTATTAACTTACCATCGTTAATTTTTATTTTTGATAAGTTTAGTTTATTATTTCCAAAAAGAATATATTTATTTCTTATTAACTGCTTTAGTGAAGCTATTTATTGCGATACTATTCCATCCTGCAAATTAATTTCTGTTTCTCAACTTAAAGAATTATGTTCAAAATATAAAATTATTACAACTTTAGAATAATCACCATATTTTATTAATCAATTAAAGCTTAATTCCCTTATGAGTATTCAACTAGTTACCCATATTTCAATAAAACGTTTTTTTGATCTTTTTTTGTGTTTTATTTTTTTTATACTTTTTTTCCCTTTAATTATTCTCATTTCAATTCTTATTGCTCTAACATCGCGGGGCCCTGTTTTGTATTGGTCCTCACGTATTGGCAAATCTAATATTCCATTTTCAATGCCTAAGTTTCGAAGTATGTATATCGACACTCCTTTATTAGCATCGCACCTGCTTACAGATCCTGAACGGCATTTAACTCCTATTGGTTTATTTATACGAAAATCTAGTCTTGATGAGCTACCTCAACTATGGAGTATTTTTACTGGTGACATGAGTTTTGTTGGTCCTCGTCCAGCGCTTTTTAATCAAGATGATTTAATTACACTTCGCACCCAATATGGGGTGGAGAAATTAGTGCCAGGATTAACCGGTTGGGCGCAAGTGAATGGACGAGATGAATTATCCATTTCTGCTAAGGTGCAATATGAAGTGGAGTATCTCCAGAGACACTCCTTCTGGTTTGATTTGAAGATATTGGGCCTAACCTTCTTAAATGTTGCTCGGCGCGCTGGTGTCTCTCATTAATGTGATGTGATGTAATGGGTGGTGAGGCCCTTATTTTTTTCCACCACTCTGGCTAGATTACTTTTTTCATAAATAGAATTTTTTTAGTAGATTTTTAGATTTGAATGCTTAATCCGAACCATGAGTGCCAATGGCCCTTTTTTTTGGCTGTGTAATTTATAATCAAAATCGTGCCAATTAATGCAACTAAACAGTCATTATTAAATCTACCTCGGTCAGTTAAGAGGGGCGTAGTAATGTACTGTGATGTCCTTATTTGCGCATTCAGTGTTTGGTTAGCTTTTGGGCTTCGCTTAGACCAGTGGGGCTATTTTCAAGGTCAGCAGTGGATAGTTCTGATTGCTGCAATTGGATTTTCATTTCCCCTCTTTATTTCTTTTGGCTTATATCGAGCTATTTTTAGATATGTTGGCTCGGCTGCGCTCGCTTCAATGGCGCGCGTTTTCATCATCTACACGGGCTTATTCTTCTGCACATTTACACTCTTTGGAGTGGATGACGTGCCTCGATCGATTGGAGTTATTCAACCCATCCTCTTATTTATCGGAATTGGCACCAGTCGATACTTTGTGCGCTATTGGCTAGGCAGTATCAATAATGTTCAAAAGTCTTTTCACCGAGCTCAACCTATTTCACTGATTTATGGGGCTGGCTCAGCAGGTCGTCAATTGGCATTGGGCATATCTAGCAATAAAGAAATGTTGGTCAAAGGTTTTATTGATGACGATCCCCATCTGCAGGGAAGTACGATTAATGGAATTTCTGTGCATCCCAATACGGGCTTGCACGAACTGATCCGTCGACTAGACATTACAGATGTGCTGCTAGCCATTCCTTCGGCTCATCAGGGTAGAAGAAGCGAAATTATCGCCTCATTAAATGGATGTGGCGTACGTGTTCGCACCTTGCCAGGACTCATTGATTTGGCCTCTGGTCGGGTCAGAATTTCAGACTTACATGATTTGGATATGAACGACTTGCTCGGCAGAGCAGTAGTTCCGCCTGCAGTAGGGCTATTAGAAAAAAATATTCGTGACCAAGTTGTTTTGGTCACGGGAGCGGGTGGTTCCATTGGTAGTGAGCTCTGTCGTCAGATCATCAAATTTTCCCCTAAATCATTAATCCTGCTCGATAGTAGTGAGCACTCCCTCTATTTAATCTATGAGGAATTAAAGAAGGCTGTCACCGGGCTTAATGGGGATCATTTGGCGAATGGCAGTGATGATCAAGCTTCCCTACCTCACCCAGCTTTGCCAATCAAGTTGGTGGCTTGCTTAGCTTCAGTTCGAGATAGTGATTTATTGCGAAAGATCTTTAGAGCTCATCAGCCAGCTACGGTCTTTCATGCAGCAGCTTATAAGCATGTTCCATTGGTAGAGCAAAATCCCGCTGAAGGCATTCGGAATAATGTTTTTGGAACGTTCACCTGCGCCCAAGCGAGTTTAGAGTGCGGTGTAAGTAATTTTATTTTAGTGAGCACTGATAAGGCTGTTAGACCAACGAATATCATGGGTGCCAGCAAGCGCATTGCCGAACTCGTTTTACAGGCAATGGCAGATATTAAAGACGATCATTCAACGAATTTTTCGATGGTGCGATTTGGTAATGTGCTGGGCTCATCAGGGTCTGTAGCACCACTTTTTAGCGCTCAAATTGCGGCTGGTGGCCCCATTACCCTGACACATTCTGAAGTGACGCGTTATTTCATGACTATTCCTGAAGCGGCGCAGTTGGTGATTCAGGCGAGCGCCATGGCTGTTGGGGGTGATGTCTTTGTATTAGACATGGGCGAGCCCGTGCGTATTCATGATTTGGCTGTCAAGATGGTGTATTTATCGGGCCTATTGGTTAAGGATGATGCCCACCCTCATGGCGACATAGAGATTGCCGTCACTGGTTTGCGTCCAGGGGAAAAGCTCTATGAAGAACTCTTGATTGGTGATAATCCACAGCCAACAGCTCACCCGAAAATCATGAAGGCGCATGAAGAGTTTTTATCTTGGAGTGATTTGCAGGAAGAGCTTGAAAAACTTAATGTCGCCTTAGATGCATGTGATGGCAAGCTCATTAGAAGCATGCTCAAAAAGTTAGTGCCCGGCTACCAGCCTAATGGCGATCCAGTGGATTGGAATGGGGGGGGGATTTCCTAAGCCATGAGCGCCCCATTTAGGATTGATTCTTACATCATGATCTTGATGCTTTTCTGAAATGGCGATGGATCATGTCAGTTAAGGTATTTCTTTCTGAGCTTAAGCAATTTTTCATAGATTCATTCTCAGACCCCGTATATCAAGATGGGGTTTTGTATTTCATCATTGAAGAACTGCCTAATCCGAGGGATTCAGGAGTCTTCA
>CAIOIX010000463.1 GCA_903858445.1 uncultured beta proteobacterium
ATAAAGCACATTCATTTATTCATAATATAAAAAATGATGACAATGACTTACTTGAGGCATTGGCTGCGGAAGGATTTACCAACATAAAGCAGGTCCGTGATCTTTAGAAAATTGAATTTACCGGTTACGCTACTTTCTTTATTAACTCAATAACCTCAGCCCCATTCTGCGCATGAGTAAGCTTCTCGCCCCACCATTTGTATAGCTCGATCCTTTGTATGAATCTTTCACCACGATCATAGGCCCTTACAACCTCATTCCCATGTGCGTGATCGAGTGCTAACTCAACAACATCTTGCTCAAACCCATTGTCTCTGGCTAGTGTAGAGAACGCGCTACGCCAGCCGTGGGGTGCATGCTTTCCTGACATATTGAGTGTTACCCGATAAGCTTTCTCAAGACTCTCACGACTGATGAATTGATTGCCTGTTGGCGATGGAAATACATAACCTTTTCTCCCAAAAAGCTTCCCCCATTGCTTTAACTCTGCAGTAATTTGCGGGCCTAGAGGAATTCGATGATCGCCAATACGTGTGTGATCTTTCATCTTGGCGCGAGGTATTACCCAGATCGGAATATCTGCATCAAGATCAAACTCTTTCCACTCTGCTTGCACAACATTGCTAATACGTGTTGCACTAAATGCAAGAAGACGATGAGCCGCTCTAACTGATGGCGAAAGACGTGCAGCCTCTGCTGCGCGTAAGAGGGCGCCTAAAGAATTCCAATCAAGCAATGCGGGCATGCGACCATTTGTTTTCTTTCTAGGAAGAATTTCTTTTACGGGCGCGGCAGAATTAATTTCACATAAACCTTTTGCTTGCGCATAACGAAAGACGCCATTCAGGTGCTGCAAAATTCTTGTGGCGGTCTCCAGAACATCTCGCTTATTGATTGTTTCAATAGCCTTAGCGATGACAGAAGGGGTGATGCTTTCAATGGGAAGTTCGCCCAGCGCTTTATAAATATCCCGCTCAAAAGCCCTTTTGGACTTGGTATGGTGGGTTTGGCTCCATTCTTTCTCTTTCATGGCGAACCATTCCTCAGCAACAGCCCTGAAAGTGCTCTCAGAATGGGCTGCCGCCTGGGCCATCGTTATACGCCTAGCAACTACGGGATCACGGCCCTTATTCAGTGAGGCTTTAACTTCCTTTAACTCAAGTCTTGCTTGAGCCAAACTGCTCTGAGGATAAGTGCCGATGGTGTAACTTTTTTCTTTACCTTCGATGCGATATTTAATTCGCCATGAAGCAGTTTTGGCACGAGTGATAAGTAGATAAAGACCTTGTCCATCTGCAAGCTTGCTGCCAATAACTTTGCGGGCGATAAAACTTTTAATCCCTTTATCCGTAAGCTTTCCAGACGTACCCCCAACCATGTTTTTTATCCAGTTCGATTTTGCTTGAATACCCCCAATAATACCCCCAGAGGTTTTGGCTAGAGCTGGATTTAGAAAGACCATGATGGCCTTGCGGGCCTTTATCTATAAAGAAAAACGCCACCCTGGTGGGTGGCGTTGGACTGTTACATACTTCAAAATGGTGGAGTCGGCGGGAATCGAACCCGCGTCCGCAAATCCTCTACAACAAGTTCTACATACTTAGTCATATCATTTAATTTAGCCAGCTAGGCACAGATTGACATGTTCCACGCTGACGATTCACTCAATTTTCGAATCATTCCCCGTGAC
>CAIOIX010000464.1 GCA_903858445.1 uncultured beta proteobacterium
ATCTATATGCTCAAATAAGTCATCGTTGACGTTTTGCCATAATGGATCAAGTATGAATTCCATTCCCTCTCGACGAGCTAGTTTTGCTGCTGGAACAAAATCACTGTCCCCCGTCACAAGAACAATAGTGCCAACCTGTTTTTTGAGCGTAAGGCTAGCTATATCAATTGCAATTCGCATATCAACACCTTTTTGCCTCAGACCCAAAGCAACATCTCCAGACTGTATTGATTGCCAAAATTGGTAGGCATTAAGAAGCTCTTGAGCCTCCTCGCCACTGAACTCCATTTGTATTGGTCGTCCAGACTGTCCTCCTTGTAGGCCCTTCTCTAGACGCTGAAGGGGTAAAAGCGCTTGCCTAGTTTTAAGAATATTTTTCGTTAGTCTTGTTGATATTGACCAATCGCCCTCCCGATTTACCTTGCCTAGTCGAAGCGCTAATTTACGCTCCTTACGCAACTGCTCAAATAAATTTTGACGATGTAATGCAACATTTGATTTGCCGAAATCAATCGACTTATTATCAATAGGGTGATGCGCCTTGCCGTCATAAGGATGGGCATCATAGAAAAATACACGATAGAGGTGTTGCTGCCAGAGCTTGCCAACACCTCCTTTCAGTCTATTCACATGAGCAAAGCAAAGCTTACGAACACTTCGTGCGATATTTTCTGGCGTATCGCACCTGTTGGCTGGAACCAATTTATCGAGTCTTTTAAGAAAAAACCCTCCATCTATAAGAATGGCAATTTGTTTAGTTTCCATAAGCGCAATTCTCTAGAGCTAAAAATGAAAATGCCCCAGGGGTTCGGCTCACCCTCAGGATTTGTGAGGGGGCGTACTGCCAAGGGGCGGATGTAAGTTTTAGTATATATCAATCCCTGCGGGAATATCCATCGAATGTATTAACCCCAGAATACAAGCTACTTTGGGCCGATTACTGAGCCCTAAAAACAACGAAATGCAAGTTTTAAGCTACTTGGGTAGAGTTATTAACTGCTAGTAAATCCAACAACCCCCCAATAAAATCATTGTCTGCCTAAAGGCAAATGGCAAATAATCCGCCGCCTTACCTCCGCACTTTAATACCAGACTATTTTTTCCAGTGGGCTCATAGCCGACTTCTAATGCATCCAGAAATCTCATATAGGTCTCATTGATTGGGCTTGAAATAACCGCAGTTTTCCTTTTATGTTGGCCAATGCCCAATTCTTTCTGGGTAAATTTAATCGTATCTGCTCTTGCTCGAATCCGCTCTCTAGCGTAATCAAGCAATAAGAAGATATGGTCAGGGTGCTTTTCAAAATACGTGATTGCTTTCGTAAGCCATCCATCGGCCTTCTTGATCCCCCCTCGCATGCGCGGCTTTTTGACGATAAAAGCTTTGGGAAGCGGAATAGGTAAATTTTCGTAAAGATACTTTCTGTCAGGCGCATAAAGATTGGCTTGATTGGTGAACGCGGTAGCATTGCTAATCCACTGGCGTGCAAGCTCCTCAGGTA
>CAIOIX010000465.1 GCA_903858445.1 uncultured beta proteobacterium
GGTTTTGGAATGCTGACCCCAATTACAGCTAGGATTCTCATTAGTTCAGCACAAACTGCTTCATCTCCAATTCCGTAATCTAGTTCGGCCTCATTGTTATACATTTGGTAAGTGATCAATTTTTCCCATTTTTTTGCGTCGTCCACTGATCCGCAGGAGATAACAAAATCGGGATCAAGATCACCAGCCTGGGTTATTTTGCGAAGTTTCTTTTCCATAACTGCAGACATCGATTCCCCGTTCTTCCACTTGCTGATCTGGACTTTAGAGACACCCATTTCCGCTGCCAATTCCGTTTGATTGCATTTCAATACCTCTAAGGCAATTTGCACTAGTGTTTTTCTGTTTGACATACGAGCCTTTTAGAAGTTACTTAATTATTATTAATGTTAAGTAACAATTTACACCTGTATTTCAAATTATTAAAATTAATTTGTGGCTGCCCCATACCTGTAAGAGCTCAAACTTTTATGTAATACATGGGGTTATATAGTGGTTTTAATTGACAATGACAAAATTTCCAAGTAATTTACTAAAATGCAAAATAACTTGGAAATAGTGGATCTTTCTGAAGACTCCATCCGGCAATATATTGATGCGAAAAGCGCATTTACCGCTTTGGAGCAGGCTAAATTACGTGCGGCGGAGTTTCGGGGCGGAATGGTATGGAAAACCGTTAAAGGCAAAGAATATCTGGTGCGCACCACTACTAGAGGCGGTCAAACCGGCCTTGGTGCCAAAAGCACTGAAACAGAAGCCATCTACGACAAATTTACTGCTGGCAAAGCGCGCTCGGCGGAACTCTCGTCCGGGCTAAAGCAGGCCGCCGTAAAGCATCAGCGACTAAATCGTGCGCTAAGGGTGGGCAGAACACCCAACATCATTATTGATATCCTGCTTGGGTTGAGTGAGGCCGGCCTATCTGACAGGTTCACTATTATTGGCACTAACGCACTGTATGCCTATGAGACGGCTGCTGGAGTCCGCTTGAATGAGGCTCATCTGGCAACTCGGGATGTTGATTTGCTCTGGGATAACCGTAAAAAACTCAGCCTATTTACCCAAGAAAATACGCTTGCTGGCGGTATGCTCGGCTTTCTTCAGGGCATTGATCCATCCTTTACGCTTCGTGGCGATCAGCTTTATACCGCTGTGAATAAAGATGGTTATGAAGTAGATATTTTGCGCCGCATGGGTCAGGGTAGTGATGCTGAACCTGGTCGCTTTAGCGCGCTGGCCGATGATTTTTGGGTAGTAAAAGCGCGTAATGCCGATTGGTTGCTCAGTGCGCCCAAATTTAGTGAGATTGTGGTCGGCGTTAACGGCAAGATGGCTCGTATGAATACGGTCGATCCACGTGCTTTTGCTTTGTTTAAGTTGTGGATGTCCGATCAATCCGATCGAGAGCCAGGTAAGCGTATTCGTGATGCTAGTCAGGCCCGTATCGTGGTTGATTTGATCAACAGTCATTTGCCGCAATATAGCTTTGAGGAAATCAAGGTGTTTCCATCGGCAGTTGCCGGTAAGATTGCAGTTGATAGCTCAGGCACCCAGAGAATTGTTAAATCTCAGAAATCAAATTGAGCGTTTAATTTGAGGAATCCAAGGCTTTAGAAGTAAGGCATACTAACTGTGTAGGGCGAATGCGCTCTAAATGCTCCTCATTGAAAATCCGTCAACAAAGTGTCAACCCAAGCCAATAAAAACGTGATGCAATGTGGTTTAATGTTAATCAAGCCCAATGGCTGTA
>CAIOIX010000466.1 GCA_903858445.1 uncultured beta proteobacterium
AACGGCCGCAGAATTTCAGGCATGGGGCTGGAGAGTGCCGTTCTGGGTTTCGCTGGCACTGCTATTGGTTGCATTTCAGGTGCGCAGAGCGTTAGAGGAGACACCAGTATTCACAGAACTAAGCAAGCACCAAAAAGCGGAGTCACAACTGGCAAATAACTTTAAAGATCCAGAAATTCGTAAGAAGATGTTCTTATTATTTTTCTGCGTATCTTCAAGCGGCGCTATTCTTTTCTTTTGCGTTCAAGTCTATACGGCGATTTTCCTTAAAACCACGGTTAAGCTACCGTCCGCATTGGTTGATCAACTGAGTATCTACTCAACTCTGGCATTATTTCCACTGACAGTATTTACGGGATGGCTATCAGATAGAGTTGGGAGAAAGCCAGTCATCCTGGGTGGACTCTTACTTGGATCAATATTGATCCTGCCAGCATATAGGGCATTGGAAATCTTTGGCACTGAATTAATGCAAACCAACAATCAGTACTGCATATTTGCAATCTCATTGATTTTGATCATGCTATCGCTAGCTCTTGCTCTAGTAGTTGGCCCACAAACTGCTATTCTTGCAGAGCTATTTCCAGCAAAGAATAGGAATAGTGCAGCAACATTCCCCCATAATCTTGCTGCCGGATGGATTGGTGGGTTGCTTCCTTTGATTGTTACTTGGCTAAACCAAGCGTGGGGGAATTCCCAAGCAGGGCTTTGGTACCCTGCGATTTTTCTAATGTGCACTGGAGCGGTGGCAATATTCTACTTACCTGAAACAATAAATACGAAAATTCTTCACTAATAAAAATATCTGCGTATGACACCGAATAATGATTACTCCTTAGAATTAGCTGCAGTTCTGGCTATTTTATTTTTCATTGCTGCCCTGCCTCTAAAAAATTGGCTGGAAATTAAAACTGCAAAAAAAGAGCGGGAGAAATGGGATGGATGGTTAAATTCAAAACCAAACTTAGAGACATACTGCAAAGAACATCAACAGGACCCCAAAAACCCTTCCTGTGATTATTGTGGCTCAAGCAAACAACTACCTAGGATCGATAAATCAATTCCATATGAACCTATCTTTGGTTTTGTCGACAACGATGTTAAAAAGACCTCGCATTACCGCTCTTATATCTGCACAAAATGTGGCTCAGAGTTGTATAGAGAAATGATAGTAACTGGGATCTAAAATGAATATTTGCATTTTTGATCATCATATTATCGACCATCCAGTTGCCATGGGTGGCGTATCCAAATTAGTAGAAATTTTATTTGAGGGACTGGCTTCTAAGGGGTATAAGCCAACGCTAATAGCACATGGGAGTGCTGAGGGTTCATATCATGTGAAAGGCGGTAGCTTCATCGCACTCTCCGCCACCCAAATAGATGACTTAAGGTATGGAAAAACCCCAATTAAAAAATACTTCAGTGGAGATATATTTCATTCCCAAACATCTGGGAAGCATGCTAATTTTGACTTCACAGGATTTGAGGGAAAGTGGGTTGCAACATGCCAGGGCTCAGATATGGAGGATGCTGCAGCTCAATATTTAGTTTTTGTTAGTAAAAGTCAATTGTTAAACCATTACAATATATTTAGCTCACACCTCAGATGTGAAAATATGTTTCTGGCCTACAACTGCTTTGAAGATGGAATGAAATATCAAAACGGCGAACACGATAAGCTTATTTGGATTGGGGAAATTAGGCCTGACAAAGGCGTACATCTTCTGCCAGAAATAGCCAAAAAGATAGGGCGAGCTATCTATATTTATGGCCCAATCTCACATCCAGAATATTTTCAAAATCATCTAGAACCATATATTGGGTACTCAATCCACTATAAAGGCTTCCTCGCTACGGCCCAAGAAAAAAATGATGCACTTTCCTCAGCTGAACTATTTATTCACCCCGCAACATTTAATGAACCGTTCGGGATGACGCTAGTTGAGTCGATGATTTGTGGAGTCCCTTTTACTGGGTTTGCAACAGGATCTCTACCTGAGCTATCACCAACACCTCAGTTACTAGCAAAAAACTTAGATGAAATATGCAATGTAATTAAGTCGGGGGGATTTAAAAATTACTCTAAGTTATGCATTGAACACGCAATGCAATTCTCAGCCGAAAATTTTATCAATAACTATGCAAATATTTATAAATCAATAATATCAAGCCCATATAAGCGGGCTAAATGTGAAGAAAATAACTAGGGTTAAGCCTGCAATTTAGCAACTTTTTTCATCAAGGTTTCTAAATGGACGCCATTTTCACCCCATTGTTGTAACTCAACGTGAAAAGATCCTGTAAATCCATAGTCCTTTCCCCAGCAATTAACGTCATCAAAATATAGGGGGAAGGTTTGCTCAGTAATAACATTTACATGGGTTGGATCTCGCCAAGCCGCCTCCTGAGGAAAAGCGGGCGTTACCGACAAGAATATTCCTTCTGGTTTCAACACGCGATAAATTTCATTCATTAGTTCAATGAATGGGAAACGCCGGTGCGGAATATACAAAATCCTTGGAATGTGTTCAATAAAATCAAATGCAGATACACAATCAAAATAATCATCTGGAAAAGGAATTGCCTCAACAGCCAGATCACAAGTTAAGATATTTTCTTCCGCACGCTCTCTAATATCTATCCCGTATATCTCATCCATATTAAATGGATTTCGATTATTTAATCCACAACCTATATCAAGAGATCGTTTTACAGTCATACAATAAATTCCTTTCTAGGATTTCTAATGACTAAGTTTTTTATACCTACAAGCATACTTATAATTTTCCCACCACAGTAGGCATTGGGTCTGAAGCACTTGAATTTCAGAAGGCCTCTCAGATCGTAAATTCTTCATACGAGCTAGAAAGTCTGGGAGCTCTGCCCAAGTATTCAACAGGGGGAATGGAACGGGTCCAATACTGGCAAGAGCTTGATTGGACAATAAAAATTCATGTTTAAGCATGATTGGAATTGACCCCAATTCCAAGGCATCATACAATCGGATCGTCTCAGGAGAATTTCCAGCTGGGCATGGCGCAAACACGCTGTCCTCCAATACTCCAGAATAAAATCCAACGTAATAACCACTAGCAAACCCGGGGGATGACAAAAGATATAAGTCCTCACCACAATTTGCTGCTGCACTAGCAAAATCTATGCGCTCGTTCTGATATGAATTGGGATTATTAATCCACCCCAAAAAAGAAGCTAAGCATTGGCGATTTAAGCTATTTTTAATGACATCCTTTTGTCGTGGCCCCACTCCAGTCCTAAATCCATTGGGAGACCATAATATTTTCTTAGAAAGATTGGGGTTATCAAATACATGAGGAAAGTAATAATTTCTAATAATGAGGTCACAACCTTGATACCCCGATAAATCTTTATCCCCTCTCTCATCGCCCATATGATAAAGAACCAGTTTTTTTCCTAGATCCCTTACTTGGGAAATGAATTCGAGATTTAGCTGATATAGCTCCAAGTAAATTACCGTAGAACTCTCAACTTTTTGGGGCTGAAAATTTAAGCTATAAGGCAAGCCCTGAAAGACGACATTTTGTATAAACCAGGTCTCTAGCGCCCCGTTCAATGTATCGGGAGTTGCAATAATTTCAGCGCGCTCCATCTAACTTATCCTTGATGGTATTGAATAATCGAATCCTTACCAAGATAGTAATCATTCATTTCTTCAAAAAATGGTGGTGGATTCGAATAGTCATGCCAGATTTTGATTGGGCCAAAAAAACTACGCTGCCATATGGGTCGAAAATTCCAATTGAGCGGTAATACGAATGGGTTAAAGCCAACTTCTTCTATTGATAATGCAAATGGGCCCTGATCATTTGCTGGCATTTTAAATACCTTCCCATCAGATACCCCCACTAGGGAAGAATCAATTTTTTCAGATAGCTCTTTCCACTTTTCAAAAACTGGAGCTGACTTTTTTGTAAAGAAAATTACGCCAGTGTTGTACTCAACTTCATCTGCCTGAAATATATTGGTATATCTTCTGGCCCACGGGGACTCACAAATGGCGAGAGCCATTCCGAATCTTTCAGCCATCTGAAATCCAAAATCCAAATTTCCCATCACTACTGTATCCAAATCCAAGAAAAGGGTTTGATCAAATGGGGAAAGATCCATCATTGCCGCTTTTTGGTTCAGACTGCGGGCATCGTCAGATGGGGCATCTACCCTAATAATCTCATGGGGCAATTCTGGGTGATATTTTTTTAATGATGCTTTTAAACGGTCAATTGGTAATTTGGATTCATCACCCCAATATATTGATATCACCCCTCTACTCATAACCAGCCTCTTAAAAGTTTAAATTCCATATGGGTTATTCTAACCGCTTGGACACCCACATAATCCGCACTTAAGATGATTAACTTTTCAGACATCATTGCCACCGTACCCCAGTCGCTCCTTGTTGAATCTAAAATTCAACATCTTAAGGAGCTAGAATCCGATCTTCTATTTTCAATATCACTGAAGAAGGACGAAATTCTTCGGGCGAAGAGGCAATACTTTAGCGCCAATAGTCTGAAAAATATTGTTGTAATCCAGAATCATACAAACCTTGGACATCTTTCAAAACATCTTTTAGATCACCGCATAAATTTCATCAGTGCGGACGCTCTAAAAACCCAACATATTGATAATAATTTGATTGCCTCCTTAAATGATAGCTTGGTCATCATGACCAACAATCTATTTTCAGAAATTGGCACCAGCAGACTTTGCAGTCTTTACGAAAATACCCCAAATACAATTTATGCTGTTCATGACTATGATAATCATCACTGGATCCAAAATAGCGTTCAAATTGCAATTTTCGCGGATATCTATTTCCCTGCCCACCAAGAAGATTTAGCTTTATCCGGCCGACTAAACCCTAATGTTATCGGCGGTATTCCATGCGGATCTAATCAGTGGGAAATCGATTTTCTCAAAAACAATAAAACATCTATTTTGAATACTCCTCGTAGCAATGAGCCCCTTGGAAAATATTATTTCTATGAAAAATTTATTCATAGAAATAAAACCATTGCTACGCTTTCAGCTCTTTATCCCTCTATCAACATCACTACCAATGACTTTCATCACCTTACAGATGAACAAAAGCTAAAGGAATGGGCTTCACATAAATTGCACTGGATAATTCCGGTCCTCAATGATCTACCTATAAGGTTTTTTGATGCCTTAATAACAGGTGGACTTCCCTTAGTCCCCCGGAGCCTTATCAGTAGTCTGAAAAATTTGCAGGTACCTAATGAGTTTTATGCGACATACAGCCCTCTTGATATTGTAGAGCCAGCATTATTTATAAAAAAACAGCTTGAAAAATTTGACCTAGAGGGTGCAGAGGGGATTGAGAGACGCTTCAACTTTGGGGTTGAAAACTTTCATATTGATCGCCTTTGTGCTCAAATGCTAAATTCCTGCAGAGCAATTTATGAAATGAAAACTAGTGCTTAAAAAGCTGGGAAAATATCACATCCCTCAAGGCTTTCCCATGGAATCCAAAAGATGTATTAGGGGTCTCCCCATAAGCAGCGTTTGAGCTCTCTATCGAGAATGAAGCCGCCACTTGTGGCGGCGGAAACTTTATGCCCGCCTCAATCATTTCTTCATATAAAAAATAACAAATTACAAAGTCCTCTGATTTGGAGGGAAAATCTAATTCATCATATTTAATGTTTGATGTTAGCTCCAGCAATTTCTTGCTTCTCAAAGAAAATCCACCATTCCCAACGCAGTTTTTATTAAGCTGAATTACAGACTTGCTTGGAAGCAATATGACCTCGCTTGGCCAAGGAGCACCGATGTAGTCGTATTTCAGGAAATCCGGATTCCACTGCTTTGCATTTAGAACAAATCCGTCGGCTTGGATTACTAAACAGAAAGGGGTGTCTATATATTGATGTAGCTCTTCCAGAATAAAGCTGCTGTACCCATCAAAATCTAGCTTTCTAATTTTAGAAATGTGAATTTTGGGATTTTTGACAACAACTGGTTCTGACGTCAAGAACTTAATAGCCCCAAATTCAATTTCATGACTAGAAATTTCCAGGGCAAGATATGTGCTTTCAATATCTACTGAGCTTACAGCTACTAGAGTGACGTCTGAAAGTTTTAGCATTTGGATTTTTGGTGCCCCTTGTCCGACTCGAACAGACCACCTACTGATTACAAATCAGTTGCTCTACCAGATGAGCTAAAGGGGCAACGTGGATATTTTAACCTATTTCACAATCTTTAAGAAATATGACTTTGCACTCTTGGTTATTGAAGACTCAGATTTTTCAGAAATTGCTTTCTTCGCCTCGCTTGGATCAAACGGAAAAGACATGCCCTGACCATTCTCTCTAGCATAAATAGCCAGAACATGAGTAACTGGAACCAATATCTTTCTAGGCACGCCACCAAACCTAGCCTGAAAACTAATGTAGTCATTCTCAATTTGCAACTGATGACATGCCTCTGCAGTTATATTAAGAACGATCTCATCATTCTTAACAAACTCCATTGGTACTTCAACTGTTGAGTCTACAAATACAGCCATAAAAGGCGTGAAACCATTATCCGAGCACCACTGGTGTAGCGCTCGAATTAGGTAGGGTTTATTGCTTGGAATATCAGACATGCTGAGTTGTCATGAACCACCAATGAAACTTAACGGCGCATTACCTTTTCAGAAGGCGTTAATGCCTCAATGTAGGCTGGCCTACTAAAAATAC
>CAIOIX010000467.1 GCA_903858445.1 uncultured beta proteobacterium
CCAAGCGTTCCTGCTCAACCTGTTGCGCGGCCAGCTTTTCAGCTTCGGCCTGCTCGATGGCTTTCAATCAATAGAAAAAAGCAAGCCTTACCAGCAGCCATAAACAATCTAGTTGAGATTTAATTTCTGTATCTAGCGGGAAATTCAATGGGCGACTTTAAGCTGTAAAACAGACCTTCGCCTTACTCTATGTTTTACGCCATTTCAATTTATTGACCTGAATAACAACATCAGACTGTTATAAGTTTGAGAAGAGTCATTCATCCAACTTCGCCTTAGATGGCGGAGTCCGACCCGAAGCAGACCCTAAAGAAAACCACCCGAAGTTGGTTATTAGGATTCAGTGAGAATGAAGAGGCCCCAATCAATATGATCTTCCCTACTCCCCCATTTTCAACTTCGATAAAGCTTTATTCCTCATTACCCTAGAAAGTTCATCGTCATATTCCAATGCGATGGAGTCATAAGCTTTAGCAGCCTCAACATAATTGGCGTGACTATAAAAAAAGAAAGCTTTTTCTGTTTTTTTACACAAGGCTTGCCCATACTCAGATAAGGCTGTTTCTTGTGTTCCATCACGAATGCCCATCAATTCGTAAATTAAGAACTCACCTTTTCTACCTTTAACCTGAATCACATCAATTGGGCGCACCCACAATCGTTCACCAGCCTCTTTGAATAAAGAATGACTAACGCATATAGTAGTTCCATAGTCCTTATTTACCCCCTCTAAGCGAGAGGCAATATTGACACCATCCCCCATTACTGTATAACTTAGCTTCTCATCCGAGCCGACATTACCAACCAAGACTGCATCCGAATGTAATCCGATTCGAACAATGAGCTCTGGCTTTTCTTCTTTTAGCAATCCCTCATTAAAGATTTTCATGCGCCGCTGCGCTTTAATAGCAGCCACGCAAGCGTGATAAGCGTGATGATGTTCCAATATAGGGGCGCCCCAGAAAGCCATTACCGCATCCCCAATAAACTTATCCACATATCCTTTTTCTTCGTTAATTGCTTTAACAAAAATTTCAAAATACCCAGATATTCTTAGTAATAATTCTCTGCTTGGGGTTGACTCCGACAGGGTTGAAAAATTTTGTAGATCTGAAAATAACATCGTAAGGTAACGACTCTCTCCCCCAACCTCAATTGCATCTCCAGTACTCATAAGCTGGCGGACCAACTCTGCTGGAATATACTTTTGGAAAGCCTTTAATCCCTGCGCAGCAGAAACAATGGAATTACTCAATGCATTCATTTCAATAATTGGGGAATCTACCAAACTGATATTGTCCAAGCGGAAATCCCTAAGTTGACGCGTCTGTTCAACTAATTCCTTGATGGGATTAGATAGCCTTCTAGCAAACCAAAGTAAAGGATAAAGGGATAATAAAAATATAACGCCTGCGACGCTTAAGGCGATAACAAGAGTCTTATCAACCACGGCAGTTATATCGCTTTCAGGAATAATCACACCTATACGCCAATTAGATAATGATGGTTCGGATAGTTGAGTAAAGCTTGCTAGATAAGTATTTCCGCCGGCAGAATATGAAAAGCTATCTTTTTTCTCCTTTTGATAGTGATCCCAACCTTCCTTAATCCAGTTTTGTGAAAGGTCTTTTATCTTTCCTAAGCGCAAATTTCCGTTAGTGTCGTCTTTTACTTTAATCAGATTTTTATCCGGAAAACCAATCAAATCGCCGCCTGTATTGACAATAAATGCAATGCCATGCTCACTTACCTGTTGACTGCCCATGAATTCAGATAATTCAGACAGTGGAATATTCAGATTTACTACGCCTACAAATTTCTTCTCTAAATATATTGCATGAGTTCCACTTACTACGGTTTGCTTAGTGGTATTAGCAATGTATGGCTCAGACCAGCGAGTACCCTCAATTTCCCTTGCTTGTTTATACCAATCACGGGTGCGATGATCAAATTCTGGATTTACTTTCTTTTCACTACTTAATACGCGATAGTTTTCATCGCGAATCGTCCTAATTTCAATCGGTGGCTGTAGATTATGATTAATTACTCTTGTTGCAAGTTCAGGATGTAAGCGCGCTTGCAAATAATTGCCATATTCATCCGCTAGGACTATCGACTCTACATCTGGTAAAGCTTGTGCAAATTCCCACAACAGCCTTAAAAGACGATCTTCCTGAGAAATAAAATTGGATACCCCTACCAAATGACTTAGGATTTTCTCTTGAACATCTGGAAGCACAAAAAAATCCGTAATTCGACTGTTTGTTTTACTACTAATTTCAGTTGTAATTTTTTTTGAAAGCGTGAAGACCGCTTCTCTGGAATAAAAATAAAATGTGCCACAAATGATGAGTGTGGTTATCGCAGTAAGTATGAGGTAGCACTGAATAATGCTGAAGCGAAAAGTATTTTTACGCATTTAAATATCCCACTTTCATGCTGCTAAATTAATAAATACGTAGAACTTTCATTCAATTTGACCCACCATTTAAAGATGAGACTAACTAGCAATTACTGCGCATGCAGATTACATTCATATTTACTTACTAGGGTTTATATCTATGAAGTAGTCATGTTGCATTGAAATTACTATTATTTCAATAATAGATCTATAAAAAAGATTCTAGATTGAAGTTCCAGCTTTGCTATCGTTTTTATTTTCAATGCCGCTTATTGGCCGTTCTCTGCCGATCGGAATCTATCGGAAAGGTTCATTTGAATGTCTGCAATAGGTAGAGAAGCAGTCATACCTAGTCGTGCCTGGAGCGCACAACAGCCTAATTCATTGATGCCGATTTGATGAACAATGACCAGATCAATCCCAAACGAGAAAATTAACGCTATAGTGCAACCCTAGAAAAATAGGGGTTGATAGTAGACCCATATTCCATATAGCTTTGCGGGCGGTAAATTAAGCAATCGAAGCCAAAAAAACCCATTCTATAGTGCAAATATCACTCTATAGTGCAAATGGAAAGGGCCTCCCTGACGGGAGACCCTTATGTAGTATGGTGCGGCTGGCAGGAATTGAACCCACGACCCTTGGTTCGTAGCCAAGGACATGAAGTGCCA
>CAIOIX010000468.1 GCA_903858445.1 uncultured beta proteobacterium
AACTTATTAAAAGAGGAGACAGGCAATGACGCAAGTAGCAAATGAAGTGGAAGGTTTTAAGTCGGAGGTTCTAACTAAGGGTGGCTCAATTCAGAGGGTGCAGGATAGAGAGGCCAAGAAAGAGCGCGATCGGCTTGAAAAAGAAGCCTATGAAAAGCACGCCGCCGAGAGCGCCGCAAGGCGTAATAAGGCAAGGGAAGAGCGTGCACTTGAATTGATTGCGCAAGCAAAAGCCAGGCAAGAAACCGCTCAATTAGATAAGGAGCGTAAGAGCCAGAGTCGGAGCCAAGCAACCAACTTGCTAGATGATTTAAGTAAGACTCCTAATGCACCTCTTGCCAAGTTATCTGAGGATATTGATGAGGGCGAAGTATTGGAAGAGGAGTCTGAAGTTCTTGAACCCGAGCCTATATTTACGCCTGTAAAGGGCGAGGTGCACGTACCAGCCTTTATGCCCACCTCAGAAAGTAAGCTACCACCACCAGTCCATGATCTTAGTGAATTATTGCCTGCACCAGCCACCATCACTGTCGATGCTCCCCCACAAACCGAGGTTCACGCCGAAACTGGTGAAGATCTAATCCAGCGAGTATTGAACCCTGGACCTACGGGTTCGAGTCCCGATGCTGACGGCAGCGTCATTCAAGATGCCTCTGGCAACATCAAATCGAAGAGGGGGTGTGAGCGTGTACAGAAAATCATCAATGAAAAGCGAGATCTTGAAAAGCAAGTTGAAGACCTGCAATGCACGGTTACGAGCTTGCAAGATGTGATTCGCAAATATGAAATAGAAAGTAAGTTTGTGGGCAATGTGATGGCTCACGCAGATTCACAGAAAAAACCTTCCGAATTGGTATCAGAAGCAAAGCTGCAAATGCTCAAGTTCCTAAATGCCCGTTCAGATGAAATCGATCACATTGATAAGGCAGTCTGTTTTAACAAATACATGTCAGATCCGTTTTACATGCAGGTCTTTGTGCAGAACAATCAGCCAGAGCAGTGGCAAACCATGATTGAGTCTATTTATGAGGCAATCGAAAGACCTAGCTCCAGTATTGCCAACATCAGACATTCAGCCTCGCAGAGTGTCCAGCCTATACGGGCGCGAACAGCAACTCTAGGGGTGCCATTGGCTAATTCTGAGCAACCCATGGATCGCATTGCTCAGCACCTAGGAAATATGGGAATTTGATATTTATACCAATAAAATCAATTAATTAACATACTTTATTTCTTATTAACATAGTGTATGTTAATAGATAAAAACAGTGTTAAAATGGACACATGACGAATGCACATGAGCTATTTGACCAAGCAGGCATCTACTTGCAGCAAACCCTGGGGGAGGATTTGCTGCAGGAGGGCGCTTGGGAGAAAGGGGCGCAATTACCACGCTATATTGCCCAAACATACGATATGGGCAAAGCTAGGCTGGCTGGGATCGAGGTTCTTTTGATGGCCAATAAGGACGGGGCTCAAGCATTGCCAGCGTTACTTAAACAAAGAGCGCTTATTCAGAAAGAGGCTGGGGTGCCGGTCATTTGGGTTGGAGATGCTCTTCAGGCTTATGCGCGTAAGGAGATGGTTACGAGGCGCATGCCTTTCATCATTCCGTTTAAACAGGCCTACCTACCCCCGTTGGGAGTGGAGTTTCAAGAGCGCGCATTGGCAACAAGGGCAGATGCCAAAGAAAAGCTGCATGTGGCAACACAAGTATTTTTGATTAATACGCTGCTTGGTAATTTGCCTGACACATTAAATCCAAAAGAGATTGCCATGCACTTGGGCTATAGCCTCATGACTATGACTCGTATTAAAAGCGAGTTGATGGAGCATGGTTGGTTAGATCTCGATGCCCATAGAAGGGGGCAACTCTGGCGGCTGACGATTGAAGGGGGCGAACTTTGGAAGGCTATTAAGCCTTATTTACAAACCCCAGTACGAAAACGTCTGTGGATTCGAAACCCAAATCTATATATTGAGAGCTTGCCCCTTGGGGGGTTGAGCGCCCTGGCCGAGCAAACCATGCTTGGGGCACCTCCAAATATTGTGCGAGTAATTGGAGAATTGGACTGGCGGAAATTAGAGCGCGAGTTGGATGCCGATCAAATAGTCCCGGAGGCGATCGATGGCAGTTTGGAGTTAGAGGTTTGGCGTTATGCACCACAAAGAATTAAAGCCCTAAATACCAAAGAGGATGATGCGAATAACAGCATCGTAGATTCATACTCTTTGTTTTTAAGTCTTGAGGCTATGGATGATGATCGAGTTCAAGTGGCGTTAAAAGAATTATTGAGAGGGATAAATTAATGGCAACGCAAGTAGGGCTGAATGTCTTTGAGGAAGCATTTAA
>CAIOIX010000469.1 GCA_903858445.1 uncultured beta proteobacterium
AACGGCCAGTAAGAGCCAGTCCAATGCGCTTGAAACATCAAATATTGTTTTAAACGACAATAAACTTTGAAGTGTTTTGAGTCTCCCATATAAGGCTATTAAATATGAATAAAGTCGCTTTAATTATTGGTGCTGGGCCTGGAATCAGTGCCGCTTTTGCAAGAGAACTCATTACTGCGGGCTACACCGTTGCATTGGCCTCTCGTGATATGGAAAAGCTCAAGCCTTTAGCTGAGAGTATTGGCGCACAAGCCTTTAAAGTAGACGTCAACTCTATAGAGGATATTCAAAAGCTATTTTATTTTGTAGAGAATGCTTGGGGTGAGCCAGAAGTCGTTTTATTCAACCCAAGCGCCAGAATCAAAGGTGATATTCTTTCCCTTAATCCAAATAAAGTATCTGAGGCGCTTCACACTACAGCTATGGGAGCTTTTGCCACCGCGCAAGAGGCAGCAAAACGCATGATCCCCAGAAATCATGGCGCCATCTTCTTTACTGGGGCTACGGCCAGCATTAAAGGATTTGCAGGCTCGTCGGGGTTTGCGATGGGCAAGTTTGCCGTCCGAGGTTTAGCCCAATGTTTGGCTCGTGAACTATCCCCTCAAGGTATTCATGTAGCGCATTTCGTGATTGATGGCTCCGTGAAGTCTGATCCCGTTAACGATGCCATGACGGCTGAAGCTATTGCCAAAACCTATATGGCTATTCTTAACCAGCCTAAAGCCGCTTGGACTTGGGAAATTGAGATCCGCAGTAAGGATGAACACTTCTAATCCTGTTTTAAACGACAATACAAATTCATAATAAAAAGTAGGAGACAAAATGTATAAGCTCATCGCTTTTGATGCCTATGGAACACTATTTGATGTTTACTCCATGGGGCAATTGGCAGAAGAACTATTTCCAGGGCATGGCCAAGCATTCGCCTTGATGTGGCGTGATCGTCAAATTGAATATACCCGCTTAGTCACTATGAGCGATCCTAATCCTAATGGAAGCAAACACTATCTCCCATTTTGGGAATTAACTATTCGTTCTTTGCGATATGTCTGTAAGCGGATGAGCTTAAATCTCACTCCTGAATATGAGAAGCAATTGATGAATCAGTATGCCAAGCTCACTGGCTTTGAAGATAGTGTGAGCGTTCTCAAAGCTATTAAAGAAAAAGGCTTGTCTACGGCCATACTGTCTAACGGCAGTCGAGAAATGCTGGCTACTGTAGTAGAGAGCAATGGAGTAAAGCCTTATCTTGATAAAGTCGTGACCATTGAAGATGTTCGTTTGTTTAAAACGGCCCCACAAGCCTATGAGCTTTTATTAAAAGCATTTCCTGTTAAAAAAGAGGAAATTCTCTTTGTATCAAGTAACGCATGGGATGCTCTAGCAGCCAAGTGGTATGGCTTTGATGTATTTTGGGTTAATCGTCTTGGACACCCCTTTGAAGAGATTGGCGAAAAGCCAAACTATGAAGGCACTTCATTAACCAAAGTTTTAGAAGTCATTTAATTAGGAAGCCGAGAATAAATCATGCTCAAACTGTACTTTCATCCATCGCCAAATCCAATCAAAGTAGCCCTGTATTTAGAAGAGACTAATACGCCCTATGAGGTTGTTGTAACTGATACTCGCAAGGGCGATCAACACAAGCCAGAATTTAGAGCAATCAATCCTAACGGCAAGACTCCTGCTTTGGTTGATGGCGATATTAAGGTGTTTGATAGCACAGCGATCATGTTGTACTTGGGTGAGAAGATTGATAAGTTCATGCCAGCCAAAACACCCGAAGCGCATGCGGAGTTTTATTCATGGCTCATGTTTCTCGCAACAGGCATTGGTCCCTACTGTGGACAGCTCGTTCACTTCAAACACTTTGCTCCAGAAAAGCTCGAATACGCTATTAATCGCTATGACTTTGAAGCATGGCGTCATTGGGAAATATTAGAGAATCGTTTGTCTAAACAGCCTTATATGCTGAAGGAGTATGGCATGTTAGATATGTCTGTATGGGCTTGGGCAAGGATGATTCCCTTCTTCTTAGGTGATGGTGCCTGGGAAAAATTACCTAGCGTTAAACGCCTATTGGATGAGATCAACGCCAAGCCAAGCGCCCAGGCTGTTGAGGCAATTAAAACGAAATTCACTTTCAAGACAGAGGTTGATGAAGAGTCAAGAAAGAGCCTTTTCCCAAGCAACGAACGACTCAAGAAATAGGGTGAGCATATGATTGATCTTTATTACTGGACTACTCCCAATGGACATAAGATCACGATGTTCTTGGAAGAGGCAAATTTGCCTTATGAGATTTTTCCAATCAACATTAGTAAGGGTGAGCAGTTTGAACCGAGCTTTTTAGCTATTGCTCCCAATAATCGAATTCCAGCAATCGTAGATAAAAATCCAATCGATGGCGGCGATCCTATTGCCATATTTGAATCTGGTGCCATCCTTTTGTATTTGGCAGATAAGCTTAAGCAATTTATTCCACAGGATCTAAGGGGTCGCAACTTGGCTCTGGAATGGCTCTTTTGGCAAATGGGTGGTTTGGGTCCGATGGCAGGACAGAACCATCATTTTGTTCAATATGCTCCTGAGAAGATTCAATATGCCATGGATCGCTATGTCAAAGAAACATCTCGTTTATATGGGGTTCTAAACAAGCATTTATCTGATGGCAGGCAATATATTGCGGGCGACTATTCGATTGCTGATATGGCTTGTTATCCATGGGTGGTCCCACATGTGCGTCAGCAACAAAATATTAAAGAGCTTCAATTTCTGTATGAGTGGTTCGAAAGAATTCGCTATAGACCGGCAACACTCAAGGCCTATGAATTAGCAAACACTATCAATACCGCCCCTACAGTTAGTGAAGAGGCAAAGAGACTATTGTTTGGACAAGATGCTAAGACTGTGAAATAAACAGTTTTTGTTGATAATGACCGACGGTTTTGGGTCGGTTAGCGCCTCCGAGGCTTGATTAGCGTGAATGGCGGCTCTACCACCCATGGTCGCCTGATGAGAAAAATCAATTTAGTAATTTGGTGTAGCTGAGCGCTCATCTAGGCAATGTACTTATCTGATACTTACCTTTCTTAAACGAACATCTCCGATCTAATCTTCTGC
The DNA here is from genome assembly GCA_903858445.1 of uncultured beta proteobacterium. Lineage (GTDB taxonomy): Bacteria > Pseudomonadota > Gammaproteobacteria > Burkholderiales > Burkholderiaceae > Polynucleobacter. The sequence goes on from CAIOIX010000469.1 coordinate 3,124, forward strand.
CGAGAGGGTTTTATGAGGCAAATCGGCCTCTATCTCATTGACCGTTTTACCTAAATTAGCTAGCACCCTGCGTTGTCGCTCTTCAATCATTAGTTTTCTAACTTCAAACTCATCGCTACCTTCAATATCGGCTTCACAATTCATATTTTCTTTGTTTGATGGCATTTGCTTAAATCCCTAAAAAAGAATCCCAGCCGAAGCTGGGAAAAGTCGTCGTGAAGGAGTGTTGTTTTAGATACCAGTTCATCATCCATGACTTAAATGACAAAGTAGTGAAGGTTTTATGACAAAAAGGGGTATGAAAAAGCCGCCTCAAACAGGTATCTGAAGCGGCAAGGCCTAATTTCTAGGCAACTACACTTGATCATTAATGCTAATTGGAGGTCAAATATGCCGTCTCTTCTAAACGAATTGCCTGTGTACCAAGAGCATCAAACTTCACTTTCCACCCTTGAAAGTACAAATCAAACTTACTTAAATCAGAGCTCACTACCGTAAAAGGGGCTTGTCCATAGACTGATTTTGAATTTCCAGCAGCCAAATCTAGTGAGACTACCTTATTTTGACTATCAATCACACATACCGATTGATGCTCTTTACTTAGGACAT
>CAIOIX010000470.1 GCA_903858445.1 uncultured beta proteobacterium
CCTGATCGCCATGCGCGTGGCAGTGAAACTGAAAAGCGGCTTGCCATGCAAATGGCAACCTTTGCCAACACAGCATATCAAACACTCAAGCACCCAATTCAGCGCGGCCTTTATTTATGTCAACTTCATGGCGTAGATGCAAAATTGGAAACCAATACGGCGATGCCCGCTGCCTTTTTGATGAAGCAGATGGAGTGGCGTGAAAGTCTGGACGAGCAGGCCGAAGATCTCCCCAGTCTTGAAGTCCTGATGGACGAAGTAGCTCAAGTTAAACAAGAAACCATTTCGGAAGTAGTTCAGGCAATTGATGCTGCTCAAAATTATGGGCGTGCTGCTGAGTTATTAAGGGGGTTGCTTTTTATTGATAAGTTCGCCATTGAGCTTGAAGACGCGATCTCAGATTTGGTATAGCTTTAAACTGACTCTCTATGGCCTTATTACAAATCTCCGAACCCGGTAAATCCTTAGCCCCACATCAGCGACGCATCGCTGTAGGAATTGATTTGGGAACCACCAACTCATTGGTGGCAATTGTTCGGGATGCGTTGCCTAAAGTCCTGCCAGATGCTCAGGGTCGTGAATTACTTCCCTCGGTAGTGCGTTATTTACCAAATGGGAGAACTCAAGCTGGTTTTGAGGCCTTAGAGAGTATTGTTTCTGATCCAAAGAACACCATTGTTTCTGTAAAGCGATTTATGGGACGTGGCTTGGTAGATGTTGAGCACCTAGAAAGCGCTCCGTACGATTTTGTCGATGAGCCTGGCATGTTGAAGTTAAGAACGGTTGCTGGAGATAAAAGTCCGATTGAAGTTTCCGCGGAAATTCTGGCACGTTTACGTCAGTTGGCTGAAGATTCAGTTTCTGATGAGATTGTTGGTGCGGTGATTACAGTTCCTGCTTACTTTGATGATGCTCAACGCCAAGCGACTAAAGATGCTGCCAAGCTAGCCGGTGTAGAGGTTCTGCGCTTGTTGAATGAGCCAACTGCTGCTGCTATTGCCTATGGTTTAGATAACGCCTCTGAAGGTATTTACGCCGTTTATGACTTAGGTGGTGGCACCTTCGATATTTCTATTCTGCGCATGAGTAGAGGGGTATTCGAAGTATTGTCTACTGGCGGCGATTCTGCTTTGGGTGGTGATGACTTTGATCATCGTTTGTATTGCTGGGTGATAGAGCAAGCCAAGCTTCCACCTTTATCAGTGCATGACCACCGCACTCTATTGCAAGCTTGTACGCATGCGAAAGAGTTGCTAAGCCACAATCCTTTGGCACGTGTTCACGAGACTCTCGCTGATGGCACGGTCATCAATGTTGGTATTAGTCAGGCTCAATTCTTTGAGATTACTCAGAACTTAGTCAATAAGACCTTGGTTGCAGTGAAAAAGGCTTTGCGTGATGCTGGCCTGAAGGCTGAAGAGATTAAGGGTGTTGTGATGGTGGGGGGCGCAACCCGTATGCCCAATGTTCAGCGCGCTGTTGGTGAATTATTTGGCACTAAACCTTTAAATAATTTAAATCCTGATCAAGTAGTTGCCTTAGGTGCTGCGATGCAGGCTGACTTGCTGGCCGGTAATCAAAGTAAAGATGATGAGTGGCTCTTGCTAGATGTTATTCCGCTCTCTCTCGGTATTGAAACTATGGGTGGCTTGGTAGAGAAAATTATCCCTCGCAATACACCGATTCCCGTTGCTCGTGCGCAGGATTTCACAACCTTTAAAGATGGTCAGACTGCGCTTGCTATTCAAGTGGTGCAGGGTGAGCGTGAATTAGTGCAAGACTGTCGTTCTTTGGGTCGATTTGAATTGCGGGGTATTCCACCAATGGCTGCTGGTGCAGCGCGCATTCGGGTGACCTTTCAGGTTGATGCCGATGGTTTGTTATCGGTGAGTGCTACAGAGCAGGGTTCTGGGGTTCAAGCATCAATTGATATCAAGCCTTCATATGGCTTGACTGATGCAGAAATTACTCGCATGTTACAAGACGGATTTGCCTCCGCTAAAGAAGATTTATTGTCAAGATCTTTACGCGAGGAGCAGGTCAATGCGCAACGTTTATTAGATGCCGTGCAAACTGCGTTAAATAGCGATCGCGCCTTGCTGCAGCCAGAAGAGCAAGCCGCGATCGACCAAGAGATGGCAATATTACAAAAGATCCTGAAAGAGGAGACGGATAGCGCCGTGGTTCGTAAGGCAGTGGACCGCGCCGCCAAAGCAACTGATGAATTTGCTCAGATGCGCATGAATGCCAGTATTCAGAAGGCTTTGGCCGGTAAGAATGTTGCAGAAATTTAATACCAACACAGAGCAATTAAAATTAAGCAGAAACTAAGTCATGACACAGATCGTTGTACTTCCTCATAGTGAATATTGCCCAGAAGGTGCTGTAGTTGAAGTAGCCCCGGGCACCTCGATTTGTGAGGCCCTGCTAGAGAATGACATTCCCATTGAGCATGCGTGCGATATGGTTTGCGCATGCACCACCTGTCATGTAATCGTGAGGGAGGGTTCTAGTAGCCTTAACCCCCCTGATGAAAACGAAGATGATATGTTGGATCGTGCTTGGGGTCTAAGCCCTCAGTCACGCCTCTCTTGCCAAGCAATCGTCGCCCGCCAGGACCTAGTGATCGAGATTCCAAAGTACTCGATTAACCACGCCAAAGAGAATCACTAATTAAGAACTGAACTGATGCATCAAAATGGTGCATTAGGCACCTTAATCACACAATTGTCATAAATTTCTGATTCGTGTAGGACTAATATGACCTCGTTGTTCATTTTTTAGTAGTACCTCCATAGATTTCTTTTAAGCCATCCTTCGGGGTGGCTTTTTTCTTACCTATTTCTTATATAGTATGTTAAATTACATAATGTAAATATACATAATGAATAGTAAATAAATGATATCTGCAGCACAAAAAATTGATCTGAAGAAGATGCGCAAGTCTGCAGATTCAGCTTGCAAGTTGATGAAAGCATTAACGCATCGCGATCGTTTGATGTTGTTGTGTGAAATCAGCCAAGGTGAGAAGTGCGTTGGTGAACTGGAAGAGATTTTGGATCTGCATCAGCCAATGTTGTCTCAGCATTTGACGGGCTTGAGAACAGCAAAACTAGTAAAGACCCGCAGGGAGGGTAAGCAGATTTATTACTCACTGGGAAGTGATTCTGCAATGGCAGTCATTGAGGTTTTGTATCAGCAATTTTGTAAGAAATAAAAAAGGGGAATTATATGAAATGTAATGTTGGCGGTATCGATCGCGTGCTACGCATCGCTGTTGGTTTGGTGTTGGTTGGCTTGACTGCAAGTAACGTTGTAGGCTTATGGGGCTGGATTGGGATTGTTCCTTTGGCTACCGGCTTATTTAAGTTCTGCCCTTTATACCCAATGCTCGGTATTAATTCTTGTGGAGCGGGTTGTGGCGGTGGCGGTTGTTGTAAATAACCCATCCATACAATAAAGGAAATTGAAATGCCAAAAGATTACAAGCAAATTACCAAAGATATCTCCGGGTCACTTGCCAAGTTAAGAGTAGAGGCCCCAGAAGTGATGAAGGCCTTCGGCGATCTAGCGGCAGTAGCTACTAAAGATGGTGCTTTGGATAAGAAAACCAAAGAATTTATTGCCTTGGCTTTGGGTGTAGCAGCGCGCTGCGATGGCTGTCTTGGTTTTCATACTCAGGCTTTGGTAAGACTGGGCGCTACGAAGCAAGAAATAGTTGAAACTTTAGGTATGGCCACTTATATGGGCGGCGGACCGTCACTCATGTATGCGGCTGATGCTTTAAGCGCCTTTGAGCAAGCGCAAGCCTAATCAAACTGGCGGCAAAAGAGAGAATGCCTCGCATCTGCGAGGCATTCTACTTATCAAGTGAGTAATTACTGAGCAATCGCCTCACGAATCATCCCTGCAGCAACAGTGTGGTTAGTGGTCTCATCAATCAATATAAAAGCACCCGTGCGCTGTGATTGATCAAATACATCGGCAACGATTGGCTTTTGCAACACAAAGTCAATACGACCAATCTCGTTCGTAATTAAAGGATGGGTATCACTAGCGTGGGAGAGGGTTTCCACATCAAGAACTTGTTTAATCTCTTTTACTTTTGCGCCAACAGTATTAGTAGTGTGACGTAGGGCATATTTACGAGTGAGCGACAGTGGCTCAGTATCTAGCCAGCATAAATCCGCAGAGATATTTTTACTCAGGATGGGTGGCATTGGGTCATCAGCACCTATAAAGAGGCAGCCTCTAGAGACATCAATATCTTCAGCTAAACGAATGGCTACAGCTTGGCCAGTTTGCGCTGACTCTACTTCGTTATTAGTATTGACTTGATCGCGGTTTGAGCGATTGCCCAAATAGATCTCGGCAACAGTAGCTACAGTATTGCCTGGAAGCACTTTGATCTTTTGGCCTTTGCGGATGCTGCCAGATTCAATTTGGCCAAGATAGCCGCGGAAGTCATCAGAAGCACTACCATCTTGACGTGCTACATACTGAACCGGGAAGCGGAGTTCTGTTTTTTCAGATTGAGGGCTAGTATCTAAACCTTCTAGCCATTGCAATAATGTAGGCCCTTGGTACCAAGGCGTGTCTTTGCTAGCGGTGACGACATTCGCACCTAGTAAGGCGGAGATTGGAATCAAAATTGGTGCAGGCAGCCCAATCTTTTGCGTTAAATCTTCAATCGCTACTTTGATAGTCTTGAAAATCTGTTCATCAAAGTTAAACAAGTCCATCTTGTTTACCGCAAAGACCACATGACGAAGTCCCAATAAATGAACAATGGCGGCATGGCGCTTAGTTTGTGCCAGGAGTGTGGCTGGTGAAGTATTTAAATTTACACGACTTGCGTCAACGAGAATAACTGCAACATCCGATTGGGATGCGCCAGTAACTAAGTTGCGGGTGTACTGTACATGTCCTGGGGCATCAGCCACAATGAACTTGCGCTTTGGAGTTGAGAAATAGCGATATGCAACATCAATAGTGATCCCTTGCTCACGCTCCGCCTCAAGACCATCGGTTAAGAGCGCTAAGTCTACACCGGCATCGGAAGAAGTCACACGCGCATGCTTAGTTTTGGAGAGTGACTCTAGCTGGTCGACCAGAATAGATTTGGTGTCATAAAGCAGGCGACCGATCAAGGTGCTCTTACCATCATCAACACTGCCAGCGGTAATGAAACGCACTACGTTTTGATGTGTGGCTTGATTTGTTCTTTGAGTCATCAGAAGTAACCTTCTTTCTTGCGGCGCTCCATGGAGGCCTCACTAGTTTGATCGTCCATGCGCGTTGCGCCACGCTCTGTAATTTCAGTAATAGCGGTTTCGGCAATGATGTCGATAGGGTTGGCTGCAGTACTGAGTACGGGGCAGGTACAGCTGATATCACCAACAGTGCGGAAGCGGACATCTAGTATCTCGCTGACATCACCAGGTGCTTTTGGCGTGATATTAGTTACGGGCACCAGCAAGCTATTTTTCCTAACGACTTCACGTTGGTGTGTGTAGTAAATACTGGGAAGCTCTAACTTCTCGCGCGCAATGTATTGCCAGATATCGAGCTCTGTCCAGTTGGAAATTGGGAAGACGCGCATATTCTCCCCTCTAGCGATGCGTGCGTTATATAGATTCCAGAGTTCTGGACGTTGAGCCTTTGGATCCCATTGACCAAAGTCATCGCGAAAGGAGAAGATGCGTTCTTTAGCACGGGCTTTCTCTTCATCGCGGCGAGCACCACCCATCAAAGCATCAAACTCATACTCGGCAATTGCCTCTAATAATGTCACTGCTTGAGCGGCATTGCGTGAGTCTGTTTCTTTACGTAAGCGTACCGTTCCTTTTTTTATTGAGTCTTCAACATGACCAACAATTAGTTTTACGCCAGTCTTTTCCACTACGGCGTCACGAAAAGCGATGACTTCTGGGTAGTTGTGGCCAGTGTCAATGTGCAAAATAGGGAATGGCAAGCTTACGGGGCGATCGCCAAACTGAAAAGCCTTGCGAGCCAAGTGAAACATGACGATAGAATCCTTGCCGCCAGAGAACAACATGGCCGGATTAGAGCACTGCGCTACTACTTCGCGAATGATGTAAATAGACTCAGCTTCAAGCCAGTCCAAATGATCATCTAATAATTTATTTTCTTGCATTCTGTACTTCATTCTTCTTCGAGGTTAATTATTGATTAACGTGCAGACCACATTCTTTACTATCGCTTTGTAGCCACCACCAGCGACCAGCCCGAATGTCTTCACCTTTTTTGACTTGGCGTGTACAGGGTTCGCAACCAATGCTGGGATAGCCCTTTAAATGCAGTGGGTGAATAGGTACATTTTCTTGTTTGATATAAGCCCAAATATCTGCTTCGGTCCAATCAAACAAGGGATTGAATTTCGCAATACCTCTAGAATCATCATGTTCTTCAAAAGTGAGCTCAACACGCGTAGTAGATTGTTCACGTCTTTGACCAGTAAGCCATGCGTCGGCGCCAATTAATGCAGTATTCAGTGGTTTGATCTTGCGAGCGCCACAACAGGCTTTTTTAGCCTCTTCGCCATCATAGAAACCATTCATGCCATATTGATCGATAAAGGCTTGCACATCAGACTCTTCTGGGTAAGCTTTGGCAATAGAAATACCATAGTATTTTTCGGTGGCCTTAGTCATGTCTATAGTCTCTTGATGCAAGCGACCGGTAGCTAGTGTGAATAAAGCAATTTTTGCTTGGGACTGTGCAATCGCATCAGTGATCACCATATCTTCAGCAGCTAGACTAGTGGCAAAGCGCACATCAGAGAATTTCTCGTCAATACTCAGCAGTCGTCGCTTGAGGGTAGCGGTCTTCTCTGCAAGTTCTGTGGCTTTGAGGACGTTAGCGGGTATTGACCAAAATTCTGGAGTAATCATGAGGAGACTAGTTTAATTCCGACTAAAAATAAGGTTGCCGCGAGCGTGGTTCTTGTGGCGCGCTCAGATAGAATGCTGGAAAGTTTTGCGCCCAACCAAATAGCGGGAACCGAACCCAACAAAAGACCGAATAGCAAGTCGAAGTGAACATTACCAAGCCACCAGTGACCAATACCAGCGAGTGCGGTGAGGGGAACTGCATAAGCAATATCTGTGCCCGCAACTTGTGCAGGTTTCAGATATGGATAGAGCACCAATATAAGGGTGGCGCCAATGGCCCCTGCGCCAATAGAGGATACGGTTACTAAAACGCCAATGACGGCACCAACTGCAATGGTGGCTACTTTGAGGCTTGAGCCACTGGGCAGAAAGTTTGGATTATCTTGTACCCATTTTAAAATCTTCGCTCTGTAAAGTAATGATGCAGCCGTTAAAAGAACTGAAATCCCAATCGAAAGACTGATGAGATGGTTGAAGTTTTTTGAAACGGGGCCTGCGTATTTGAGGGTGATGATTGAGAGGGTTGCGGTGGTAATGCTGCCAATACAAAGCAGTCGAACAATGTCCCACCGCACATTTCCATGAAGCCTATGAGCGGCAGTACCAAAGCCTTTAGTGATTGCAGCAAAGGCTAAGTCAGTGCCAACAGCTGTAGTAGGGGCAATACCAAAAATGATAGTTAACAGAGGTGTCATTAATGAGCCTCCACCAACGCCGGTCATTCCCACTAGGAGGCCAACGAGCGCGCCAGAAATAATAAATTGAGATGACTCTAGAAAAAATTCAATCATTTTGAGTGTTTCCTTAACTTAAGCGAACGATTGTTCAAACTCTTCGAGTTTGATGGCGCTCATGAGGAATAGAATTTGCCGCTGAAAGCTTTTGCGTTCATCGACCTTGTCATGTGGCAAGCGATCATGTTCGCGCAATAAGCTAGTGATTACTGGGTTGTAATGCTCTCGGACGGGTGACATCTCAATTCCTTGGTAAATAACTCATTAGAGAGAATTTACCAAGCGGTCTATATATCCACAAGAAATATATAGCGATATCTTAATTACTTTTAAGTATAAAGAATACGCCTTGTGATGGTTTTTATTTTTCTACGAATGCACGTTCGAAGACGTAGTCACCTAATTGACCGAGGCTTGGAGAAACCTTAAAGCCTTTGGCATCTAGCATCTCGGCGGTTTCTTTGAGCATTGATGGACTGCCGCAGATCATGGCGCGATCGACTGCTGGATCCAAAGGTGGCAAACCTATGTCTTTAAAAAGTTGACCTGATTCAATTGCGGTAGTTAAGCGACCGGTGTGTTTGAAGGCTTCGCGAGTCACAGTTGGATAGTAGATCAACTTTTCACGGATGATTTCTCCTAAGAATTCATCTTGGGTGAGTTCGTCTTTAAGGTAGTCGGCATAAGCAAGCTCGCTTACCAAACGTACACCATGAATGAGAACGACTTTTTCAAACTTGTCATACGTCTCTGGATCGCGAATGATGCTCATGAATGGCGCGAGGCCTGTACCAGTACTAAACAAGTAAAGATGTTTACCAGGATTTAAGTCATCAATTACCAAGGTGCCAACAGACTTCTCGCTTACCAATATGGGATCGCCCACTTGAATTTTTTGTAAGCGCGAGGTGAGTGGGCCGTCTTGAACTTTAATGCTCAAGAATTCAAGATGTTCTTCATAGTTTGGGCTGGCAACGCTGTACGCTCTGACGAGCGGTTTTCCTTCGACCTCCAAGCCAATCATTAAAAAATGGCCGCTACGAAAACGTAAGCCTTTATTTCTAGTGGTGGTAAAGCTAAAGAGGGTGTCGTTCCAATGGTGGACAGTGAGAACGGTTTCAGTCTGATATGCGGCCATAAATACGGATTCGTTAGAAGATAGCAAAACGGTAATTATCCCATTCTTGCGAGGGTACATTAACAGGAATCAACCCAAAAACAGGACTCACTAGTGATATAGATCAGACTTTTGGTAATAAAGGACTGATTTACATGCCGCTCCCAGTCCTTTAGCTATTATCAAGATATGACAAGAAGCCAATACCTACTCCTATCCTTTTTTAGCTTGAGCTTGGTTTTATTTGCGGTCATCCTTCAGCAGGTTGGCTATCAGGGCGTCAGTTTTCTGCCTTGCCCATTGTGTATCTTGCAAAGAGTGGGCTATTTGGGCATTGCCTTGACCTGTTTATTGGCTGCTGGCCTTAGCCCCGCAAGAAGACTATTTCACAGCCTAGCAGTTCTGGCTGCGGCATATGGGGTAGGTGTTGCTGGGCATCATGTATGGCTCTTATTTCATCCAGGCGCTTCCTGTGGAATCGACCCCTTAGAGCTTTGGATTAATCAATTTCAGGTAGTACAGGGCCTGCCTTGGTTATTTAAGGCTGATGGTCTTTGTTCTGCTCAGTTGCCAGCAATTCTTGGTTTACAAGTGCCTGAATGGTCTTTAGTTTGGTTTAGCGTCCTACTGATTGTGCTGGTAGTCATGTTCTTCAAAAAGACCCGTTAGAACTTAAAGTGCCGAACTTATGACAAGAAATTCGTTTCTTAAATAATGTGATTACCATAAGATCTAACCACCATTTATCTCTCCAGCATTCATTTTTAGATTCATTACTTTGATTTAAGGAAGCTGCATGACCTACTTTACTGATAACTCACAAACAATTGGCGACACACCTCTAGTCCGACTCAATCGCGTTACTGATGGCGCTAAGGCAACGGTCCTGGCAAAGATTGAAGGGCGTAATCCTGCGTATTCTGTGAAATGCCGTATTGGCGTCGCAATGATTAACGATGCACAAGAAAAAGGTTTGCTTGGACCTGGTAAAGAATTAGTTGAGCCTACTAGCGGTAATACGGGGATTGCTTTAGCTTTTGTGGCAGCGGCTCGTGGCATTCCTCTGACCTTAACCATGCCTGAAACAATGAGTCTAGAGCGTCGTAAGCTCCTGACTGCCTTGGGCGCCAAGATCATTTTGACCGAAGGTCCTAAGGGGATGAATGGCGCTATTGCCAAAGCAAAAGAGATTGCAGAATCTGAGCCAGACAAATATGTTTTGCTACAACAATTTAGCAATCCATCCAATCCAGCGATTCATGAAAAAACTACTGGTCCAGAGATATGGGATGACACCGAGGGAAAAATTGATGTATTCGTAGCTGGCGTGGGTACTGGTGGCACGATCTCTGGGGTTGCTCGGTATATTAAAAATACTCAGAAAAAAGCGATTGAAGTAGTTGCCGTTGAGCCAACGGCCAGTCCAGTCATTACTCAAAAACTGAATGGTGAAGAAATCAAACCTGCTCCGCATAAGATTCAGGGCATTGGTGCTGGTTTTGTACCAGCGAACTTAGATTTATCAGTCGTCGATAAGGTAGAGCAAGTTACGAATGAAGAGGCCATCGAATTTGCTCGTCGCATTGCTAAAGAAGAGGGTATCTTGGTTGGAATTTCTTGTGGTGCTGCAGCTGCTGTGGCGGTGCGTCTTGCCAAGAGACCGGAGTACGAAGGTAAAACGATTGTGGTGGTTCTTCCGGACACAGCAGAACGCTATTTAAGCTCAGCTTTATTTGAGGGTGTCTTTGATGAAACAGGGTTACCTGCCAAAGTAGCAGCGTAACCTAAGATACATTAGCGCTGTAATAAATAAGGCACCCTAGGGTGCCTTATTTATTTTGTTCTTATTCCTAAATTGACAGGTGAGATGTTCTTACTCTTCTTCACGACGCAGATGGGGGAATAGAATGACATCACGGATATTAGGTGAGTCAGTGAGTAGCATGACCAAGCGATCGATGCCAATACCACAGCCGCCAGTTGGAGGCATGCCGTACTCAAGCGCGCGGATGAAGTCATGATCAAAGTACATTGCCTCTTCGTCACCAGCTTCTTTTTGTGCCACTTGTTTTCGAAAACGATTGGCTTGATCTTCTGCATCGTTAAGCTCGGAAAAACCATTCGCAATCTCGCGACCAGTGATGAAGAGCTCAAAACGCTCGGTAATGCCTGGGCGTGTATCGGATTCACGGGCTAACGGGCTAACTTCAATTGGGTAATCAATAATGTACGTTGGTTCCCAGAGGTGTTCTTCAGCCACCAATTCAAACAAGGCTAATTGCAAGGCGCCAATACCGGCATTCTTTAGGGTTGGGCTATCTGGGTTCTCGCCACCTTTTTTCAACTCAGAACGAATGAAATCAGCATCATTTAATTGTGCTGGCTCATATGTTTTATGGGATTGTGGGCTGTACTTCAGAATAGCTTCAGTAATGGTGAGGCGCTGGAATGGTTTGCTTAAATCCAGCTCACGGCCTTGGTGAGTTAATACCGCTGTGCCCTGTGAGTCCATTGCAGCGGCGCGGATCATACTTTCAGTGAAATCCATTAGCCAGTGGTAATCCGTATAGGCAGCGTAGAACTCCATCATGGTGAATTCTGGATTGTGACGGGGGCTGACACCCTCATTACGGAAGTTACGATTGATCTCAAATACACGCTCAAAGCCACCGACCACTAAACGCTTGAGATAAAGCTCTGGAGCAATCCTTAAGAACATCTGCATATCTAAGGCGTTGTGATGAGTCATAAATGGTTTGGCGGTTGCCCCACCAGGAATGGGGTGCAGCATGGGCGTTTCGACTTCCATGAAGTCAGCATCGAGCATATGGCGGCGCAATGAAGCGATCGCGTTACTTCGGGCTTTGAAGGTGTTACGACTTTCTGGATTAACAATTAAATCGACATAACGCTGGCGATATTTGGTCTCTAAATCTGAGAGGCCATGGAACTTATCCGGCAGAGGGCGCAATGATTTGCTGAGCAAACGTAAGTTGCTACATTCAACCGAGAGTTCGCCTTTATTGGTTTTAAAAAGATTACCTTCGGCGGCAATGAAGTCTCCCATATCCCAATGCTTAAAAGCGCCATGGATATCAGCACCGCTAATCTCATCATTAATATAAAACTGAATTTGACCGCTGCGATCCTGGATTGTTGCAAAGCTTGCTTTGCCCATGACACGCTTAAGCACCATGCGACCCGCAACTTTCACATGAATTTTTTTGGCAGCCATTTCTTCTTTGGTGAGGCTGTCATAGTGCGCATGCAAATCCACCGCTAAATGTGTAGGTATAAAGTCATTGGGGAAGGCGACACCAGCTTCGCGTAGCTTAGCTAATTTCTCACGACGCTCCGCAATGATGTGATTCTCATCAACCACTTCAGTAGCTGGGGCTGGCGCAGCGCCTAAATTCGTTTTATCGTTCATGTCTTTGGTGTCTTAGCAGTGATGAAGGGGGTTGTGATTTAATGCGGATTAGACGCCTTGCTTCAAGCTGGCTTCAATAAAAGCATCGAGATCTCCGTCCAATACTTTTTGGGTATTCGAGATCTCAACGTTAGTGCGTAAATCCTTGATGCGGCTCTGATCTAAAACATAAGAGCGGATTTGATGACCCCAACCCACATCAGTTTTGGTGGCCTCCAACTTATCTTGCTCTACCCGACGCTTTTGCATTTCATGTTCATACAGGCGGGACTTCAACATGCTCATAGCTTCAGCGCGGTTACGGTGTTGGCTACGGTCGTTCTGACACTGCACCACAATCCCGGTTGGAAGATGGGTTAAACGAACGGCGGAATCCGTTTTATTGATGTGCTGACCGCCAGCACCAGAAGCGCGGTAAGTATCGGTGCGGATGTCTGCAGGGTTTACATCAATCTCAATCGAGTCATCAATCTCCGGATACACATAAATACTAGCGAAAGAAGTGTGACGACCATTTGATGAGTCGAATGGCGATTTGCGAACGAGGCGATGTACGCCCGTCTCCGAACGAAGGTGACCGTAAGCGTATTCACCATCTACTTTAATCGTGGCACTCTTAATGCCTGCGACATCACCATCAGATTCTTCGAGAATTTCTGTTTTGTAACCTTTGCGTTCGCAGTACTTGAGGTACTGGCGAAAGAGCATGCTGGCCCAGTCGCAAGCCTCGGTACCGCCCGCACCAGCTTGAATATCGATAAAGCAGTTGCATGAATCCATTTCGTTATGGAACATGCGGCGAAATTCTAAATCCCCAATGATCTTGCTGTAGCCTTCAACATCTTTTTCGATGGCGGCGATGGTTTCAAAATCACTTTCTTCTTTGGCCATATCAAATAATTCTAGGCTGCTAGTGAGATTGGTATTTAAATCGGTAAGGGTGGAGACCACACCATCAAGCAATTTTTTCTCTTTGCCGAGGGCTTGAGCCTTCTTTTGATCATCCCAGATGGTGGGATCCTCAAGAATAGAATTAACTTCAGTAAGGCGACGTGACTTTACCTCGAAGTCAAAGATACCCCCGAAGCGCTTGCTCACGAGTGAGCAGATCAGAGAGAGTATTTGAAATAGTGTTTAGTTGTTCAGCTTCCATCCCTTAA
>CAIOIX010000471.1 GCA_903858445.1 uncultured beta proteobacterium
CATCAGCAAAATTACGGTCACCATGTAATTCATGGAAATCGGTGAATAAGGCATTCACATAATCTAGGGTGTACGGTCTTTGGGGATGACGTGCCACCTGTGATACTTGCCATGGAGTCAGGTTGGCATAGACATCCTTGGTCAGCTGCAGGCTCTTTTCAGACAGCGTTTTGATCTCATCGGAGATATCTACCGATGATTCATCTTGTACAAATTGTAGCTCTTCAATCTTCGACTCTAATTCGGCGATTGACTGCTCAAAATCCAGGAAAGTCGTTTTCATAGCTTGATTTTAATATTCAACGGGGATGGGGTCGATACTTCTCCACATATACCAGGTCGCAACCGTACGCCACGGGGCCCAATTGGCTGCGACTTCGCGGGCCTCATGCCTGCTGACAGGCTCTCCACTGAAATAATTGAGGGAAATCGCCCTAATTAGCCCGACATCGTCCAAGGGCAAAATGTTGGGCCTAACCATGTTAAAAATCAGGAACATCTCAGCTGTCCAGCGGCCAATACCCCGAATTGCGGTTAATTCTTTGATGACGCTCTCATCATCCATATCCTTCCACATACGGGCATGCAAAAGACCAGAATCGAAATGTTCGGCCAAATCACGGATGTATTCCACCTTACGACCAGATAGTCCTGCAGCACGCAATTCTTCAACACTTAATGCCAGAATATTTTTAGGGCTTACTTTCTTTTTGGCAACCAGTAGCACTTTATTCCAAACTGATTGTGCCGCCGCCACAGAAATTTGTTGCCCCACAATAGCTCTTGCTAACGTAATGAAGGCGTCGCCACGTGTGACTAAAAAACCTGTGCCGTATTTCGGAATAAGCTTCTTCAGAATGCGATCATGCTTCATCAATTCAGTACAAGCCTGACTCCAATACTCAGGAGCAACATCTTGAATGATAGCTTCCGCAGAAATCGGCTTTTCTCTGGTGGGTGGCACTATGCTCTACGCCACTCTGTAATGCCACCTGGCTTATCTTCAAGAACAACACCCTGCTTTTGCAAGTCCTTACGAATCTCATCAGCCTTAGCAAAGTCTTTGGCTTGCTTGGCGGCTACGCGGGCAGCAATCTGCACTTCAATCGACTCCACACTTAAGTCCAGATGACCATCTCGTGATCCCGCCTGTAAAAAAGTAGTTGGATCTCGTTGCAAAAAATTCATCACGCCCGCAAGAGACCTCATCGTACTAGCTAGGAGCAACTTCTCATCACCTTGAGTACGATTAAGTTCGGTAGCCAAATCAAACAAGACCGCAATCGCTTCTGGTGTATTGAAATCATCATTCATGGCCGCTGTGAAGCGCTGAACCCATGGCGACCCAGAATCTAATGGTGCACTGGCTGAAGTAGGGGTTTGAGCCAAAGCGGTATATAGACGAACCAGACCAGAGCGCGCCTCTTCAAGCTGAGCATCACTGTAATTAATAGGGCTACGATAGTGTGCGCGTAACATAAAGAAGCGCAGAACCTCGGGATCAAAACTTTTTAGGACATCCCGAATTAAAAAGAAATTGCCTAATGACTTAGACATCTTTTCTTCATTCACCCGAATGTGACCGTTGTGCATCCAGTAATTGACAAAGGGGGCATCACTAGGCTTGCGGTCTTGACCGTAGAGCGCACCTTCACTTTGTGCGATCTCATTTTCATGATGGGGAAACTGCAAATCTGCCCCTCCACCATGAATATCAAAATGTTCACCGAGCACATCGCAAGACATAGCAGAGCACTCAATATGCCAACCAGGCCTGCCCTCACCCCAAGGGGATTTCCAACGGGTGTCTGCAGGCTCATCTGGTTTAGAGCCCTTCCAAAGGGCAAAGTCCAAAGGATCACGCTTGCCACCACCGATGGCCACACGCTCACCGGCGTTTAATTCATCAAGACTTTTTCCAGAGAGCTGACCATATTGCGGAAATAGACGTACGGCAAAGTTCACGTCACCGTCATCTCCTTGATATGCCAGTTCATGCTCGATCAAACGGCCAATCAGACCCTGCATCTGCCGAATATAATCAGTAGCGCGCGGCTCTTGATCGGGGCGCATCAATCCCAATTCATCAGAATCAGCTTGCATGGCCTCAATAAAACGATTAGTCAGCGCCAAGATCGGCTCACCATTCTCAACGGCACGCTGAATGATTTTGTCGTCGATATCCGTGATATTGCGGACGTAGATGACCTCGTAACCGCTAGAGCGTAGCCAACGCACCACCATATCAAAAACGATCATGACGCGGGCATGGCCAATATGACAAAAGTCATAAACCGTCATGCCACAGACGTACATCTTCACCTTACCCGGCACAATGGGCTTAAATACCTGCTTCGAACGGCTAAGGGTGTTATAGATTTGCAGCATAGAGCGATAAAGGTGAGGCAAGTTGCGCCAATTTGTTAGACTGAGCGCTGAGTATATCGAATGAGTCAGTTTTACACCCTTCACCCTATGTCAGCTACCTTCTCAGCACAGCGTCCGGTCCCCATTGGGATCTTGGGCTCCTTAGCAATCATCCTTGGTGCCTTAAGCTTGGCAGGCTGTAGCACCCCCGGTCAACAGCAAGCAAGCGCTGAAATTAAAGCCCTCAATACGCAACAATGTGCCTGTTCAGGGCCGAACCAGCCGTATTTAGGTGCCTATGGTCCCAACGATCCGCCCAGACTCTCAACCAATACAGGATACGATTCTCAAATCCCCCAACTATCCGAGGAAGTGGGTTTGCCATTTTTATCCTTCCTCATCATTGAGCCAGACCCTGTCACCAAGAATGCCGTGCCTTCTGACGTTGAGAAACTGCTTAAAAAGCACAAATATCCCGAGGCAATTGATCTAATCAATACCCACATACAAAAAACACCTCGCAATGTTCAACTACGCTTTTTAAAGGCGCGCCTTCAAATTGAATTAAATCAGCTAGATCTAGCTAAAAAGACCTTGATAGAAATCACCCAGCAATTTCCAGAGTTGCCAGAACCCTATAACAATCTAGCTGCATTGGCAGCAAATCAAGATCACTGGATTGAGGCTCGAGATTATTTAGAGCTTGCCCTCAAATTACGCCCAAGCTATGCTATTGCCTCGGCCAATCTTGGCGAAGTCTATATTCGCCTTGGCGCACAAGCCTATGAAAATGCAGCACAAGCACAACCAAATCAACGCCAATACAGCAACCGCGCAAAAGCATTGTTAGAAATTCTTAAGCCGGCGCCAAAACGAGCGCCTGCTCCTGACAACCCTATTTCATCCACTAAACAATAGAAAGTAGACCAAACGATGGCGAAAGTACTTCTCAAAACCAATAAGGGCGATATCACCCTCACCCTCGACTCTGTGAAAGCACCTAAGAGTACTGCCAACTTTTTGGAGTACGTGAAAAGCGGTCACTACGACGGTACGATTTTTCATCGTGTTATCGATAACTTCATGATTCAAGGCGGTGGTATGACTGCTGGATTAAAAGAAAAGTCTTCAGGCGCCAAAATTGAAAATGAAGCCGACAACGGTCTTAAGAATGAGCGCGGCACGGTTGCTATGGCCCGCACGAGCGATCCTCACTCTGCTACTGCCCAGTTCTTCATCAACGTAGGTGATAACGATTTTTTAAATCACACAGCTAAAAATGCTCAGGGCTGGGGCTATGCGGTATTCGGCAAAGTAACTGACGGCCTTGAGGTTGTTGATGCTATTCGCAAGGTAAAGACGGGTAATGCCGGCTTTCACCAAGACGTGCCAGCTGAAGATGTAGTGATTGAAAAGGCTAGCGTTCTCGAAGAATGATTCCGCAGTTCGCGAGTGCTCTGCTCATTTCTGATTTGCACCTGACGCCGTCAATGCCCTTGACGGCGCAACGCTTCTTTGATTTCTGTGAAAAAGAAGGTCCTAGCGTCCAAGCTGTTTTTATCTTGGGTGATTTATTTGAGTATTGGATTGGCGATGATGCTGCACTAGAC
>CAIOIX010000472.1 GCA_903858445.1 uncultured beta proteobacterium
AGTTCAAGATCAACGCCAAGTCACTTTAAAAAGCTTAGCGCAGTTAACTGGCTCCATTGTGGTCCTCAAAGGCCAGCACACCTTAATTGCCTCTCCGCAGCACTCTAGCGTTCAATGCATGCAAGGCAATCCCGGCATGGGTACAGGTGGTATGGGTGACGTACTCACAGGCAGTATTGCCGCTATTGCTGCTCAAGGCATTCGACATCAGCTCGATTTATGGTCATCGACCTGCATAGCTGTGCAACTCCACGCATCGGCGGCTGATAGCTTGGTCAATAAAGGGATTGGCCCAATTGGACTTACACCATCAGAGACCATTCTAGAAATGCGTAGCATGCTCAACCGTCTTCTATAAGTAAACATGCACGCCAGCAATCTCGCTCTACAACGCAAACGCTATCTATCTGGCATTCTGATGGCCGGACTGGGGTCCATTCTGTTCTCTGGAAAAGCCATTCTGATTAAGCTCGCTTTCACTTATGGCGCGAATGCAGAAACTCTCCTGGCACTTCGCATGTTGATTGCCTTGCCTTTATTTTGGTCGATCTATTGGTGGCAATCACGTCAACAAAAAATATTGCCCATTAGCTGGTCAGACCGCTCAAAGGTATTGCTCTTGGGATTTTTGGGCTACTTTCTATCAAGCTATTTGGATTTTTTGGGATTGCAATACATCTCTGTTGGCCTTGAGAGAATTGTTTTGTATCTCACCCCAACGATTGTTTTACTAATCTCCTATTTTGTTTTGCAAAAAACCATCTCACGTCTACAGTGGGTGGCCTTAATCGTCGGCTACCTTGGTGTGCTGACCGTATTTATTCAAGATGCTAATTCCACTGGAAGTACAGCATGGCTTGGAATGCTCTTGGTATTTGCCAGCGCCTGCACCTATGCGGTTTACATGATTGGCTCCGGAGAAATGGTGAGGCGTGTTGGCAGCATTCGCTTGGTAGTCTATGCAAGTACATCATCAGCATTCTTCAGCGCTATACAAGCCTTGGTATACAACCCCACAGATATTCTGGAGCAGGCCTCCCAAATCTATTGGCTTAGTCTTGTGAATGCTAGTGTCTGCACGGTCATTCCAATGCTGCTCATTATGATTGCCATTAATCGAATTGGCTCCCCACTCGTTGCACAGGCGGGTATTCTGGGACCCGTCTCCACCATCTTCATGGGTTGGGCTGTTCTATCTGAACCTATTACCTGGTTGCAAATTGGAGGCATGACTTTAGTGATGGCAGCTATGTGGCTATTAGTGCGCAATGACTCCAATAAACAAAAACCACTAGAGTCTGCGAACCCTAATGGTTTTAGCGATAAAGACTTGCTCGGATCGTAGCCGAGCAAACAGCATTACTGCTGTGCGGCTTCAGCCTTTTTTGCCTTCTTCTTTGCTTTTTTCTCAGCTTTCTTCTTCGCTTTTTTATCTTTCTTAGCCTGCTTCTGAGCGCTCTTATCAGCAGCTTTATCTGGCTGAGCGGCAGGGGCAGTCGCAGGTGCAGCAACTGGTGCTGAGGCTGGCGCCGGGTCAGCAGCCATCACCGAGATTGGAGATAGGCCAATCGTGGCGGATACCAGGGTGGCTAAGCTTAAACGTACGAAACGAGAAATCATCAAATTCTCCAATTGGGTTTGTGGATAATTAAATAATACCCAAGAATTTAGCAAAAATGCTTTTTTCAACAATTCAATTTGAGCGC
>CAIOIX010000473.1 GCA_903858445.1 uncultured beta proteobacterium
CATCCTAGCTTCTTCTTGATAAACCACATCAATACCACCTGAGGGTTGATTCTTGGCAGAACGAATACGAATTAACTGAACTCCAGCAGCATGCAAAGCATCAGACTTTAGCCGATCCTTTGCGCCCTTCTCTTTGTGCCAAAACTGTCCATCAAACTCAATTGCGATCTTGTGGTCAGGCAAGTAGATATCCACTTCTTTGCCATCAATCTTAGATCGCCATAAGATATTCGGAAAAACCGCCTTACATTCAGAATAGAGATAGATCTCTGCGCGAGATGTGGCTGGATTACATTCTGGACAGCGACTACCGTGATAGCCACGATTACTAGCTGTTGCCTGCCATGAATGATTTAGGCGGCATTTCCACCAGAACTTATTGTTATTGTGTTCGGTAACTTGATTCGTGGAAACAGAATTCTTTTCATAATCCCATTCAGCTAGTAGCTGCGGGAATTTATCAAATAGCAAAATACCTTGCGCCAATCTTGTCTTTTTAAGCTGCTCAGCTCCACGTTTACGAGCGCAATCGGGACAACCAAGTAAGAAGTTTCCATCTCTTTTCCTGGCTGGCATTGTCCTTTGATGTGGGGCTGCCAGCCATTCATTTCCGCAAGCGCACTTCCAACTGACTTTTTTGTGACTCCCAGCTGCAATCTCCTGCGGGGAAATTACATTCTTTTCATAATCCCACTCTGACAACAACTCAGGCGCAGCAATAGCCAATGAATTAGATTTCTTAACCTCAGTCAAAATAGTGTCACCCGCTTAAGCAAAATCACCAGCCCTTAACTACAGGGGCTTGTGGCACTTGCCTTGGTGCATTAATAGTGGTGTTTGGCTGCATAGTTACAGGCGCAGTTGTTGTGCCCTGATATTGCCCTTGCGGTGAATAAAAGCTAGTTTGCCCACTATCCGTTTGAAATGACTGCACATTCTGCCCTTGGGCGTTATATACATTGCTAACGCCACTAGGAGATGTTTGGGTATAGCCTTGATACTGCCCTTGCGGACCATAAACGGCTTGAGCGTAAGTAATTGCTGGAATTACTAGAAAAATCGCTAGGAAATACTTCATGGGAGTCCTCTATATATAAGCTCAGTTTAGTTATGGAATCCTTAACTGTCTAGGTTGTTTTTAGGGGTTATTTGACTTGGAAGTGTCGTGTTTTCCGACACGTAGGTCTTTGTCGGGTAAACCGACATCTTAGGGTGATGTTAGCGAGGGGCAGCTTTCGACCCCCAAAGCAAACACCCAAAATAAAACCCGCCGTAGCGGGTTTTTTAATACGCCTAAATTTGACTTACTTCAAAAATGAAGCAGTTAAATCCTGAGCGCTGGCATTATTAATTCCATAGGCTTGGAGCGCCTTAACCTCTTTTACATCTTTCAACGAAGCCAGATCAACTACAGCCCAATTCAGAGAATTGTTGATGCTTCGTATGTAATATTTACCACGTGAAAGATCCTTCATTACAGTGAAATCGGAAACTTCGCTTGAAGATTGACTACTGCTAGCACCACCATCCCCTTTGCTACCTGCGGCATCAATAGTAAGACCATCAGGACGATCAAAATTATTCATAATATGGCCAAGTTGATTGATGGCTTGATCCGGTGTTGTGCCCTTTGTTACATAGTTTGCGTAAAAGGCGGCTTTAACAAAACGTCCCTGCGAAGTATTCGCAGCAGAAAGGCCTGCTATTGCATTACCAGAATCTGTTGTCGCTAATTTCAGCTTTCCGAGCTGCCCTGTATTCTTGTCAACATTATTAAACGTATAGTTATTCAGGTTTTCAAGATGCCATGGAAAATTGGGGCCATTCGTTAAGACACCAACAGGGTTGTCATAGATATTGGCCACGCCATTTGCAAACTCAATCACAATTGCGCCACCGCTTTTATCATGAATAGCATAGTGA
>CAIOIX010000474.1 GCA_903858445.1 uncultured beta proteobacterium
ACCTATTTTTTTACTATTTCCTTAACGCCGTTGATTATTTTTTGAAACCCGTGATCGAGCTTTTTTAATAACTGTTTAACTAATTTTTTTTGGCTCATGATTTTTCCTCTTTTTAAATGACATGTTGTCTAAACTTCTTGTCTTGACCTAGCGATCCTACGTTTTATTACGTTTAGTTTCAAGTATTTATGACAATAATCGTTGGTTTTTTTCATTTCTTGGTTTAGTGATAAATTCCAAAGGATGTGGAAAACATTGCGCTCGCTCCCAAGAACGGTTTGGCTGATCGGTCTGATTAGTTTTGTAAATGACTCTGCCAGTGAAATGCTTTATCCATTGATGCCCTTATATTTGACATCGGTCTTGATGGCTGGACCTAAGGCCCTAGGCATTATTGAGGGTATAGCGGAAGCAACATCCAGTATCTTTAAATTAGTTTCAGGCGTGATTGTTGATCGCACTAAAAAAACTAAGCCATGGATTGTTGTTGGTTACTTTTTGGCTGGTATTGGCAGGCCATGCATTGCTTTTGCTAGTTCCTGGACCTGGGTTCTGTTGATTCGATTCACTGATCGATTGGGTAAAGGTTTAAGAAGCTCGCCACGTGATGCGTTGCTGGCTGAGAGTGTTCCTGATAATCAACGAGGTATTACCTTCGGGCTTCATCGATCCATGGATAATGCTGGTGCAGTGGTAGGTCCTTTGTTGGCCGCTTTACTACTTTCGCTTCATGTTCCTTTGCGGGATATTTTTCTTTGGGCAGTGATTCCAGGATTGATTACAGTTGGTTTAGCGCTTTGTCTTAAAGAGCCTAAGAGAGAGGCCTCTGGGATTCCAAACGGATTCACATGGAGTATGGAAGGGCTTTCTCCGCAACTAAAAAGATATATTTTTGTCGTGGGCTTATTTGCACTTGGTAATTCTTCAGATATGTTTCTTTTGTTAAGAGCTAGAGATGCTGGCGTTCCTCAAGAGCAAATCCCTTTGTTATGGGCAGCCATTTCCCTGATTACAACTATTTTTGGCACCCCGCTATCTGCACTTTCTGATCGCTTTAGTCGTAAGTACTTTATTTTTATTGCCTGGCTTGCTTTTGCAATTTTTTACTTGGCACTGAGCTTGCCTAATATTTCTATTTTGATGATTTTTGGTTTATTCGGCCTCTATGGTCTCTTTAAGGCGGCGACAGAGGGTGTCGAGAAAGCATTGGTGGCTGATTTGGCACCGCCTGGTATGGCTGGTACTGCCTTTGGTTGGTTTAATTTGATATCAGGCTTTATGCTATTTCCGGCCTCTTTTATTTTTGGCTGGCTTTATGAATCCAGCAGCCCAACATCTGCATTCTTATTTTCAGGATCTTGTGCGCTATGCGCCTTGGTATTACTGGCAACTTGGGTCTTCAGGATTGATCCAAAGATTCAAATCAATCCCTAACATCAATTTCTAAGTCACCACTCGAAAGCAACCAATATGAAACGTCTCTTTTTGCTGAGTAGCCTATTGATTGCCTCAGCTGTTTTTGCGCAAAAAAATGATGCCATTATCCAAACAGATCAAATGCAACAAGCGGTTGCTCGGGGCGCAATGATTTGGGATGTACGAGACGAAAAGAGTTACTTGGAGGGGCATATTCCAGGTGCAATTAATATTGGTGAGGTAGGTGCTGTCTTGCGGGATCCTAATAAAGAAGATTACATACCTACCGAACAAATACAACAGATTTTTAATGCTGCGGGTTTAGATATAAATCGAGATATCGTTGTTTATGGTAATCGTGGCAATCCTTACGTTTACTTCGGTCTGTACACCATTCATTATTTTGGCGGTAAGCAGGCGCAGATTTATCACGATGGTATAGATGCTTGGAAGGCGGCTGGATTACCGCTTCAGAGAGAGCGTCAAATTTTCCCGCCTGTAACGGTCGCGCTGATTCCGCAACCGCAGTTAGTCGTTTCCAACGAAGAGATGTTGAAGGTTGCGCAATCCAAATCAGTACAAATCATTGACGCCAGAACGCCAGATGAATTTTCTGGAAAAGATGTGCGTGCAATCCGGGGCGGTCACATTCCTGGCGCTGTGAATATTCCATTTGAGGATAACTGGCAGGATCCCGCAACTGCGATCAAGCTAGGGAAGAAGCAGGTTGCAGATAATTCAGGAATGTCTTTAAAAAATCAAACAGATTTGAGGAAGTTGTATTCAAGCCTGGACCCAAACAAGGAGACGGTGGTGTATTGCCAGAGCGGTGTCCGAGCTTCAGAAACCGCCGTGGTACTGAAGAATCTTGGCTTTAAAAAGGTAAAAGTGTATGACTCTGCTTGGCTTGGATGGGGGAATAACCTCAAAGCACCCGTAGCCGAAGAAACTTTTTTGAATGTAGGCGTATTGAACGGCAAGATTGCTGCAATGCAGAACAAGATCAATCAGCTAGAAGAGGCACTGAAGGCTAGAAGTAACTAGAAGCCAACGACACTTTTATAACTAAAAACCCCGAGATAAATAGATGATCTAGGGGGTTTATATTGACGTTTATTCTGGATGGAAATTATTGCTGGCCATAAAGCTAATGGTACGCTCAAAGCCCAAAATACGGATATATCGCCACGCGATATCGCGGTATTTGCTATCTAGATAGCCAATAGCAGTTTCAGGATCCGTTCTTTTTGACAAGTCGATCTGTTGAATTGCACGGGCCCAACGTTTGAGTCTTGTTGACATATTTGCCACCTCCATGGCCATACAACGCATGGGAAAGAGCGTGAGATGACAGGAATTGCAAAATATTTATTAAAAAATGACTAAATTTGACCTAAATCGATACCACCTTGTGGGGATTAAGGATATTTTGAGGGTCTAAGGCCCTTTTTAGGGTTTTCATGAGGTCATGAGCGACTTCACCCTTATGCGCCCTTAAGTCATCCAATTTAAGCTGTCCAACGCCGTGTTCGGCAGAAATAGAGCCTCCACAGCGCTCAACCTGTGCATAAACAAGTTCATGAACAGACTTTTCGTTAGCCAAATTAAAGGCTTTGGCATCCACACCCTCTGGAGGGGCGATGTTGTAATGAAGATTCCCGTCACCCAGATGGCCAAAGTTAATAATTCGAACCCCAGGATATTGGGCTCTCATGAGGCGATCAGTTTCCAGAATAAAGCTATCCAAGGAGGATAGGGGGACAGTGATGTCATGTTTGAGATTGGCGCCTTCAAGCGCTTGAGCAAGGGTAATGTGCTCCCGCATATGCCAAAAGGAATTGGCTTGACTGAGGTTCGTGGCAACGACGGCATCGCTGATCATTCCCACTTCAAATGCCTCTTACAGAATGGATTCCAGAAGTTGACGTACGTGCTCTTCGCTTTCGTGATCCGAGAGTTCAATGAGCACTGTAAATGGAGGATTATTTTGAAGTGGGTTCCTCATGTGTGGAAAGTGTTTCTCGTTTAATGCGAGAGACTCTTGCGTCATCATTTCAAAACCAGTAAGAAGGGATGTGGCGCGTTTTTGGAATAGATTCAGAAGTGCAATGGTAGATGCAATATTCTCTGTTGCAACGAGAGTAGTCCATTGAGAAATTGGCAGGGGATAAAGCTTCATTACAGCGGCTGTAATAATGCCCAAGGTTCCTTCAGAGCCAATAAATAAATCTCTCAAGTCATAGCCAGTGTTATCTTTGCGCAGACCCTTTAGGCCATGCCAAATTTCACCTTGGGCTGTCACCACCTCAAGGCCCAAACATAAATCGCGAGTATTACCATAGCGCAAGACATTTGTTCCGCCAGCATTAGTGGCGAGGTTACCGCCAATCATGCAGCTACCCTCAGCACCTAAACTTAAGGGAAATAAAAATCCCTCAGAGGCAGCTCTCTCTTGGACGGCTTGCAAGATACAGCCCGCTTCCAGGCTAATAGTTTGATTGCTTGCATCAATCTCGCGAATCTGATTCATCCGCTTTAAGTTCAGTACGACTTGTTTGCCGCTAGCATCTGGTGTTGCGCCACCACAAAAGCCAGTATGACCACCTTGGGGAACTAGGGCAATATTTTCTCGTGCACATGCCTTCACAACCGCTGCCACTTCTGAAGCATTGCCTGGCAAAAGGATTGCCAAGGCTTTGCCTGTATAGCGTTTACGCCAGTCGGTAAGGTAAGGTGTGGTGTCATCTTCTGTAGTGAGAACATAGCTCTTGCCTAAGATCGATTCCATCTCAGTTAAAAATGTTTTTGACATTGTTTTATTGGTGATTTTTATGATTTTGGTTGCGCGTGCTGCTTTGCCAGACTTTTGGCTTGCGCTTTGATTGGCTTGAGGTAAATTAATAGACAGACAAAAGCGATGGTTGCTATGAGCGTTTCTAATATTGCGAGCCAAAAATTAGCACCCGTCTCTGTGATCCGAACCAGCCCCTCGGTGATGTAAAGCAAAATGAGCATAGAGGCCCATTGCATTGTGTAAATCTTACCCTTCCAAAGGCCTGGGATTGCAAAGAGCAACGGCACACCTTTAAGAATTAACCAAGAGCCATCGGGGCGAAGCGGTGAAATAAACCATTCCCAGCAAACGCACAGAATGAAGAGATCCACAAATGACGCAGTAGCAATGAGTTGATAGGGATTTTTTTCTAAGATTTTTTTGTACATTTAATTACTTTTTCATTAATTTCAAAGCAGCTTCAGCCAAGCGCTTGCCTTGAGCTTTGGCGAGTCTTTGTTCTTCTGCGCTAATAGGAGCGCGGCCATCTGCGTGAGCTAGATGGGTTACACCGTAAGGACTGCCTCCTGTACTTGAGGTCATGAGATCAGGTTCGCTATAGGGCAGACCCATGATCATCATGCCGTGATGCAGGAGGGGAATCATCATCGTGAGGAGAGTGCTTTCTTGTCCGCCATGCAGGCTACCAGTACTAGTGAAAACACAAGCAGGTTTACCAATCAGGGCTCCATTAAGCCATTCGGATGAGCTCCCATCCCAAAAGTATTTCATGGGGGCTGCCATATTACCGAAGCGGGTTGGGGAGCCGAGTGCTAGACCAATGCAGTCCTGAAGGTCTGAGTACTCAACATATGGCGCACCCTCATTTGGCACCGTTGCCTCGGTAGCCTCACATACCGTAGAAATACCCGGTACGGTTCTCAGGCGTGCATTGACGCCCGAAACACTCTCAATGCCTTCGGCAATCAGGCGCGCTAAATCCCGGGTGGCACCGTAGCGGGAGTAGTACAAAACTAAAATATCGGCTTGGCTCATATTGATCTCTTATGATACGGCGATGCGCCTCTTTCGTAATCCTCAATTATGGATCTCTCTGGCCAGAGAGATATGGGAGCGCAATCGTGGGCAAAATATTAAGCAAATTGCTGCCAGCCTATCATTCACCACAACTCTTTCTTTGGTCCCCATGTTGACCATCGCCTCTATTCTGATTAGCTATTTGCCGAGTGTTGTGCGCATTAAAAACGCTTTTCAGAACTGGCTTTTGGACACTTATATGCCTGGCGGCCTAAACCAGCAGGTCTTTATTTACCTAGATCAATTCTCGGCGCAGGCCAAGGGGCTCACGCTCTTGGGTTTGCTGGGCTTGCTGATTACGACAGTCATGACCATGGCCGTAATTGAAGGTGCTTTTAACCAGATATTCAAGGTTCACAAAAGGCGCCCTATTTTGAAGAAGGTGGCGATTTATTCTGCTGCCATGATTTTGGGTCCAGTGCTACTGGGTTTTGGGACCTACTTAAGCGGTTTGCTGTTAAGTGCCGCTGAGGGTTGGACTGAAGCCTTAACCTTTGGCCTGAGCTTGGTTGCAACTGTGGTCCCAGTTTTGCTGGCAATTGCTGTCTATACGGTGGTGTACAAAATTCTGCCGTATGCTCAGATTTTGTGGGCGGATGCAATGAGCGGGGCGCTTTTTGCTGCTCTAACTTTCGAGCTAATGAAGTTTGGCTTTGGCTTATTTTTAACCAATACTGCCTTTTACAAGACCGTCTATGGCGCCTTTGCTATTTTTCCTTTAGCGCTCCTTTGGATTTACCTCACATGGTGGATTACCTTAGTGGGAGCAGTTCTTGTTGCAAATTTGCCGAGTATTCGAAGCGGCTTTATTAGGGTTATTCGCTACTAATATCACCATGAAATCCTTGATTCTTAAGGGTCTTGGGAATATCTTGAATTCATAAAACATATTTGTTGGAGGCCATATGAAAGTTCGTGACATATTGCGTGTAAAGGGCAGCACCCTTTTTACTGTTGCCCCTGAAACTGCATTGCAGACTGCCGTCTTGGTGATGAGCGAGCACGATATTGGCTCATTGGTGGTGATGGAATACGACAAGCTTGTTGGGATTCTGACTTTCCGCGAAGTGATTCAAGCGCTGGCGCAAAGTCACGGCAAACTAGATGGTTTACAGGTTCAGTCAGTCATGAACGAGAAGCCGCTTACTTGCAATATGGAAACTGAGATTGACGAAGTGCGTCGCATGATGCTGGTTGACCATGCCCGTTACCTGCCGGTGGTGGACCAAAAGATGTTGATGGGCGTAATTTCTTTCTATGACGTTGCTAAGTCAGTAGTGGAGGCTCAAGACTTCGAAAATACCATGCTCAAGGCTTATATTCGGGATTGGCCTGAGGATGTAGAAAAAACATCCAATTAATCTAAATCCCGCTGCATCAAGCTCTTAGCCAATCCGCCTGACAGATGACATAATGTCGATATGTCAGGAAACACTTTAGGCCTTCTCTTTACGGTCACCACTTTTGGTGAATCCCACGGTCCCGCAATTGGAGCTGTCGTTGACGGCTGCCCACCCGGTATGTC
>CAIOIX010000475.1 GCA_903858445.1 uncultured beta proteobacterium
ACAATTTTCGTAATGAGTCTATATCTGAAAGAAGATCGCAACAACGCACACTATTCCGCATAACCAGACGATGGAGCGTGCCGTAGGCCAATTGGCGATATAGCAAACCACATAAGCAATGCGTGAGGCTACAAAGCCCAGTGCTAATACATCTAACCTTCCTTGTGGGGCATGCATCAAGGAAGCAATAATGACTGCTGCAAAAAAGAAGGGCAATGATTCAAAGAGGTTAGCTTGGGCTGCATTAGCGCGCGCTCTAAATCCTGTTTGTTTGGCAAGCCATGTACGTGGCTGACCATTGTCATAACCCTCAAAACCTTTTTTGGCGATGCCAGCTGCAACGTAAGGCAGCAGACCCATCAATAAGACACAGGCAAATGCAATGGTCATGACGGCGAGTTTCCGGCCTGCTTGCTAGCCTTTGAATCTTTAGAGCCAATTCTGGATTCGGTGCCATTCATCAAATTGCGAATATTGCTACGATGCCGCCAAACCAATAAAAGACAAACAACGGTTAATGCCAAACCCATTGGATGAAAGCCAAATAGAAATACAAAATAAATCGGTCCAAATACCGCTGCAGCCAAGGCTGCTAATGATGAGTAACGCATGAATTTAGCCACAATGATCCAGGTTGCCAGCGTAGCTAAGCCCAGAATCCAATTGATACCAAACAAAATGCCGCAGGCAGTCGCAACTCCCTTACCCCCTTTAAAACCATGAAAGAGTGGAAAGAGGTGGCCCAAAAACACCGCAACCACCACGCCACACAAAATCCAAGAATTGAGGCTTGAGGTCAAAGCATCATCACCCAAGATGAGGCGTGCAAGTACCACTGCGACAAAGCCTTTGAGGGCATCACCCAATAATGTCAGTACAGCGGCACGCTTATTGCCGGTTCGCAGAACATTGGTGGCGCCAGGGTTGCCAGAACCATACGAATAAGGATCAGGCAAGCGCATGCACTTACTCACCACCACCGCAAAAGAAACTGAGCCAATTAAATAAGCAATTGGTATTAAAAGAATATCCATGCCGCTATCTTAAACACATATCTGGTATTTGGTTTTAGCAATAGCCGAGTGATTATTGGGCCTAGCTGCCACGTGGATGATGTTGCTGGTGAATTGACTTGAGACGCTCTCTTGCCACATGGGTATAAATTTGCGTTGTCGAGATATCGGCATGACCTAATAGCAACTGCACTACCCGCAAATCCGCTCCATGATTGAGTAAATGTGTCGCGAAGGCATGGCGCAACGTATGTGGCGACAAGGCTACTGGAATACTTGCTTGCAAGGCATAGCGCTTGATTAAAGCCCAAAATGCCTGCCTAGTAAGAGCTGAGCCAGTGTGGCGCCCAATAAAGACCGCATCAGAGCTTTTGCCTTCCAACAGTATTGCCCTAGCATCTGCTAAGTACCTCCGCAACCACTGCCCCGCTTCGCCGCCAAAGGGCACCAAGCGCTCTTTACCTCCCTTGCCATTCACGATCCTAACAATGCCCTCATTTAAGCCAAGTGCAACCGTTTTCAAGGATACGATTTCAGAAACGCGCAGGCCACTGGCATACATTAACTCCAGCATGGTGCGATCGCGCAAACCCAAGGGGGTTTCTATGTTGGGTGCGTTTAATAAATTATTAACCTGATCTTCACTCAGCGTCTTTGGAAAGCGCAGTGCTTGCTTAGCAGCGCGCAAGCCAATGCAAGGATCACTTTTAACGAGATTATTTCGCAAAGCATGGCGATAAAAACGCTTGAAGACGGTAAGACGTCGGTTGGCTGTGGTGGCTTTATCCGCCCTGCGATAAGCAATATAGGCAGTGAGCTCTTTTTCATCCACGCAATACAGATCAAGGTGAGCCGTTTTGTACAACCACTGCGCTAAGAGCAGAAGATCTCTGCGATAGGCGGCAAGGCTATTTTGAGCAAGGCCGTCTTCTAACCAACAAGCATCGCAAAATCGCTCGATTGCTTCTTGGCTAGCAGGGGCTAATGGTGCAGGACTAGATTTTTCAGCCAGCCCTGCAACAGCTTCTTGCTTAGTCACGGAAGTTATTAAAGCCTAATGGCGCTTCGGTCACTTCTTTTTTCAGCAATGCCATGGTTTCCTGCAAATCATCGCGCTTAGCGCCAGTAACGCGCACAGCATCACCCTGAATGCTGGCTTGCACTTTGATCTTGCTATCTTTAATGATGCGCACTACTTTTTTAGCCAACTCTGAAGTAATACCTTTTTGAATCTTCATTGTTTGCTTGCGCTTATCACTACCGATAGTTTCTTTTTTTTCATCCTTAAGGTAGCGTACATCGACATTGCGCTTAGCCATCTTGCCAAAGAGCACATCACGCACTTGACCCAATTTAAAGTCATCGTCGCCAAACAAAATTAAGGTTTCATCTTTTTGCTCTACGCGGCTATCAGAACCCTTAAAGTCAAATCGATTAGTGATCTCTTTATTAGATTGCTCAACCGCATTCTTTAACTCGATCATGTCCGGCTCACAAACCACATCAAATGTTGGCATATCAAATCCTTTAATTTTTTAACCTTAAAACCTATAAACCCGCTTTAGCATCGCCAGCAAGTCCTTTTTTTATGGAAATTGCCGAACACGAATAAGATTGTGGCATGAACTGTGCAAAAAATGCGCCCACTACCCCTCAAAGACTCTCAAAACTATCGCTTGAGAGCAGAAATACTTTTGGCTTACCCGCAATTGCAGAGCTGGCTTACGAGATCACCGACCCAAATCAATTGCCCAGCCTGATGGCAGGCATTTTGAAGAATGACTCCCCTTGGCGAGTTTTGGGAGGCGGCAGTAATGTTGTCCTGCCTAACGATCTCAGTGGCACCACTTTGTTGATGAATATTGCTGGCCGTGAAATCATCGATCGTAATGATCAATTCATAAAAGTGGCTGTTGGTGCTGGAGAAAACTGGCATGATTTTGTCGCTTGGACGCTTGAAAAAAATTTACCGGGACTAGAAAACTTAGCTTTAATACCGGGAACTGTGGGTGCAGCCCCTATTCAGAATATTGGGGCTTATGGCTCTGATGTAGCGGAGCACTTAGCCTTTATCGAAGCATTTGACTCCAAAGAGCAAGCCTTTGTTACCCTCAATAAAGCCGATTGCCGCTTTGCTTATCGCGATAGCCACTTTAAGCAAAGTCTCGGACGCTATATCGTTACAAAGGTTGTCTTTAACATTGCGAAAGTATGGGTACCGCGCCTAACGTATGCTGATCTGGCAAAAGAATTTAGCAATAATCCATCCCCTGCTGCAAAAGAGATTTTTACGGCAGTTTGTAGGATTCGTCAAAGCAAACTCCCAGACCCTAAAGTTATTGGTAACGCGGGCAGTTTTTTTCAAAACCCCATTGTTGATTCAACTTTTTTTAGCGACCTACAACTGGCTCACCCGAATCTGGTTTCTTATCCAGATGCCAATGGCAGTCGAAAACTTGCAGCAGGCTGGTTAATTGACCAGTGTGGGTTTAAAGGCTATCGCTTTGGTCCCGCTGGTGTATATGACAAACAAGCCCTAGTCTTAGTAAATCATGGTGGCGCTGATGCACGCGATATTTTGAGTCTTGCAGACCTCATTAAGCAAAAGGTTCTAGAGCGCTTTGGTGTTGAGCTCCAAATAGAACCTAACATTCTCTAACACCACTCCTTTACGAGCTACTTTTTTAAAATTACAACTCAATATTTGAGCCGTATTTTCTAATTTTCGGCTCACAACACTCTTAACCACTAATTTTTGATAATTCAATCTGAGCATCACCCTCAGCCAAACGCACTTGATAACTTGCGTTTGCTTTAAGTTCTTTTGGATTGCGTACCGCTTGTAGATCACCATTCTCTTGAGTCAGGATGACCGCGTAACCACGCTCTAAAGTGCGCTGTGGATTGAGCATCTCCAACTGAGATTGGTAGTGGCCTTCATTGCGTTTCCAGCCCTCAAGCCTGACCATCCATGCTTGATTAAGGCGTTGCTGCCAATTGCTGATTTGCTCACGCATCCGATCAGGGTTAGGCAATGCGTGACTTAGCCTCAAAGCCAATTGATCAAGGGTTTGCGCTTCGCGCTCGACCCTTTGAGATACGCGTTGCAATAACACTTGCCCAATAGCCTCTAGCTCTTGCAACATGTGATCACGTCTTGGGGCGGCCATTTCTGCTGCGCCAGTAGGTGTTGGTGCGCGGAGATCTGCGACGAAATCAGCAATCGTCACGTCGGTTTCATGGCCCACACCACTAACTACTGGAATCGGGGACTGTGCAATGGCATATGCCAACTTCTCATCATTAAAAGCCCAAAGATCTTCAATGCTGCCACCGCCTCGCACCAACAAAATAACATCGACTTCTGTCTTGCCTTTTGCGACTTCGTTTGCGGCAGCGCTTAAGGCGGCAATAATTCCCGCAGGGGCATCAGGGCCTTGAACCAAGGTTGGATAAATCACAATCGGAATATGAGGGGCCCTTCTAGCAAGCGTACTCAGCACATCTTTTAAAGCAGCTGCTTGCGGCGAAGTGACAATTCCAATCGCTCTTGGGTGTGTGGGAATCTCACGCTTACGCTCAGTATCAAATAAACCTTCTTTAACCAGTTTGGCCTTGAGCTTTAAAAAGGCTTCATAAAGACCACCCATACCAGCGCGGCGCATGCTTTGCACCGTCAGCTGAATATCACCCCTAGGGACATAAAAACCCAGATTGGCGGCTACCTCGACCAAATCACCTGATTGGGGCATAAATCCCACTTGGCTATTGCGGCCACGGAACATCACACCGCGAATCTGCCCCTCTTCATCCTTGAGCGAGAAATACCAATGTCCGCTGTCATAAGCCTTGAAGTTGGAAATCTCCCCGCTCACCCAGACGGTATCAAAGCGCTCCTCCAAAGAGCTTGCAATGGCACGGTTTAGATCGCCAACACTCAGAATTTCCCTTGATATTTCCGACATTTTTTCTCTTTTGTTACGTAGCTATAAGGCTTGGCGGAAAATAAATATCCACAGAAGCCCGAATCCTCTAAGGTCAGGCATCCTAAGTGAGCAATTACTGACCCAGAATGTCTTATAAACCCCACAGAACTACTCTAAATTATTGATTTATATACGAATACTTTAACGCAAGTGATTGGTATTTCCTAATCAATAATGCCCACTTCACCATCAATCAAGAACTTACTTCGCCCATGACAAAAAGTTTTGCACAGAGTTATCCACAGGCTAGCTTTCAGAAAATGACTTCTCAATTCAGCTAAAGTACTGAGCTTATGTACTCCATCTTACTGTCAGCCGGTTGGCCAATTTGGCCCCTCCTTATTATCTCGATTCTGGGCCTTGCTATTGCTATTGAACGCGCTTGGTACCTAAGACAAATTTATATCCTACCTAAGCAGGTCCTAGAAACTGCTTTTGGCCTCGCAAATCAACTGGCTACGCAGAAATCCATTTCCGCGGAAGAGATCGGTCGGCTAGCCCAAAGCTCGCCTGCAGCCCCGCTACTAGCTTGCGTTCTATTAGAAAAATTCGCCGGCAACAATGCCGATACTGCATTAGAAGAAATCCAGGCTCTAGCCCAAAACACCTTTTTAAAGTTAGATCGCTATCTAGGCGCTCTAGCAACCATTGCTACGGTTGCCCCCCTCTTGGGTCTTTTTGGCACCGTCATTGGCATGATTGAAATTTTTGGCAGTCAAGGCGCTATTGCAGGTAACGTGGGTAGCCCCCAACAGCTTGCTCATGGTATTTCGGTAGCGCTCTACAACACGGCCTTTGGGTTGCTTATCGCGATTCCAGCATTGGCCGCTTGGCGGGGATTACGCGCGATGGCAAATCAACGCCAACGCGAATGTGAAGAATTCACCAGACAGATTTTTAAGAAGCTCTATCCAAGTAACTCATGAGTTGGCTTAACTCACACCAAGGTAAGCGAAGCAGCTTTACTCTCGGCGCGGCAAGTGCGAATGGCGCTCACCTAGAGCCTGAGATTAATCTCATCCCTTTTATTGACGTGCTATTAGTGGTACTTATTTTTTTAATGATCTCCACCACCTTCACGCGCTACCAAGAGTTGGCCATCACCCTGCCAACAGCAAGCGGCATTGAGAGCCAAGGTGATGCGAAACAAATTCATATTGCGGTGAGTCGCGATGGGCGATTTGCGGTGAACGGCAAAGTAACCGAGCGCAGTCAGTTAAGCGATGCACTTAGCCAACTCAGCGCCAACAAAGAGAGCGCTTTGAGTATGCAAGTCAACATTGATGCCGATGCCCGCGCTCCACATCAAGCAGTTATGAGCGCTCTTGAAGCTGCGCGTGATGCCGATCTGTCTAATATCGTTTTTAGTAGCCAATCCAAAAAGTAAATTGATCATGTCTTTTACCGACCGCTTTCGTAAAGCACCCAAGTTTTGGGAAAGACGTGGTCCAACCAGCCTTTTGCTATGGCCTCTATCATGGCTTTATGGCTTGGTACTGCGCGTGCGCAAACTGATTGCCGATCTGAGTATCTTTAATGCAAAAGCAGTTGGAGTGCCCATCATCATCGTTGGCAATATTCGCGTTGGTGGAACTGGTAAGACCCCTATCGTAATTGCTTTGGCACAAAAATTAGGCGAATTGGGCTGGAAGCCCGGAATCATTTCTCGTGGCTATGGAGTCAAAGGCACTCAAATTGTTGCGCCAACACAAGTCACTGATGAATCCGATCCCAGCATCGTCGGTGATGAGCCTGTGCTGCTTGCTCGACGTACTTACAATCAATTTCCGATTTGGGTTTATCCAAAACGCAAAGAGACCATCGCCGCTCTCTTAAGAAACAATCCTTCTGTAAATGTCATCATTAGCGACGATGGTCTGCAGCATGCAGGACTCCCTCGTTGGCCGGCCAGAGAAGGCGGAAGGGATATTGAGTTTGTAGTGCGCGATGAGCGTGGCGAAGGCAATCGTTTCTTATTGCCTGCCGGCCCCTTGCGTGAGCCTGCCCAGCGCGAGCGCGATGCCACTCTGATGACAATCAACCAAGCGCCAAAATCAGCACGCCTTGATGAATACTTTCAGGGTCGTCGCGCATTTACTTTAAGTCCTCAATTGGGCTTGGCATATCAACTCAATGACACCAGTAAGCAACAGTCACTTGAAAGTATTGCCGAGCAGTACTTGCCAACGGCCATTACTGCAGTGGCAGCCCTTGGTAATCCTCAACGTTTTTTTGACGCCTTACTCAAACATGGCATTGTTGGAAAATGTATTGCCCGACCAGATCACAGCACTTACACATCGGCGTTTTTTAATGGCATTCAGGCTAAATGCATCCTGCTGACAGAAAAGGATGCCGTAAAATGTGCTGATATTACGGATGAGCGCATTTGGGTTGTACCGATGTCGGTCACTATTCCAGATTCACTCTCTGCATGGATGCAATCCATATTACAAAGACCAGATCCAAATCAGTACACCCTATAAAGATATCAAAGGCAAAAACCCATCATGGACAAGCGCTTACTCGAAATTTTGGTTTGCCCTTTATGCAAGAGTCCAGTGCATTTGGATTCTGCAAAACAGGAACTGATTTGCAAAGCGGATCGTCTAGCCTTCCCAATTCGCAATGACATCCCGGTGATGCTCGTAGATGAAGCGCGTAGCCTTGAAGCTGACGAGCTCACCTAATACCCCCATCATGAGTGGCTCCTCTAAGACCCCAGAATTTCTTGTGGTGATTCCTGCGCGCCTAGGATCCACTCGTTTACCTCGCAAGCCATTAGCCGATATTCACGGCAAACCGATGGTGGTGCGGGTTGCCGAACGAGCCATGCAATCTGCTGCCCACAGTGTGATCGTCGCTACTGATTCACCCGAAATTCAAGCAGTGTGCAATGAACATCGCATCGAATGCTTACTGACCCGCGCTGACCACCCTACAGGAACAGATCGAATTGCTGAAGTGGCTCAACAACTCAAGCTCCCGGATAACGCTCTAGTGGTCAATGTACAAGGTGATGAACCTTTAATTCCGGCTGAGCTCATTAATCAAGTGGCTCAGGCCTTGGCCGATCATCCTGCATGCGCAATTTCAACTGTCGCCGTAGCCATCCAAGATTCAGCTGAGATCACCAACCCAAATGTCGTTAAAGTAGTTCTCAAGCGTTCGGGGGAAGCAATGTACTTCTCTAGAGCCAGCATCCCCTTTGTCAGGGATGTAAAAGTGGGGACGCCTATCGAGCACTTACGTCACCTAGGTATTTATGCCTACCGGGCAGACTTTTTACAGGCCTATA
This sequence comes from uncultured beta proteobacterium, assembly GCA_903858445.1. Lineage (GTDB taxonomy): Bacteria > Pseudomonadota > Gammaproteobacteria > Burkholderiales > Burkholderiaceae > Polynucleobacter. The sequence goes on from CAIOIX010000475.1 coordinate 8,298, forward strand.
GCCGCCTCGAGCCAGCACCCCCCGAGCAAGCCGAATCACTAGAACAACTGCGCGCCCTTTGGAATGGCTACCGTATTCAGGTTCATGTGGCCTCAGAAGCGCCCCCAGCGGGCGTAGATACCCAGGAAGACCTCGAGCGCATTCGTTCAAGTTGGATCGCTCAAAAGCCCATTTAAGCCCTATTTTGGTTCTCGGGGATAATCCTAGGAATGGGTCCGAAGCCAGGCAGTAAAAATACAGGACAATCAAAAGTCTTCTAAGGGGAAAACAATGCGGTTAATTCTGCTCGGTGCACCAGGCGCCGGTAAAGGCACTCAAGCTCAGTTCATTTGCGAAAAGTTTGCTATTCCACAAATATCAACCGGCGACATGTTGCGCGCTGCTGTTAAAGCAGGGACAGAGCTCGGTATTGCTGCCAAAAAGATTATGGACGCTGGCGGTCTTGTTTCAGATGACATCATCATCGGCCTAGTTAAAGATCGCCTAACCCAGCCCGACTGTAGCAAGGGCTATCTGTTTGATGGTTTCCCAAGAACAATCCCTCAGGCGCAAGCCATGAAAGATGCTGGCGTACCCATTGATTTTGTTTTAGAAATCGATGTGCCATTTGATGCCATCATTGATCGCATGAGTGGACGCCGTGTTCACCCAGCATCCGGCCGTACTTATCACGTCAAATTTAATCCACCAAAAGTGGCTGATAAAGATGATGTGACTGGCGAGGCTTTGATTCAACGGGACGATGACAAAGAAGAAACCGTTCGCAAGCGCCTGCAGGTTTATAACGATCAAACCCGTCCACTGGTCGAGTACTACTCAAGCTGGGCCACCCAAAACAGCTCCACAGATAAAGTCAAAGCACCCGCTTATCGTAAAGTCAGCGGCACTGGAAGCGTTGACGACATCACCAACTCTATCTTTGCAGTCTTAAAATAAATTGGTAGCAAAAAGAGCCTTAATTATTGGCATTTCTGGTCAAGATGGTGCTTATTTAGCTAAGCACTTGCTTGATAAGGGTTATGAGGTAACAGGGTCATCGCGTGATGTGATGGCCTCTTCTTTTGGCAACCTTCAAGCCTTAGGCATTCGCGACAAGGTCAAACTCGTCTCCGTATCGATCAATGACTTTCGTAGTGTCTTTAACGCGATTCAGTCTTTTAATCCTAATGAGATTTATAACCTCGCCGGTCAAACCTCAGTCGGCCTCTCATTTGATCAGCCAGTAGAAGCAATTGAGAGTATTGCCATTGGCACTCTGAATATTCTGGAAGTTATTCGCTTGCAAAACAGGCCTGTACGGTTTTATAACGCCGGTTCTAGCGAATGCTTTGGCGACACTGGTGACATACCAGCCAATGAGCAGACTCCTTTTGCTCCACGCAGCCCCTATGCAGTAGCCAAATCTACCGCTAAGTGGCTGATTAACAGCTACCGCGAGTCTTATGGTCTTTATGCCTGTACTGGTATTTTGTTTAACCATGAATCCCCATTACGCCCTGAGCGCTTTGTTACTCAAAAAATTATTGCTGGTGCCGCCAAAATTAAAGTGGGTGAACTCAGTAAACTCCAATTAGGCAATTTAGAAATTTCTCGTGACTGGGGCTGGGCACCTGAATATGTTCAAGCAATGTGGCTCATGATGCAACTAGACAAGCCAGATGATTTTGTCATTGCTACTGGCAGAAAAGAGTCACTTAAGTATTTCGTAGCTAAAGCGTTTGAGTACTTCGATTTAGATTGGCAACAACACGTTGAGATTGAGCCCAGCTTCTTTAGGCCAAATGAAATTACCTCTAGTGTTGGCAATCCTCAAAAAGCCATTGAAACTTTGGGCTGGTCAAAGCCCACCGACGTTGATGGCGTCATCCAAATGATGTGCGCAGCGCAAGCTCAAAAATACCAAAAGTAATTACCGACTAGATTTGGGGCAAGAAGGACTCAATGCCATCTACTTCAATTCTTTAAGCGCGCTCTCAAAGGACTCGATATCTTCAAAGCTTCTATAGACAGAAGCAAAGCGAATGTAAGCTACTTTGTCTAAGCGCTTGAGTTCGCGCATCACTAATTCACCGATGCGCTCGCTCGCAATTTCTTTTTCACCAAGACTTAAGAGTTTCTCCTCAATGCGAGCAATCGATTCATCAACTGATGCCGCAGAAACAGGACGCTTGCGTAAGGCCAATTTAATGGAGCTTGCCAATTTCTGATGGCTGTACTCTACCCGGCTGCCATTCTTTTTAACAATCGACGGCAGAGTAAGTTCTGCACGCTCATAAGTTGTAAAACGTTTATCGCAACCTGCACAACGGCGGCGGCGGCGAATGGTATCACCCTCGTCCGATACCCGGGTATCGAGAACCTGGGTATCGTCGTTATGACAGAATGGGCAGCGCAATGATGACTTTCATTTTTATGAATTAATGTTGGCCATTGATTTAGCCATAAACCGGAAAGCGCTTAGTCAACTCAGAAACTTGTGCGCGCACCTTGGCAATAGTGTCAGCATCGCTTGGGTTATCCAATACATCCGCAATAAAATGACCAACCTGACGTGCTTCAGCTTCTTTAAAGCCACGCGTTGTCATCGCTGGTGAGCCCAAACGAATGCCGCTGGTGACCATTGGTTTTTCTGGATCGTTGGGAATGCCGTTCTTATTGCAAGTAATGTGTGCTTCACCCAAAACGCGCTCTGCTTCTTTGCCAGTCATTTTCTTGGCACGTAAATCGACCAACATTACATGGGATTCAGTCCCGCCAGAAACGATCCGCAGGCCACGCTCAATCAAGGTCTCTGCCAAAGCTTTGGCATTAGCGATGACTTGCTTTTGATAATCTTTAAAGCCAGGTTCTTGCGCTTCTTTAAAGGCGGCGGCTTTAGCGGCAATCACATGCATCAATGGGCCGCCTTGCAAACCAGGGAACACAGCAGAGTTAATAGCTTTCTCATGCTCAGCCTTCATCAAGATAATGCCGCCACGTGGACCACGCAAACTTTTGTGAGTGGTGGAGGTCACGATATCAGCATGTGGCACTGGGTTTGGATAAACCCCTGCAGCAACGAGACCTGCATAGTGGGCCATATCCACCATGAAAATGGCGCCAATCTCTTTAGCCAATTTTCCGATCCGTTCAAAATCAATCTTTAACGAGTAAGCAGAAGCGCCAGCAATAATCAGTTTTGGTTTGTGCTCACGCGCCAAACGTTCCATCTGTTCGTAATCAATCACCTCATCCTTATCTAAACCATAAGCGATTGGATTAAACCACTTGCCGCTCATATTCAATGCCATCCCGTGGGTTAAGTGCCCGCCTTCAGCCAAGCTCATGCCCATAAAGGTGTCACCAGGTTTTAAGAAGGCCAAGAAAACTGCTTGGTTAGCAGAAGCACCGCAATGTGGCTGAACGTTTGCAGCCTCGGCGCCAAACAGGGCTTTGACTCGGTCAATTGCCAACTGCTCAGCAACGTCAACAAACTCACAACCGCCGTAATACCGCTTACCTGGATAGCCTTCTGCATATTTATTGGTTAACTGGGAACCTTGCGCCTCCATCACTGCAGGAGAGGTGTAGTTCTCGGAGGCAATCAGCTCAATGTGGTCTTCTTGGCGACGATTTTCATTTTGAATCGCTGCCCAGAGCGCAGGGTCAGTTTTGGCTAGGGTGTTTTGACGGTCGAACATGGTAATAATCCCGATGAAGTTGGATTGCTTAAGTAAAATGAACCTACATCATACAAAATCCCTCATGAACCCTACCCAAGACCTCTCTTTTCTCTCCCTCGTTCTGAATGCCAGCCTATTAGTACAGTTGGTAATGTTGTTATTGCTGGGCATGTCCATCGCATCTTGGACCATTATTTTCAAAAAAGGGTCCGTCCTGAGGGGTGTTCGCAATGACACTGAGCGCTTTGAGCGTGATTTCTGGTCCGGCGGGGATCTGAATGCCCTACTTGAGGCGTCCTTACGAAATAAGAGCAGTAGCGCCGTTCTGGAGCATATTTTTGAAGCTGGCATGCAGGAATTCATGAAATTACATGAAATTGACTCTGCCCGCCGCGCTATGAAAGCCACCTACCAGCGTGAAATGGACATTCTCGAGGCTAATCTGCCCTTTTTAGCCTCAGTAGGCTCAGTTTCTCCTTATATCGGCCTCTTTGGCACCGTGTGGGGCATCATGCACGCTTTCCGCGGTCTGGCTAACGTCCAAAACGCCACTTTGTCAGCAGTTGCCCCCGGTATTGCAGAAGCCCTAGTAGCCACCGCGATTGGCCTGTTTGCAGCGATTCCAGCGGTGGTGGCCTACAACCGCAATGCCACTGATGTGGATCGCCTCGCCATTCGATTTGAAACCTTCATAGAAGAATTCACCAATATCTTGCAACGCCAAGGTACAGGTAAATAAGCATGGCGAGTTCATCCCTTAGAGGATCACGCAAACGTCGGGTCATGGCTGACATTAATGTGGTTCCATACATTGATGTGATGCTGGTGCTCTTAGTCATCTTCATGGTGACCGCGCCCATGGTCAACCCTGGCGTTGTCAATCTGCCCACGGTTGGTGGTGCAAAAGTGCAATCTTTGCCACCGGTTTTTTTAACCATCGATGCCAATGAGAATGTCATTGTGCGCAAAGATGGTGAGCCCGTTCAGACCTTAAACAAATTTGAGCTGGGTGCTTTTGCACGCACTCAAGCAGAGAAATCTGCTGAGCAGCCCCTTGTTCTGGCGGCAGATAAATCCATTAAGTATGAAGTCGTCATGGAAGTGATGTCTAAGCTTAAGGAAAATGGCGTCAAACGTGTTGGTCTTGCCGTTAAGAGTCAATAAGCACATTGCTAACTAAGATCATTCACGTTCATCGCCCATCGCCTATATTTATTTTATGAACAGCGCGCAACTCCGGCATATGCCATTCTTGCGAAGTACTCGAGCCAAAAAAGTTAGTAATCAACGTGCTTTTGCTTATTCGCTAGCAGCCCATCTGGGTTTACTGGCTTTTCTGATGATTGGCATTAGCTGGCATACCAGCACACCCTCTGGAGTTGAGGTGGAGCTATGGGATGCCAGTCAACCCGTAGAGACGCCCAAGGAACCGGAACTCAAGACCGAAGTCAAAGAAGAGTCTGCTGATATCGCTGTCAAGAAAAAGAAAATCGAGAAAGAGCCCCCTAAAAAAGAAGTGGTGAAAGAGATACCTAAACCGACTCCACCAGTGAAGGTTGCACCTAAAGAAATACCCAAGCAAGTGGAGCCGCCAAAAAAAGTGGAAGCTCCAAAAGCACCTTCACCCGCAGAAACCAAAGCCAATGCAGCAACAGAGAAGGTGCGCGCTGATCAACTGGCTCGTCTACGTGCAGCCGCTGGTGCTGAAGGCGGTAGCGGTGGCACCTCTGGCAGTGGGGTGGGCGGTGGGGGCAATGCCCCTCCAGGCTGGACCGATAAAGTCGTGAAAAAAGTAAAACCATTAATCGTCTTTAACCCAGAGTCCATTAGCGGCAATCCAGCAACCGTCATTAAGGTTAATCTCGCACCCGATGGTGCTATTTTAAGCACCAGCATTTTGACCTCTAGTGGCAATGCAGGCTGGGATCGCGCAGTGCTGTTAGCGCTAACCCGCGCTGAAAGCCTTCCAAAAGATGACAATGGCAAAATTCCACAACGCGAAGTAAAACTTACCTTCAAACCCAGGGACTAGAGCATGCTGCAATTAGCCAAGAAATTATTCTCAAGCAGTCTCCTAGTATTTACTACCGCTTGCCTTGGGTGCATTAGTTTAATGAGCTCAGCATCTGCGCAAATGAATATTGAAATCACTGGCGTGGGTCAATCCCTTTACCCCATCGCCGTGATGCGCTTTAAGGATGAAAACAAACTCCCTACGAGCGTTACTGAAATTATTCGCCAAGATTTAGCCCGCAGTGGTTATTTTAAAAACACGGAGAATGGCAATGCCAGCGAAAGTGATGAAGGGATACCAAACTACAAATCCTGGACAGCACGTGGTGCGGATGCTTTAGTTGTTGGATCGGTAGTGCAAACCGGCGGAACCCAATTTGAAATTCATTACAAATTATTTGATATTCGTAAAAGCCTAAGTCTGGGTGGTCTCAACCTGAACTCCAGCGCCGATAACTTACGGGCAGTAGCCCACAAAATTGCCGATGACATCATCTTCAAACTTCTTGGGGAGCGTGGCGTTTTTTCCACCCGGCTTTCTTATGTGATTAAAGAAGGTAAACGTTATCGCTTAGTCATATCCGATGCAGATGGTCAAAATATCCGCAATGCTATGAGCAGCAGCGAGCCTATTATTTCTCCATCATGGTCTCCGGATGGGAAAAAAGTGGCCTATGTTTCTTTTGAAGATCGCAAACCGGTCATCTATGTTCATGAATTAGCTACAGGTCGTCGCATTGCCCTATCCAACCAAAAAGGTAATAACAGCGCACCAGCCTGGTCGGCCGATGGTAAAAAGCTGGCGATTTCTTTATCGCGTGACGGCAATACTCAGATTTATGTCATTCATGACGATGGCACAGGCTTACGCCGCCTAACTCGTGGCAGCACGATTGATACTGAACCCCAGTATTCGCCTGATGGTCGCTCCATCTATTTCACGAGTGACCGTGGCGGCAACCCCCAAATTTATCGCATGAGCGCTGACGGCGAACAGACCGAGAGTGCCAAGCGTATTACTTATAAACAAGGCTTTGTAACCTCACCTCGCATTTCACCGGATGGCAAGTATTTGGCCTACATTGCCAATATTGGCGGGGCTTTTAGACTCTACATCCTGAATTTAGCGACTGGCGATTCACAAGCCCTAACCGATAGTTCAAGTGATGAATCTCCCTCTTTTGCAGCAAACGGTCGCTACGTACTGTATTCAACCAAAGTGAACGGTAAGCGGGTGCTTGCAGCAGTGTCAGTGGACGGCAACTCTAAACAGGTTTTAACAATTCCAGGGTCTGATGTTCGTCAGCCATCCTGGGGTCCATTTATGGATTAAGTGGACGAATGCACTACGTGAGCCTAACCAATAGGGTCCTCTTGGGGGCATAATATTAGCTATTAGCTTATTTAGTTACTCAGTTTGTAGGAAAAAGGGAAGACCATGAAGATTTCTATCGCACGCCGTGCCGCAACATTTGCACTTTTAGGCGCCACTGCAGTCCTTTTGGCTGCTTGTTCAAGCGTCAAATTAGATGATGTGAATGGTGATAGCGCCAATAGTGGCAGCGGTAACTTTGCCTCACAGCCATGGAATGACCCACAAAGCCCTCTGTATCAACGTAGCGTTTATTTCGACTTGAACGAATACACGGTTCAGACCAAATATCAAAAAGCTTTATCTGCACACGCTAGCTACTTGAAGGCTAATCCAAAACAAAAAGTCATTATTCAAGGCAATACGGATGAGCGCGGCACTGCTGAATATAACTTGGCCCTCGGTCAACGTCGTTCAGATGCTGTTCGCAAATCATTGAACTTGATGGGTGTTTCGGATGACCAAATGGAAGCAGTCAGTTTTGGTAAAGAGAAACCAAAAGCAGAAGGCGACAACGAAGCAGCTTGGGCTGAGAATCGTCGCGCAGACATCGTTTACATCACAAACTAAATGAAGAAGCTTCAATACTCTTTCAAACATACGCTCTCAGGAGCGTTTTGTTTAAGTGCAACTCTGATTTGCTTAACTGTCTCTAGCAATGCTTGGGCACTCTTCTCGGATGACGAGGCGCGCAAAGCGATTTTAGATTTGCGCAAGTCATTGGCAACCACGCAGTTAGAGTTACAAAATCAAATCGAAAAACTCAAAGCGGATAATGCAGAGTTGCGTGGCAAAGTGGAGTCCCTTGAAAAGCAAGGTGAGGACATTAATAATAGCCAAAAGACTTACTATCAAGATCTGGATACGCGCTTAGGTAATTTTGAGCCTCGCACCATCACCATTGAAGGGGTGAGTGGCACTGTTCAACCGGGCGAGAAAAAAGCCTATGAGGACGCCTTAAAAGCCTTTCAGACCGGGAATCTCAAGAAGGCTGATGAATCCTTCACCGCCTTTGCAGGTAAATACTCCCAAAGCCCTTATTTACCGCTTGCCCTGTACTGGGGAGCCAATAGCAAATATGCAAACAAAAATTATGTGGGTGCCATCAGCCAATTGCAAATCCTGATTAAGAAATACCCTAACCATCTGCGCATCCCTGCGGCGATGGTGACCTTAGGAAATTCTCAATTAGAGAGTGGTAACAAGGTGGCTGCTAAAAAAACCTTTAGCGAGATCATTGCCAAGTATCCCGATACAGAAGCTGCAAAAGACGTGCAGCAACTGTTACCAGCCACCAAGTAATTCACCATGTCTATCTTGACCGCCGCCTTTGAAAAGATTGCGCCACGCAAACCCAATGCGCCAGCAGTCATTCTCTTTTCGGGCGGCTTAGATTCCACAACTATTCTCGCGCTAGCCAAAGATCTTGGTTATGCACCATATGTTCTTTCTGTTGGCTACGGCCAAAGACATTCTTCAGAGCTGGCCGCTGCCAAACATATTGCCAAGAAGATGGGCGTAGTGCGTCACGAAGTCGTTAACCTGGATCTCACCCGCTTTGGCGGATCAGCTCTAACAGACCCCTCAATTGCAGTGCCCACTACGCCAGGCGTTGATCAAGAAATTCCGGTGACCTATGTGCCCGCTCGTAATACCATCTTGCTATCACTAGCCTTGGGGTGGGCAGAGTCCCTTGGCGGTCTAGACATTTTTTACGGTGCCAATGCGGTGGATTACTCAGGCTATCCAGACTGTCGTCCAGAGTATGTTGAGTCCTTTGAAAAAATGGCTAACCTAGCCACTAAGGCCGGAGTAGAAGCCATCAACAATGAGGATCGCTTTCGGGTACACGCTCCGATTATTGGTATGAGCAAGTCTGAAATTATTAAACTCGGTGCAACGCTTGGGGTTGATTACTCGCAAACTGTTTCTTGTTATCAAGCAAATGATTTGGGTGAGGCTTGCGGCGAATGTGAGTCGTGCCGACTAAGGCAGGTGGGATTTAAATTTGCTGGTCTGAATGATCCAACCAGATATCGCAAATAACACAAGAGCCACCAATCACGACTTTTGCGTTTCAAGCATCCTAGCAACATAGCGCGCAATTAAATCCACTTCCAGATTGACTGCATTGCCTTGCTTTAAGTTACCTAACGTAGTGTTTTGTAGCGTGTGTGGAATGATATTGATATCAATAATGCAGGTATTAGCAAGATCTTCCGTTTTATTGACGGTCAATGAAACGCCATTCACCACAATCGAGCCTTTGTAGGCCAGAAAAGCTGCAAGCTCTTTCGGCGCTTCAATCTTGAGAAGCCAGGAGCCATAAGCATCATTCGCTACAGCTGCAAAGTGGGCAACCTTCCCCGCCCCATCGACATGTCCACTAACTAAATGACCGCCAAGACGATCATTTAGACGCATCGCTTTTTCTAGGTTCACTGGGCCAACCGCATCCAGACCAACTGTTTTATTCAAAGACTCACGTGAAATATCCAAACTAAAGATATTGCCCTCAATCTTGGTTGCCGTCATACAAGCCCCCTGAATAGCAATGCTGTCACCCAAGGCAACGTCAGCTAAATAATTAGCAGGAACCTCAATTTCCAAATGCAGACCGTCACCCTGTGGGGTAGCACTCTTAATCTTGCCGACAGCGGTAATAATTCCAGTAAACATAGGTTGATTTTATTCCTTAAACTCGCTTGGGTTAATGTCTAGATCTGGCTAAGCGCAAACGCATATCAGGTCCAAACATTGCCTGATCAATGATTTGCCAATCCTGCCTTTGTCCCAGTGCCGTTAATGGCGAGATGTTCGCCATGCCAACACCATCCCCCATCAAAAAGGGAGCGTAATACAAGAGTAGTTCGTCTACGCAGTTTTCTCGAAGCAAGGATCCATTTAATTTAAATCCTGCTTCCACATGAATCTCATTCATCTCACGCTCTTGCGCAAGGTAAGAAAATAGTTTTGGCAAGTCCACTTTGCCACTCGCATTTGGCAAGGCCAGCACCTCAATGCCACGAGCCTCGAGTGCTTTTGCTGATCGCTCTTTTTCCGGTGTATCGATTTTTCCGCAAACGAGAATCACGCCAGACTGATGCAGATTTTCAAAGACCTTAAAATCAAAAGGAGTTTCTAACTTTGAATCCACAATGATTCGCCAAGGTTGGCGTTCAGTTGCAACATCACGTACATTGAGGCTAGGGTTATCTTCTTTGACGGTACCTACCCCCGTCAGAATGGCGCAAGCTTGAGCACGCCAGTGATGTCCATCTGCACGCGCCACAGGGCCAGTAATCCACTGACTAGCACCATTAGGCAAAGCGGTTTTGCCGTCTAAGCTGGCTGCAATCTTTAAGCGCACCCACGGCAAACCCCTTGTCATCCGAGAAATAAACCCACGGTTTAAGACCTCAGCCTCAGCCTGCAGTAAGCCGCAGCGCACCTCTATACCTGCTGCCCTTAATAGCTCTAAACCTTTGCCTGCTACTAGGGGGTTGGGATCTGACATTGCCACAATCACAAGATTGGGTTTTGCAGCGATGAGGGCTTGAACACAAGGAGGCGTTCTGCCAGTGTGACTACAGGGCTCTAAGGTCACATAAACAGTTGATCCCTCAGGATCAAAACCATTGGCATGAGCATCCGCCAGCGCTTGCACTTCAGCATGAGCGCCACCAACCCTCTGGGTATGGCCGCGGCCAATAGCCTTACCGCCCTTAACCACCAGACAACCCACCCGAGGGTTGGGATTGGATAAATAAAGTGATTGAGAGGCCTGGGCTAAAGCCTGGCTCATGAATTCATGGTCTAAAGCGGTATACATACCAGTATTAAAACCGATTGGAACCCTAAATAGGGAAATCAGCACTTTGGCCGCCCACAAAGAGCTCCTCGGCTTAAAATGGAAGGCTATGCCAAATAAACTCGCCCCCACCCAAGAAATCATTGCTGAGCTACGCGCTGGCAGAATGGTGATCTTGGTTGATGAAGAAGATCGTGAAAATGAAGGTGACCTTGTTATTGCCGCCGATCACGTCAGCGCCGAGGCGATTAATTTCATGGCAAAACATGGCCGTGGCTTGATCTGCCTGACGCTGACACGCGAACGTTGCCAGCAAATTAACTTACCCTTGATGGTCCGTGACAACGGCACCTCCATGGGTACCAACTTCACGGTTTCGATCGAAGCAGCTAGTGGCGTGACTACTGGTATTTCCGCTGCTGACCGCGCCCATACCATTTCAGTAGCAGTCGCACCCCATGCAAAACCGAATGACCTGGTGCAGCCTGGTCATATTTTTCCATTAATGGCTCAACCTGGCGGCGTGTTAATTCGCTCTGGTCACACTGAGGCTGGCTGTGATTTAGCCGCACTTGCTGGGTGTTCGCCGACGTCTGTCATTTGCGAAATCATGAAAGACGATGGCACGATGGCTCGTTTGCCAGACTTACTAGAGTTTGCCAAAGAACATGAACTAAAGATTGGCAGTATTGCCGATCTGATTCAGTACCGTAGTCAGCACGAAAGTATTGTGGTTCGCGAAGGGGAAAGAGAATTCGCTACACCATGGGGTAACTTCCACGGAATCATCTATCGCGATACTCCGAGCTCTTGCATTCATATTGCGCTAGTTAAAGGCGCACCCTCCGAGAACCAAGAAACGCTTGTACGGGTTCATGAGCCACTCACTGCCTTGGACTTTTTAGAAGCTGAAATCAGCACCCACTCCTGGCCTCTCGCACAAGCATTGCAAAAGATTGCCGCTGCCCCCTCTGGCGTAGCGGTCTTATTGAATGCTTCTGGAGTTGCGGCCCCGGGTGACATCGATTGGCTGGCGCAATTTCAAAAACTGAATGGTGCAAATGATCCAGCCTCAGAAAAACCTTTGGCTCGTAAAACAGATTTTCGCAGCTATGGCATTGGCGCACAGATTCTGAAAGACCTTGGTGTTGGAAAAATGCGCTTATTAGCTAATCCAGCACCTACCCCTAGCCTCTCTGGCTATAAATTAGAGGTGACTGGATATTTACCATTCACCCCGTCCAAATAATCACACTCAATCAAAAATCATGAGCGATCAAGCTAGCAACTTAAACAGCAATTCCGGCGTCGGCGTTTTAGATGTAGACCTGACAGGTCAAGACTTTCGCATTGGTATTGTTCAAGCCCGCTTCAATGAGGCGCATTGCGTTGCCCTGAGTAATGCCTGCATTAAAGAATTGATTGCATTGGGTGTAGCCCAAGAAGATATTCGCCTAGTAACCGTTCCTGGTGCATTAGAAATTCCATTTGCCTTGCAAAAGTTAGCTCAAACCGGTGAATTTGATGGACTGGTTGCCCTAGGCGCCGTCATTCGTGGTGAGACCTACCACTTTGAATTAGTCTCAAACGAATCTGCCGCTGGCATTACGCGCGTGTCAATTGATAACGGCCTGCCGATCGCGAATGGTGTACTCACCTGCGATAACGACGAACAAGCCACTGTGCGGGTAGATATTAAAGGTGCTGACTGTGCTCGGGCAGTGATCGAAATGGCCAACCTAGCCCTAGCCCTCATTCCTGATCTCGATATTGAGATTAACCAGAGCACTTAAACAGTAAATCTAAAGAACAAGTTAATGACCAAGAACGCTAGCACCCCAAACGCTGACAGAACCTCCGGTAACACTGCCGCCCCAAAGCGAGCGCTAACGCCACGTCGTCGCGCACGTGAATATGCACTTCAAGGCGTTTACCAATGGTTAGTTATGCGTCGCGCTGGGAGTCTGCCGAATGCTAGCCTTATTGCAAAGCAACTGGCTGAAGATCCTGCTTTTGCCCGCTGCAAACTTGAGCTCTTTCAAGGCCTTTTTGAAGGTGTGGTTGAGCATGGGGATGAGCTCGATAGCCTCATTACCCCAGCCTTGGATCGCCCAAGTAACGAACTATCCCCTGTAGAGCACGCCGCACTTCTCATTGGCACTTATGAATTGGCTATCGACCTCTCTGTTCCTTACAAGGTGGCCATTAATGAAGCCGTAGAACTGGCTAAGACCTTTGGCGGTACTGATGGTCACAAATACGTCAATGGCGTTCTAGATCTGCTTGCACAGTCCCTACGCAGCACTGAAACTCAAGCAGGTTAATACGGGTTAGGGGCTCCCCTCCCCTTGTTGCAAGTTGCCTTCTATATCCCCCAACTCTTTGAGGGATAAAATTAAAATACGAGAAATTCACCCATGATGTGGGATAAAAGATTTCGCCCTACAAAAACTATCTTGATGAGACTAGCGCCATGCAAAAAGTTGATATTCGCCCATTATTAAAAGATCCAAGCCTTTTTAAAGAGGCCGCCTTCATCAATGGCCAATGGGTTAAAGCGGCCAACGGCAGTACATTTAGAGTCAATAATCCCGCTACCAATGAGCTCATTGCCGACGTTGCGAACCTCAATGCTGGAGATACTCAAAACGCCATTGATGCAGCCGCCCAAGCACTGCAGGGCTGGCGCAGTAAAACTGGCAAAGAACGTGCCAACATCATGCGTCAGTGGTTTGATCTCATTACTCAGAACACGGCTGATCTTGCTGTATTGATGACGCTAGAGCAAGGCAAGCCCCTCGCTGAATCGACCGGTGAAGTGGCTTATGGCGCCTCTTTTATCGAATGGTTTGCCGAAGAAGCTAAACGGGTCTCTGGCGACATCCCTACAAGCACCTGGGGTGACAAACGCATCATGGTCTTAAAACAGCCTATCGGAGTATGTGCAGCCATTACGCCCTGGAACTTCCCGAATGCGATGATCACGCGCAAAATTGCGCCTGCCATGGCAGCAGGTTGCACCATCGTCATTAAGCCAGCTGAGCAAACTCCGCTCTCTGCTCTTGCTCTGGCAGAGTTAGCCATTCGAGCTGGTATTCCGCAGGGCGTGATCAATGTGTTGACCGCTGATGCGGATAACTCCATTGCCATTGGTAAGGCTTTGTGTGAATCCTCAACCATTCGCCATATTTCCTTTACAGGATCGACAGAAGTAGGTCGTATCCTGATGGCACAAAGCGCCCCCACCGTGAAGAAGCTAGCACTGGAACTGGGTGGTCATGCCCCCTTTATAGTTTTTGAAGATGCAGATATTGATGCCGCAGTGACTGGGGCCATTATTTCAAAATACCGCAACTCTGGTCAAACCTGCGTCTGTGCAAACCGTATCTACGTCCATAGAAAAATACATGATGTCTTTGTCGAGAAATTTGCCAAAGCGGCACAAGCAATCAAAGTAGGCAATGGCCTAGAGAGTGGTATTTCTCAAGGCCCCTTGATTGATTTACCTGCCCTCGAAAAAGTAGAGAGGCATGTGGCTGATGCACTAGCTAAAGGGGCAAAACTTGTTATCGGTGGCAAGCGCTCTGCGCAAGGTGGTAGTTTTTATGAACCCACCATTCTTGCCAACGTTACCAACGATATGATCATCACTTACGAAGAAACTTTTGGGCCTGTTGCGCCGATCATTCCGTTTGATAGTGATGAGGAAGTTCTTAAACTAGCCAATAGCAGTCAGTATGGCCTTGCATCCTATTTCTATAGCCGCGACATCGGCAGAATTTGGAAGGCTGCTGAAGCTTTGGAGTACGGCATTGTCGGCGTTAATACTGGTCTCATCTCCAACGAAGTGGCTCCCTTTGGCGGCGTCAAACAATCTGGTCTTGGCCGCGAAGGCAGCGTCTATGGAATGGATGAATACTTGGAGTTGAAGTACGTTTGTGTTGGCCTCTAAAAAGAATACTGCGTTCAATAGTCTTGATTATTTTTTCTTGTAGACCAAGTCCCAAACGCCGTGCCCTAATTTGAGACCACGGTTTTCAAACTTCGTGAGAGGCCGGTAACCCGGCTTCTCCACATACCCTAGATGCTCAAAATGAAGCTGCTCAAGACTGGGGTTGAATTCATTTGAAACGGGGCCCTCAGCCTTCGCAAGATCTGCAATAGTAAAGGTTTCAATCCGTACCGAGGATTGAGAAGTATTCTCTATAGCCTGTTCTGCATTGAGCACCAATAGCATTTGCTCGGCATAGTTATGCCAGTCAGTGGCTAAATGCAAATAGGCGCCTGGTTTTAATCGAGAGACTAAAAGCTTTACAAACTTAGCCTGAATCAGGCGACGCTTGTGATGGCGTTTCTTATGCCAAGGATCAGCAAAATAAATATGAATGCCATCCAAAGAATTAGGAGCAATCATTTTTTCTAAAACTTCGACCGCATCATGGCGAATGATGCGTATATTGGTTAAACCTACTTCACCGATTAGTTTTAATAAAGCTCCGACACCTGGTGGATGAACCTCTATTCCAAGAAAATCATCCGTTTTGCGCAACTCGGCAATTTTGGCAGTGGTCTCTCCCATACCAAAGCCAATCTCTAAAATCTTTGGGTTGGTGGATCCACCAAAAGCTTGATCCAAACTCAGTAATGTATCTTCAAATGGAATTAAAAATTGTGGGCCAAGCTCTTCAATGGCACGCTGCTGACCACCCGTTGTCCTGCCAGCCCGCAGCACAAAAGACCGAATGCGATCTGGGTAACGAGCATCTCGCTCGCCACTATCAGGTTGATGATCAGAAACCAACTTAAGCTACGACCTTCTTAAAGTAAGCAATCGTCTCTTTCAGGCCATCTTCTAGATTGACCTTAGGCTCCCAAGCAAGCTTAGCTTTAGCTAACTCAATGTTGGGCTGTCTTTGTTTTGGGTCATCCGAGGGTAATGGTTGATAGATGATCTTGGATTTACTACCTGAGAGTTTGAGGATTGTTTCAGCTAATTGCAGCATGGTGAACTCGCCAGGATTGCCAATATTGACGGGGCCTGTAAATCCCTCTTCCGAGTTCATCATTTTGACCATGGCATCAATTAAGTCATCGACATAGCAAAAGCTACGAGTTTGCTGACCATCACCATATATGGTGATGTCTTTTCCTTGTAGCGCTTGCACAATAAAGTTGCTCACTACCCTGCCATCATTAGGATGCATGCGAGGGCCATAGGTATTAAAGATCCGCACGACTTTGATATCTAAATTATGCTGGCGGTTGTAATCAAAGAAGAGGGTTTCAGCGCAGCGCTTACCTTCGTCATAGCAAGAACGAATACCAATCGGATTGACTCTCCCCCAATATTCCTCTGGCTGGGGATGCACTTCTGGATCGCCATAGACCTCACTAGTGGAAGCCTGCAAGATACGCGCTCTAGTTCTTTTAGCTAACCCCAGCATATTGATAGCGCCATGCACGCTGGTCTTAGTCGTTTGCACTGGATCATATTGATAGTGCACAGGTGAAGCTGGGCAAGCTAAGTTATAGATCTGATTGGTTTCTACATAAAGAGGGAAGGTCACATCGTGACGCATTACTTCTAAATTGGGGTTACTTAAGAGGTGGGCTAAGTTTTGCTTAGTCCCTGTAAAGAAGTTATCGACAACCAAAACCTCATTACCCTCCTTGAGAAGCTTCTCAGTAAGGTGCGAACCTAGAAAGCCTGCGCCACCGGTGATGAGGATTTTGTTCATATCAGAATAGCCTTATGGAATTTAACGCAATTTTACCTGTGACTTAACTACGTTTTTCCTGGATTCAAGCCTGAGGCGTGTTCCACCCAGCTGAGCGATAAGCATAAATAACCTCTGCCAAAACAATCGACAAGGAGGTCATAAAAGAAATGAGTCCCAATACAAATGTCAAAATCACATAGCTAGTTTTTGCATAATGAGCAGCGCCAGTCTGAAAGAAAAACAGCTCCAGCACAGTTAATGAAATAAAAACGCCGCTTAAGACGTTGAAAAAGATCGCAGAAGTACAAAGACGCCCCCTAGTTTTGGCCTCCTTCAACTCAATTAGCATGTGCTCCCTAACCATCGGTGCAATCACTTGACTGCCACTGTAGAGCTGATTCTGAATAGATCTCATGCGATCTACTGATCTAGCCAAGCGTGCAGAAATTGCATTAATCAGAGTGGCAACGGCGGTCAACAAGAATACCGGGGCCAGTGCCAACTGAATATTATTTGTAATTGCATCGATAGATGCATCCATCGGTATTACTGCTGTTAAGAGTGACATGTTCTTGTCTTATCCAGTTTTATATTTTCTTAATGTGACCAAGCTACCAAGCCAGTGTACGAGGTAATCAGTACCACTAGACCAAACACAACGCGATACCAGGCAAAAGGAATGAAGTTATGCCCAGCCACATAATGAATCAACCAGCGGACGCAAATAAATGCCGATACAAAGGCAGCAATAAAGCCTACTAGAATCGCAACGCCAAAACCAGCGGCATCATTGCCAGCAAAGGTGCTTACAGGCCCTTTCCAGAGCTTTAATAATTCATAAGCTGTTGCACCCCCAATGACAGGGATTGCCAAGAAAAAGGAGAACTCGGTTGCCACTACCCTAGGCAGACCAAACAACATTCCACCAATAATGGTGGCGCCTGAACGTGAAGTCCCCGGAATCAAGGCTGCGCACTGTGCAAGACCAACTTTGAGAGCATCCATCGGAGTCAAGTCGTCCACGCACTTAACCCGGTCAAGGCTGTGATCCTTTTTTTGTTTTGTTTGTCTGCGCTCGGCCCAAAAAATAACAAATGCCCCACCAATAAAGGCCAATGCAACCGGAATGGGTGCAAATAAGACCGCCTTAATGTGCTTGCTGAATAACAAGCCAAGGCTCATCGCGGGAAAGGAGGCAATCAGGAGGTTCATTACAAAACGGCGCGAGGCAGTACTAGTAGATAAGCTTGAGGCCACAGACCATAGCTTGTGGCGGAACTCCCAACAGACCGCCAAAATCGCGCCAAACTGAATAATGATCTCGAAGGCCTTGCCTCGCTCATCATTAAAGTCTAGGAGGTCTCCCACCAAAATAAGGTGCCCCGTACTAGAAATGGGAAGGAATTCAGTTAATCCCTCAACCACTCCCAAAACAAGTGCTTTTGCTAACAGTATTAGTTCCATAACCCGGATTTTATCGACTTCCCTACCCAATGTTGGTATTTAATAAAAACCAAGCGCCACGGATCAAAGCCTTTTTTCTAAATTAGCCTTAAACTTCAAGGCACATTGAAAAGTACCCGAATTAAATGACTGAAGCACGCTTTCGACTTTCTAGACAATCCGTATTTGGTTTAATCCTAAGTCAGGCGCTTGGACTGAGCATTGTCACGAACGTGGCAATGGGCCAAGCCCCTGCTGGCGCTCGTCCATCGCTACCAACGCCACTGAGCACTCAAGGCTTAGTGGGTCTAGATATCCCCCCGCAAATGGTGGTGGTGCCTAAAACTGCACTTCCTAGCGAAGCAGCGCCTTCAAACCTTAATAATGGGAATGCTACAAAGGTCAACCCAGGTCAAATGACGGATTTAATTAATCTGTACCAAGAGGCTGCCTTTAGTGACCCCGTCTTAAATGCTGCACGCTTTAACTATCAGGCGAGTAAAGAGCTGTACTGGCAAGGTTTATCTCTGCTTTTACCCCAAGCAAATGCGACCCCTGGTGGTACGCGCTACTACCAGCACGGGGTAGGTACAACACCAGTGTCAACTAGCCCAGGCAACTCACGTGTCTTTGACCAAAAAAGCTATACGGTTACCTTAACCCAGCCGGTATTTAATATAGGTGCCCTTGAGGCCTTTAAGCAAGGCGATCTCAATACTAAGATCGCTGATATGCGCTTCTATTTAGCGCAGCAAGATCTCATTATTCGGGTGTCACAAGCTTATTTTGATGCCCTTACCAGCCAGGATAATGTCGAACTCTATCGAAATAAGAAGGGTCTGATCAAGCAACAACTAGAGATTGCCCAAGCTAAATTTGATGCTGGCCTAGCCACTATTGTGGACGTCAATACAGCTCAAGCTGCTTTGGACTTGGCGAACTCGCAAGAGATTGCTGCTCAAGCAGATCTCGTGGTCAAGCGTGGCATCCTCGAGCAACTGACAGGTAGGCCAGTAGGGGCTCTTAAACCCCTAACTAAAGAAGCCAAAATTGATGGCGTTCTCAAGGATCCCCGCTCAAAAAGTAAAGATCCCAAGGGATCCTTGATCGCTGAGAGCGTGAATCCTCAATTGCCACCAGGACAAACTTTACAGGATTGGATTAATCAAGCAGAGGCTGCAAACTTTAATGTCTTGGCTGGGCAACTTACTGTCAGCCTTGCTGAGAGCACTTATCGCGCCTCTCAAGCTTTGAACTATCCATCCCTTAACTTGGTGGGCACTAGCGGCTATAACACCTCTAACGGCACGGCTACTAACTTTAATCCCTCAAACACCAATGTGTACAACAACACTATTGCGTTGCAGATGACTATCCCCCTAGTTTCTGGTGGCTTTAATAGCTCTGTCATTCGTCAAAATTCTGCACTGGTAGATCAAGCCAAAGCAAACTATGACAATGCTCGTCGTACGGCGGCGCAAAATACGCGCGCCGCATTTACCGGCTTCTATGGTGGATTGGCAAGTGTTAAAGCTTACGAGGCAGCAGAGCGCTCCTCCAATTCAGCGCTGGAATCAAGCAAGCTGGGCTTTCAGGTCGGAACATTAATTAATATCGATGTCTTGATCGCATTAGATACACTAATCAGCACTCGTTCGCAACTACAACAAGCCCGCTACAGCACCATCTTGAATGCCATCAAGCTAAAAGCACAGGCCGCTTCGCTATCAGATGAAGATCTGATCGCAGTCAATACTTTATTGCGTTAATAGCGTGAGTGCGGCATTAAGTGCTTCATCAACACTTGGCGGAGCTTTGATGTCCCCCAGATTGATGATTTCATCAGACCAGTAACCTTCAGTCTTCCAACGGGGTGAGTCGCAATAGATTTCAACAGTCGGCTTGCCCAATACGGCTGCGAGATGCGTTAGCCCGGTATCAACGCCAATAGTCAACGTAGCACCAGCGATGATTGAAAAGGCTTCTTCGATGGAAAAGGCATCTGGAACAATGGCACCAGGAACTTGACTAGCCAACTGAGCGCTTATTTTCTTTTCACTGGCATTACCCCAAGGAAATACCATCTGATAGTCCTTGCTTGATAAGGCTCGGGCCAAGGCAACCCAGTTTTCATCACCCCATCTTTTAGCTTCACGCGCAGTCGAATGAAAGCACAAAATGTAGGGCTTTTTAAATGCTACTTGATGCTCAACTATTTCAGTTTGAGTCAGTTGTGCAATGTAGTCCTGTGGATAAAAGAGCGCCTGATTTTCTTGGCGATCAAGCAAAGGCCAATCAAGCGCTGAACTCATAACCCGGCGCGAACGATCAACCGCATGACATCGCTTGGGTACCGGCACGCACCGGCTATAGAAAGCGCGCGCGATAGGCTCGTATCCAGAAAACTCAGTTGCGTTCGCGAGTCCTGCAACTAGGCCATCAGGAGCTTTACGTGCCAAGGAGCAGACCAAAGCAGACTTTAAGAGGCCTTGCGTTTCAATGATCACATCGTATGGTCCTGCTAATAATTCTTTTTTAAACGCGAAAAACTCTTTCCAAGTTTGAAATTTAAAAAGATTTTTCTTCCAGCGACGCAAACCAAAAGGAATGATCCGATCAATTCCCCGAAAACCTTCTCTGGAAAGCAAAGGCGCCAACAAGCCAACATAAGCCTCTTCAACCACCCAATCGATCTGAGCATTAGGCAATCTTG
Organism: uncultured beta proteobacterium; assembly: GCA_903858445.1. GTDB lineage: Bacteria > Pseudomonadota > Gammaproteobacteria > Burkholderiales > Burkholderiaceae > Polynucleobacter. The sequence goes on from CAIOIX010000475.1 coordinate 29,032, forward strand.
CACGCAAGTCCCAAACGATCGGCAAGTTATGCAGCACGTCCCCTAATGAGGATAACTTCACCAATAAAATCTTGGGGGATGAATTTTGTGGGGCAGTATTGCTCATCTGAGCATTATCTTATCTTTTAGTGCAGACGCCCTTCAGAACTTTGGTGCAGCATCCCATGCCAATCCAGCGCTATCTTTGGCATTCATATTAGGGGCGATACCCTCAGGTAAAGGCCACTGAATGGCAATAGTAGGATCATTCCAGGCTAAACATGCTTCACTAGTTGGATCATAATAATCAGTGGTTTTATATAAGAACTCTGCCGTCGGCGTAAGCACTAAAAAGCCATGTGCTAACCCCGGGGGAATCCAAAGTTGCTTGTGATTTCCTGCGCTTAACTCGACCCCAGCCCATTTTCCATAAGTAGGTGATTGAGTGCGGATATCCACCGCGACATCAAATACTGCTCCTGAAACTACACGCACTAACTTACCCTGCGTTTGCTCTAACTGATAGTGCAAGCCTCTTAAGGTCCATTGACGAGAAAATGAATGGTTATCTTGAACGAACTCATAATCGCACTCAATAGCACTTGCAAAATCTTGCGCATTAAATGATTCTGTAAACCAACCGCGTTCATCACCAAACACCTTTGGCTCTAAAATAAACACATCATGAATTGCTGTTGACGTCTTGACTAATTTGGCATTAGAACTCATCACACTGCCTTTTTAGCCGATAAAGAAACTGGCTGGACACTGGTATTGAGCTCATTCAAGATCTTGCCAAGGTATTGACCATAGCTATTCTTACTAAGTTGCTTAGCAACCCTCTCGACCGCTTCTGCAGTTATCCAGCCCTGTCGATAAGCAATCTCTTCCGGACAGGCCACCATCAAACCCTGACGCTTTTGTAGTGTTGCTATAAATCCTGCTGCATCCAATAAAGAATCATGAGTACCGGTATCGAGCCAAGCAAAACCACGGCCTAAGATTTCAACACTTAATTGATCTCGCTCTAAATAGGCTCGGTTAACATCCGTGATCTCAAGTTCGCCGCGAGCGCTTGGCTTAATGGAAGCAGCAATGTCACACACTTGGTTGTCATAGAAATATAGCCCAGTCACTGCGTAATTACTACGCGGCTTCGCAGGCTTCTCTTCAATAGAAACTACTTTGTAGTCTTTATCAAACTCCACAACACCATAACGCTCGGGATCGGTCACATGATAAGCAAAAACAGTTGCTCCACTTGCACGCTGGTCAGCGCTAGAAAGATTGGCAACCAGCTCATGGCCGTAAAAAATATTGTCACCCAGAACTAATGCACTAGGATCATTTCCTACGAAATTCTTACCTAAGGTAAAGGCTTGCGCTAAGCCATCAGGTGAGGGCTGTACACAGTACTGGATATTCAAACCCCATTGAGAGCCATTGCCCAATAATTCTGTAAAACGCGGTGTGTCATGCGGTGTCGAGATCAGCAAAATATCCTTGATACCAGCCAACATTAGAGTAGTCAAAGGGTAGTAGACCATCGGCTTGTCATACACCGGCATTAACTGTTTAGAAACAGCCTGCGTAACTGGATACAAACGGGTGCCGGATCCCCCTGCCAAAATAATACCTTTGCGATTGCCCATCATGACACCTTTGTTAATCTTACTAAATAAGCTGATTTTTTGTTAATTCAGAAACATAGTCCCGAACCAAAAGATCCCATTGGGGAAATTGTGACACGACACCGAGACCTTCTAGGGCTTTCTGCAATTTTTGAGTCGACATCCTTGAATTCATGGGACGCGGTGCTGGTAAGGGATATTCCGTCGCAGGGATTGGCTTAATATTAATCGCCTCTAACAACAAATTTGCTCCGGCTACCTTTGCGATGTCCACCGCCTTGCACGCCAAGCCATGCCAAGTCGTTTCTCCTGCAGGGACCGCATGGTAGATGCCTGAAGGGAAATTTCGGAGCGCTATGCTGGAATCTGGTGATAAATCGAACATGAAATCGGAACTGAGTTCCGCCAGCCACTGCGCACTCGTGGGCACTCCAAATTGATCGGCAATCACTTTTAATTCAGGGCGGTCTTTTGCTAATCGCAAAATAGTCCGAATAAAGTTAGCGCCATCGCCATAGACCCAGCTTGTTCTGAAAATGGCATAGTGAGCTTGAGAACTCTTTATTTTTGAAAAGGCTTCGAGTATTAAACGCTCTCCTTCGGCCTTGCTCTTACCATAGATTCCCAGAGGGGAAACAGGATGATCTTCAGTATAAAAAATAGATCCCTGACCATCAAAAACGTAATCAGTGGAATAGTGTAATAAATAGGCACCGTTAACAGCAGCATACTTGGCAAGCAACCCAGGTAAAGCAGCATTAATAGCGAAAGATAGCTCGACTTCTTCCTCGGCCTTATCTACCGCCGTATAGGCCGCGGCATTGATCACAACCTTTGGTTGAAAGTCCTCGAGAATTTTCTCGAGGGCGCCTAAATCAGCAAGATCGCAGTCCTGTCGACCGATATAGCGGATATCCACTTCAGAAAGTCTGCCCTGGAAAAGACTTAGGAACTCTTTCTGAAAAGCCTTGCCAAGCTGACCATCTTTGCCGATTACTAAAATCTTCATTTAGCTATATTGCTTTTGCAGCCATTCGCGGTAAGAACCACTAACCACACCCTCAACCCACTGAGGGTTATCTAGATACCACTGAACTGTCTTGCGAATACCAGTCTCAAAGGTCTCGTTAGGCTTCCAACCCAGTTCACGCTCCACTTTGCTGGCATCAATGGCATAACGTCGATCGTGACCAGGGCGATCTTTGACAAAAGTAATTTGATCGGCATAAGGCTTGCCATCGGCACGTGGCTTTAAGTCGTCCAACATTGCGCAAATAGTATTCACCACATCCAGATTGGCTTTCTCATTCCAACCGCCAATGTTGTAAGTCTCGCCCAATCTACCCTTGGCAAGCACCTCACGAATAGCGGAGCAATGATCACCAACATATAACCAATCACGCACTTGTTGGCCATCACCATAAATTGGTAGCGCCTTGCTATTAAGGGCATTCAAAATCACCAGAGGAATTAATTTCTCTGGAAAATGATATGGACCATAGTTGTTAGAGCAGTTAGTTGTTACTACCGGGAAACCATAGGTATGAAACCAGGCGCGCACCAAGTGATCAGAGGCTGCCTTGGAAGCTGAATAAGGACTATTAGGTTCATAAGCCTTTACTTCAGTAAAGGCGGGATCTGACGCAGAGAGTGATCCATAGACCTCGTCGGTTGAGACATGATGAAAGCGAAATTGCTGCTTGTCATGGCCATCAAGCCCATTCCAGTACTCCCGCGCGCACTCGAGCAAGTTAAAAGTACCCACAATATTCGTTTGCACAAAGTCCGATGGTCCATGAATAGATCGGTCTACGTGACTCTCAGCAGCAAAATTAATGATAGCTCGAGGCCGATGCTCGGCAAGTAATCTCTTAACCAGTATCTGATCGCCAATATCACCATGCACAAACACATGGCGAGGATCATTTTTAAGGGGTTCTAAGGTAGCCAAATTACCTGCATAGGTTAATTTATCTAAAGTAAGGATGGGTTCTGCAACTGAATTGGATAACCAATCTAAAACAAAATTACCACCAATAAATCCGGCACCGCCAGTTACTAAAATCACAAATCCTCCAATGGGAGTTAATCATTAGGCATCCAGCAGTAAAGCATTGAATGACTCAGTTGCCCTTAAATAATACCAACACATTTAATCTTTTTATAAACATTGAGGCTATTGAGGCGTCGGATGACACTCGGAATTCTGAATGTCTTACAAGTCACCTATAACTGGACTCCATTGGCATGAAAGAGGGTATTTCATAGGAATAAGTCCGAATCTATGAAAATAAGGTTTCTCTATCTGCAGTTAAAATTAAAACTAGCCGAATATTCCACCCCCTTAATTGCCTTAATGTATCTTAAAAAACGGTGCTTTCTCTCCCACGGCTAATCCAATGCTAAAAAAAATCGCCCCCCCTACCTCCAATAACTATCGACCCGATATCGATGGCCTACGTGCCTTGGCTATTATTTTGGTAGTTATCTACCACGCCTTTCCAACGGTTGCCACTGGAGGCTTCATTGGTGTTGATATCTTTTTTGTTATTTCTGGTTTTTTAATTTCCACCATTATCTATACCCAATTAAATTCTGGTTATTTTAGTTTTTCGCAGTTTTACATACACGAATTAAGCGAATTTTCCCTGCATTATTTATCGTTCTAACGTTTTGTTTTGCATTTGGTTGGTTTAATTTATTGGCCGATGAATTTCAGCAATTGGGAATGCATATTTTTGGTGGCGCAAGCTTTATCTCAAACTTCATCCTTTGGAATGAGAGTGGCTACTTTGATAATGGCTCGGAAACCAAACCACTTTTGCATTTATGGTCTCTAGGGATTGAAGAACAGTTTTATTTCATTTGGCCGATATTGCTTTGGTTTGCCTCTAAGAAAAAAATAAATTTTCTTTTATTGGGGTTGCTTGTTGGATGTATTTCTTTTTTCTCAAACCTATATGAATTTCACTATGGACTAAACCCTTCCTCAGCATTTTATTTGCCCATCACTCGATTTTGGGAGCTTATGGCCGGGGCAATCTTAGCGTATGTGCAACTTAATAAAAAAATTATTTGTGATCGATTAAGTTATCACCGTATTTCTAAGGGTGTTTATGAGGCCCTGAAAGAAAAAAATAATAAAGTGCTTATTGAAAATGGACTATCAATTTTAGGAGTCATTCTTTTAGCATCAGGCGTTTTACTCATTACAAAAAATTCTCCATTTCCTGGCTACTGGGGATTGCTACCTGTTTTAGGTGCTGTACTTATTATCAGCGCAGGGCAGAAGGCATGGATCAACCGCCTTATTTTATCCAATCGCCTCTTGGTTTGGATTGGTCTAATTAGCTTTCCGCTATACCTTTGGCACTGGCCTTTGCTTTCATTTGCCCATCTACTTCAGGGGAGCATGCCGTCAGTAGAGCTGAGGCTAATCATCCTACTGGCTTCCATACTATTGTCGGCAGCAACCTATTATCTTCTCGAAAAACCGATCAGAAGCAACAATTTCAACCGGATCAAAGCCTTTACGCTAATTTTTTTATTGGCGATTATTGGGTTTCTTGGTCTAAACACTTACCAGCGTGATGGTTTAACTTTTAGACTCAATCAAATTCGCTTTAGACTCCCGCCAACTTTGCAATCATTATCACTAAAATATCCATCTGCCTCAGGCCTAGATTTAGCGCCCGCTAAATTAAATTGCTCTTCACACCAGTCGAATGCAAATGATCATTCCTTGGAAAATTGTTTAAGCCCCACCGAGCTACTAAAGCCAGCCATTTTTATCTGGGGTGACTCCTATGCAGCACACTTAACGACTGGCTATGAAGCGCGCTTTGGCAGTAAATATCAAATCACGCGGAAGTTCTATAACGGGTGCCCACCGATTATGGATATGGAGCTGGCAAATCGCAAAAATTGCACTTCAGAGAATGAAAAAATCTATGCGCAGGTATTGAGCGAACGTCCGGCTAAAGTAATTTTGGCTGCCAATTGGACGGACTACGATTGGAGAAAAATTGAGGGGACGATCACAAAACTTCACCAGGCTGGTTATCAGGATATTGATTTGATTGGGCCTGCCCCAGTCTGGAGTGATGGACTTTATAAGCAACTCTATCTCAAATTTTTAACAGATAAAGACTCCAATATCCCCTATCGCATGAAGTTTGGCCTCAATAAAGACAAGGATTTTTTATCCATCGATTCAGCCTTGGAAAAAATGGCTAAACGACTAGGTGTGCGCTATATCTCCATTTCTAAAATTCTATGCAATCTAGAAGGCTGTATTACACGTTTTGGAGAAACCAGCGATACGCTTGAAAGTATTGACGCAGGCCACTTTACTAAAATTACCTCTCAATATGTTGTCTTCCACTTTCCCGAACCCTAATCTCATAACACTCATTGGTACATATCAAAGGTGGTAATTACAATTGAACAATTCACTTTGGCACTTAAAAGGTAGGGATCTATGACAGCAATCCGGGTTTCAACACTGGGCGTGTCCGAGGACTATCAAACGGGTCTAATTCCAGCAACATTTAAAGCCTTGGGATACCAAATCAAATGGACCAAGCCTAATGATTGTGACTTGTTAGTTATCGGCCCTTTTCAGAATTTAAACAGAAAAAAACTGGGATGGTGTCCTAAACCTCTTAGAACAACTGTTTCAAATTTAAATGACTCTCTAAGTTCAATTTTTACATCTAGAAAAACATTCCCAATAAGCCTATTTCAAACCGGGGAGAATATCCGTTTTGATTTTATAAATGCTGACTATTCAATCACTTTTGATCTTGGAATAAGCAACCCACAACATTTACGTATGCCTTATTGGATGGAAATGGTTGATTGGTCATCTGAGGGCGTTACCGGCAATCAGAATCCAAGATATGGGCGCCTATTAAACCTAGAGCGTTTAATGCATCCCCTGGGAGATAGTTTTCTTAGTAGGCCAAATAAGGCTGCGATTTTTGCGTCTCACCTAAGAGAGCCAAGGGGCACACTTTTAAATGCAGTTAAAAAAGAAATAGAAGTTGTTGAGTTTGGCAGTTTGTTTAATGCGAACATCAAGAATCATTCAGTAAGTGGCTTGATTAAGTATGATGAGCTGCAAAACTTTGCTTTTAATCTATGCCCGGAAAATGGCATGTTCCCGGGCTATTACACTGAAAAGATTCCTGAAGCATTTATGGCGGAGTGTCTGCCAATTACTTGGGCAGATAACAACGTGAAAGTGGACTTTAATCCCAAAGCTTTTATTAATCTGGCACCAATGTCAGGCAGCAACTTCACTGAATTATCAGAGATATTGCATTCTAAGAGTATCTTGTCAACTTATGCTGAACAACCCTTGATCCTCAAAAAACCCTCTATCGAGCCTCTAAAGATTTACCTTAAAGAAGTTATTGCAGCTGCCCTATCTTAGTTCAAGACCTTGGAAACCAAGGTCTTGAACTAATAAGGCGGTCTAGCACTCTAGCCACGGATCTCAAGCGCTTTCTGAAGCCCTTTACTGGTGAGCGCTCAACCCTATCATCAATAGTTGATTTCACACGCGTGATGTCAACTGGATAAGGTCTAATCGCTAAAAATTCTAAGCCGTGCTTTTGGTAATGCTCTAGGAAGTGGTCAACAGGCTCATATATATCCACAGAAGACTCTATTAATTGCTTTGCAACATCCTGCTTTAATAGGTATGCAGTTGCACCAACAGCATCCCCTCGATTCTTAACCAAGCTCACGCCGGCTTCAGTTCTCAAGGTTTGATAGGGAACTTCATATAAGCCTTGCAACCTCACAAAATTCCAGTCAGGCATAGTGTTTAATAAAGTTACTATTGTTTTCTCAAAGTCTGGAGACAAAACAAAGTCATCCTCCATGACTAATGTTGGCATACCCTCTTGAACACAAAAATCCCATGCTTTCTTATGAGAAAGGTAGCAACCAATTTCATTAGGAGTCAAAGCATATCCTTGCAATAACTTCACTTTATTTGCCTTGTACTCCACTGGCGAAGAAATCAAAGTTGATCCATCAACAGCATCTATAAATTTCCAGGGTAGAGAAATTTTTGCCATTTCCTCTATGACCTTTTTCCTACGATCAAGCGACCTCTTGAGAGATATCACTAAAATCTGTAGCCGCAGTTCAGTAGGGATCATAAAAAATATGTTTTCATAAAAGGTAACTTTGTAAATAACGGCCGAGTCTTTTTAACTTTTTAAGTGCTCTGGAAAAAATAGATTTTTGACTGCCGCCATAATCTAAACTCAAATCCCAGCTGGATTGATAAATTACACCTAAATAATTCTCTTTAAGCTTAGCGGTAGACTCACCCAACCTTCTCAGTAGAAAATAATGCCAGTCATAGTAATAGACTCGAAATAACTGCTCTATTGGGTGCAAGGGAATCGCCTGAAAATTTAACAAGGCCTCTAGATAAAGCAGCGTCTCAGGATGTTCTGCAGTGCAGAGGTCCCAAAAGGTCAGTCCACGCGGCTTTAGGTAGCTTTGATCTAGGGACTCCCATACCTTGGCAGACCATATAAACGGTGGACAAGGGCAATAGTAATTTGGGCCATTGCGATTAAAAAGGGCTCTAACTCTATCGCCCTCAGCCCGAAGATTTGCAGGTGCTCTCTCGTGCCCTCGGTTAAAGGCCAATTGAAAATATTCTTTATTCTGATAAATAACTGTATAGGGATCACCATTGCTCCCCAGAAAATCAGATTTCTTAAAGTCTTTTATAAAAATACAATCTGAATCTAAGCAAACATAGTTTAGACATAAGTTAAGGCGCCAAAATTCTGATTTAATAACCTGCTGAGAAAGGCTCCCAGACTTGGATTTTTCTATTCCATCAGGGGCTTGTTCATTTGCAGAAATAATAGACTCATCTGATACCCACCGATAGCCATCTGACCCCAAAATGCTGACCAATTGATCATATTGAGATTCTGGGGTGGATATATAAAAGGGAATGTGATCTTTGTTGTAGCTTTGCACTGAGGCAAGCAATTGCTTTAAGCGTAAAAAATCTTTGCGGTAAGACTTGCAGTAAAGGACGACGTCTTCCAAGTTCAAGCCTTTTGTTGAGTCACGTTTGCCAAAATGGTGGCAACAGCTTGGTCTACACCAATAGGATTCCAAATGGGCTCAATCAAATGTTTTTTCTGCCAATCAAGCCAAATGCGTTCAAGCGACATAGCAATGCCCTCTGCATCACTATCCGCACTGAGATAAGAACTTCTATCTAAGAGCATCTGATCTAACTGGGGATTGCGATGCGTAATTCCCCAGATAGGCCGGCCAGCCCACAGGTAATCGTAAAACTTTGAGGGGATATATTCAGCGCACCATTCATCATTGCCATGTAGCAAGATCAATATATCCGCCTCCTGCATCTTTTGAGCAACTTGTTCACGTCCAGATTTACCGGTGAGGGAGTCTTTTTCAAGACGCCCATGAGCCAGCAAAATATCAGCGTAATCATATTGCTTAATTGCCTCGACAGATAATGAATCCAAGGGTGCACCATACGCATGCACGCGAAGATGCTTTCTAGCTTCTGGATATTTTTTGAAGAGAGTGTTTGCTGCCTTCAAAATCATTGAAAGTGATCGATCATTCGCTAAAGAACCAAAATGCGATAAATTGAGATGCTCACTATATTCATGGGCATTTTTTTGACCCATATCTCCCGGAGGATTGGCGCCAGGCATCACCACAAAGCCACGGGCATTTCCTGGAGTATTTAAATTGGGGTTACGCACCTTGGCGTAATGCAATGCCCCATCAGTAAACCACCAGACATAGTCGGAATATTTACAGAGTTGACTCTCTAAATAGTGCCGAAAACGCGCATCGCGGTTTTTTGGTTTTCCAAAGCCCTGATCATTGGCATTCTTACGAATTACCAATGGATCATGAACCTCAGATATCAAAGTAATGCCCGTTGCTTTTTTGAGCCAAACACCCGCCAAGTGTGCTGACCAAGCGCTCCCAATGGAATACACCACATCAATCTTGCCAGTACGGATTAAAAAGTAACCCCGAAGAAACGCGGGGATCGCCCACGACCACTGACTTGAATAACCCAAGCACAGCTTTTCAATTCCAATAAAGGGGGCCAATAGAATTGAGACCGTTCGCGTCAGAATTTTATAAATCATTCCACGACCATATTTATTAGCAATCCAATGGCGGAAATCAAAACGAAATGCTGCTGGGCCCCAGGCTAAAAATTGCTGGTGTGGAAAGCGAGTGTCCTTTATGCCGGTAATCGCACTCAAGACCGTTGGTTGCACGCCGGCCGCTAAAAGATAGGGCATCTTATCGGTAATTGTTAAACTCGCTGCCCTGCCATCCATATTAAAAGCGTGAGATAGCAATAACCAGCGCTTGTTTTGCTTCACCTCTGGAATCTGAATGGCCACCGTATTAATTACCAGCCACAATTGACATTACCGCCATGCGCACCGCGATCCCAAAGGTCACTTGCTTCAAGATCACAGACTGAGGACCATCTGCAACAATAGAATCAATTTCAACCCCACGATTCATTGGGCCAGGATGCATCACAATCGCATCTGACTTAGCCAATGCTAGGCGCTCTTGAGTAAGCCCATATTGTTTAAAGAAGGCATCACCCTCGGGAACCTGACCAGCCTCCATGCGCTCCTTCTGAATGCGCAAGGTCATGACTACATCAACCCCCTTCAGACCCTCTTCTACGCTGTGAAATACTTTCACCCCGAGCATATTTAAATCATTAGGCAATAGACTCTCCGGTCCAATCACTCGAATATCAGTGCACCCTAACGTACGCAATGCGCAAATATTGGATTTAGCAACTCGGCTATGCACAATATCGCCAATGATGGCAACCTTCAGCCCCGAGAAATCCTTCTTAAAGTGGCGCATGGTGTACATATCCAACAAGCCCTGAGTAGGGTGTTGATGGCTACCATCGCCCGCATTGACTACGTGAACGTGTGGCGGCACATGTTGCGCAATCTCAATCGGCGCCCTGGAGACGCTATGACGTACAACAAAAATGTCTGCCTGCATTGCCACTAAGTTATCTATCGTATCCAGCAAACTCTCACCCTTAGCGGTTGAAGAGGTGGGGATATCCAAATTAATCACGTCGGCAGATAATCGCTTCGCAGCGATCTCAAAAGTAGTACGCGTGCGCGTGGAGTTTTCAAAGAAGAGATTAAAAACACTCTTACCTCGCAGCAACGGAACTTTTCTAACCTCCCTGGCAGGGTCGGTAACACTCACAAATTGTTGCGCAGTATCTAGAATATGGACGATCTGCTCTCTAGGCAAACCCTCAAGCGTTACTAGGTGCGTTAAATCTCCTGCGGTATTAAATTGATTAAATAAGCTAGATTGGTTCACGATTTCACTCATCAGACGCGGTCCTCAAGTTGAAAGGTAAATTTGCCATCTAGACCCCTATCCAAGACGAGTAGCTGCTGGTCGGGTACTTGCACTTTTTCCCCTGCAAAATCTGCAGCAATTGGGAGCTCACGATTTTCTCGATCCGCTAACACCATTAATTCGACCTTGGCCGGTCTGCCAAAATCAAACAATTCATTTAATGCGGCTCGCACAGTTCTGCCCGTGAGCAATACATCATCTATCAAAATCAGATGTGTGCCACTTACCTCATAAGGTAAGTGAGTAGACATTGTTTTCGCTGTACGAATGGCAGTCATGCCTTTTTCAGCGTAATCATCACGATGGAATGCCACATTAATCACGCCATAATGGGGCAAGCCTAAATCGCTGGCTAGACGTTCGGCAATCCATGAGCCGCCCATGGCTAAACCAGACAACTCAAATACCTCTCCCGCAGTTTTGCGCTGACGCAAGACTTCTAGCAACTTTAGGTAGGACTGCTCAGCATTCATCTCAACTTATCCTAATTCTTTTCATAAAAATACTGCTCCAAAATCAAGGCAGCAGATTGCGCATCCAAATTGTCCCGCATCTCTGGATTTCCCTCTAAAACAGCAGAGGTATAGCGCTCATCTACCCAGTCAACTGGCAGATGAAAGCGGCCATGCAACTGATTACCGAATCGTTTGGCCTTGGCACTCATCTCATGGGCGGCGCCATCCGGATGACATGGCATGCCAACGACCAACTGATTAGGCTGCCATTCTAGAATGAGGGTCTCAATAACCCTAAAACGGGCATCTTCCCCATTCTCAGCAATCGTTTTGATGGGTTGCCCAGCCTTGGTAACACTATTGCCTATAGCCACCCCAATTCTACGAGTGCCATAGTCAAATGCCATTACTGTAAGTTCAGTCTTCACCTCAGGCATGCCCTGCTTCACTCGACAGATGGGATGGATCAAAACCCAGGTGACTCATGGTTCTTTCGTAGCGCTGGCTGGCTGGCGTATTGAAAATAATCTCCACCATCTCCTCGCGACTCAGGGGCACATTAATCCAGCCATTGAGGGCAATTTCCTCCTCTAACTGTCCAGCACTCCAGCCCGTGTAACCCAAGGTCATTTGAAAATGCTTTGGGCCTTGACCATTAGCCACGGCCTCCAAAACATCCTTCGAGGTTGTCATAGTTAATCCACCGGGAACTGCTAGCGACGATGAGTAGGCGCATTCAGGATTTGGCTCATGCAAAACAAAGCCTCTTTCAATCTGCACAGGTCCACCAAAATAGACTGGCCTGTCAAGCAAAGGAGCAATTTCTAGCTTGAGTTCAATTTTGTCGAATAAGGTGGCTAAGTCGACCTCTGTAGGTCGATTCACCACTAGGCCCATAGCACCCTTCTCGGTGTGCTCAAACAGGTAAATCACTGAACCTGCGAAATTGGCATCCACCATGCTGGGCATGGCAATTAAAAACTGATTCGCTAGGTGGTCTGCAGAATAGGAGATTGATGACCCCATGCTGGGGGTTTGGGTGGATGTTTGGATTTCACCCACGGGGGCTTTTTTAGCCGTGCTCATGTGGGTTTATTTTACCGAATTTACTGCTTCACTAGATCTTTCCGGTCATCCAATATGCCAATATGCCCACTGTCTCATGAGTTAACTTATTCCAATTTTGAACGCCATCTTCCAAATTGAATGAGCCCCAATTCAATTTAGAGGCAGTTTGATAATCTACCGGTACCGGAATAACCTCAATCCCCTGCTTTTGGAAAATCTTTATAGACCGATACAGGTGACTTGCTGAAGTAATTAAAAGCCAGGGTTTTAAGACTCCATCAGCACTCTTTTCACCGAACTCACCGATTATCGGCTTTATATACAACACATTTTCATAGGTATTACGGGACTGATTCTCATAATGAGCAAACCGATCCGGTAAACCTTGCTCTGCAATCAATTGTTTAAAGGCATCGGCTTCGGATATCCCCTTAGGCGATAGGCGGCCCGAGAATCCACTAAAGATAAATGGCAGATCAGGATATTTACGAATCAACTCAAAAGCCTTGGTCACCCGCTCTGCCGATGAGTAAATCGAAATCTCACCGCGATCCAGTGCAATTGCTCCACCCTCGATTGCACCACCCAAGATGATGATGCCGCCAACGTTCCCCTCGGACACTTCGGTCAAAGGGGTTTTTGGAACCGCGTCCTCAAGCACCCTCAGAAACACTTCGGATGTGGGCAACCACCCCACTAGTACCAGATCTACCAGAGCCAGCAACAGAAAGCGCCTACAAAGATGAGGCTTGCGCAATCCTAGAAAGAAAAGGCTTAGTAAAACAAAAAGGATGACCCAATTTAATGGCTCAATACTGAACTGCACGAGCTTTGAAACAACAAAAAATAAAGTATCCATAAGTAGGAAGGATATTACCCTGCTACTCAAGCAAGCCAGCCAAATAAGCCCTAAGATAGTGGCTATGAAAAAAGCACTAGTTTGGCTACGTCGTGATTTACGCCTTTATGACAATGCCGCACTCCATCACGCCCTGCAAGGAAGCGACCAAGTTTGGCTTGCCTTTATATTTGATACCAATATCCTCAAACCCCTGCTACAGGGTCAATTGGATCAAGATGGCCTCAGACACGATCGCCGCGTTGACTTTATCTGGCAAGGGCTCAAAGGCATTGATGAAGCACTCCGTCAGCAAGGTGGTGGCCTGATTATTCGCTATGGCAATCCCACTGAGTGCATTCCTCAGATCGCTAGAGAGCTTGGCGTGAATACCGTGTTTGTCAATCGTGACTACGAACCTTCAGCCATTGCACGCGATCAGTCAATTGCAACCGAGTTAAACGAACAAGATATTGCATTTGCGGATTTCAAAGATCAAGTCGTCTTTGAGAAAAAAGAAATTCTAACTAACTCCAATACCGTCTTTTCGATCTTTACTCCCTATAAAAATAATTGGCTCAAGACGCTTCAAGAAAAAGATTTGGCCGCTTATGACTGCACCCCTAAGAAAAATCAATTTGCGCCCATACCCAAAAAGCTAGATTTACCCATTCCCAGCCTAGAGTCCATGGGCTTTACTAAGACTGGCATAGAAACTTATCTCCCACCAGGCTCCGAAGGTGGCCAAAGCTTCCTAGAGGATTTTCTTCCTCGCATTAACCAATACCAAATTGGCAGGGACTTTCCTGCCACCAAGGGTGTGAGCTACCTCTCCACCCACTTACGCTTTGGCATGCTATCGATTCGAGGTCTGGTCAGGGAAGCGCATCGCCGCATGCTTGCAGGCAGTATGGGTGCCACTATTTGGTTGAGCGAGCTCATCTGGCGTGATTTTTATTTCATGATTCTAGCCAATCACCCTAGACTAGCCGCTGGCGTCTCTTTCAAACCCGATTACGACAATATCCAATGGGAAAGTGGCGCAATAGCCAAGAAACTCTTTGCCGCTTGGTGTGAAGGTAAAACAGGTTACCCACTGGTAGATGCGGCCATGCATCAACTTAATCAAAGTGGCTATATGCACAATCGACTACGCATGGTCGTAGCAAGTTTTTTAACAAAAGATCTCGGGATAGACTGGCGCTGGGGCGAAGCTTACTTCGCAGAGCACTTGAATGACTTTGAACTCTCATCGAATAATGGTGGGTGGCAATGGGCCTCCTCATCTGGCTGTGATGCACAGCCTTATTTCAGGATTTTTAATCCCATCACCCAATCGGAAAAATTTGATCCTGAGGGTAAATTTATTCGTCGCTACTTGCCTCAACTAGAAAAACTCTCCAAGAAATCAATTCATGCACCATGGCGCTCTGGTCACATTGAGCTGGAAGCTGCAGGCCTATTACTCGGTCGAGACTATCCATTGCCGGTCGTTGATCATGATGAGGCGCGCAAGAAAACCTTGGTGCGCTATAGCGTTGTAAAAAAGATCGTTGGCGATTAACTTCCAAAAAGCTTTCCGCTTTAAGATAGGGTATGAGTAAGGTTTATGCGATTGGGGATATACAGGGGTGCGCGCCATCTCTGAAAAACCTCGTCAAGAAATTGCCCAAAGAATCAAAAATGATTTTTTTAGGTGATCTTGTGAATCGTGGCCCAGACTCACTCGGAGCGCTGCGCTACCTTAAGTCTTTACAAGAAGCGGGTCGCGCAGAATGTATCCTAGGCAATCATGACTTACATCTACTGGCAATCGATGCTGGCCTGAGAAAAACTAAGGGCCTAGATACTGTTGACCCCATCCTAAAAGCCCCAGATCGCGCTGAGTTAATTTATTGGCTACGACACCGACCGATGGCTTTGAGTAATGGAAAAGTGATTACCGTGCACGCAGGTATTTTGCCGCAATGGGATGTGCAACAAACCATTGAGTGTGCCCAAGAGGTAGAGAAAGCATTGCGCAGAAAGTCTTATGTGGATTTTTTAGCCAGCATGTATGGCAATACGCCAAGCAAATGGAGTAACTCCTTAAAAGGGGTTGAGCGGCTGCGCGTCATTACCAATGCCTTGACTCGTTTACGTTTCTGCACCCCCGCAGGACAAATGGAATTTGACAGTAAAGAGGGTTTGGGGGATGGGCCTAAGGGATATATTCCCTGGTTCAAAGTTCCTAAGCGTAAAACCCAAGATGCTCTGGTCTATTTTGGGCACTGGTCAACCCTAGGCCTCATGCGGCACAATAAAGTCATTGGGCTCGATACAGGCTGCGTTTGGGGTGGAAAGCTCACCGCTATGGAAATTCCAGATTCCGGTAAAGACTCCAAAAAACTAGACATCATTCAAGTGGATGGCTATGACCATCCCTTGAGAATGTAAAACCGCTGCTACAGCTGACTAAAAGACTTTTCTGCAGCTACCATGATATGAGCAAGAACCTCGTCATTGTGCGCAATCGAAGTAAATCCAGCCTCGTAAGCTGAAGGCGCAAGATATACACCTTCATCCAACATTCCGTGGAAGAATTTCTTAAACGCTTCAATATCCATCTTGATGACTTCCTCGAATGAAGTGGGTACTTTGTCTGCAAAGTAAAAGCCAAACATGCCACCAACACTATCAACAGCAAACGGGATGCCTGCTTGATCCGCGGCCTGCTTTAATCCAGCCATTAATTTTTGTGTCTGGGTAGTTAAGCACTCATAAAAACCTGCGCGAGAAACAATCTCTAAGGTTTTTAGTCCTGCAGCCACGGCAACTGGATTTCCGGACAATGTGCCTGCTTGGTAGACATTCCCTAAGGGGGCTAACTTCGACATGATTTCTTTTTTACCGCCAAAGGCAGCCATTGGCATACCACCGCCCATGACCTTACCTAGGCAAGTGAGGTCAGGAACAATATCCTGTAATGATTGCGCACCTCCCAAAGCAACCCGGAAGCCAGTCATCACTTCATCGTAAATCAGCACACTGCCATCTGTCTATAAACTCTTCTATTTCCGCATGGGCCACTTCGCCAAATTCCATTATCTTCACGCGGATGAATGGCCTATCCAGCCCCAGATCCTTTTTTAACTTAAAAAGTCCATATACATTCTCTTGTACCTTTTTTAAAAGATCCGCTCCTTTTATCGTTTTAAAAGTCGTTGCCCTGGCTGCATCTATACTTACAGTTACATCGCCTATCCCTGATAGAAGGAAAGACCTGGCGTTCTTTTCATCCAATGTCACGGCGTTTGTATTTATATGAAGCGTTTCTGCCACGTCCGATGCATC
>CAIOIX010000476.1 GCA_903858445.1 uncultured beta proteobacterium
CCCTTTAGCTCATCTGGTAGAGCAACTGATTTGTAATCAGTAGGTGGTCTGTTCGAGTCGGACAAGGGGCACCAATAAACATAAGGCTCACTGCTTAACTGCTAGTGAGCCTTTTTCATTGGTTGTCAACAAAGTGTCAACGCAAACTTATAAGTTAACTAATGGGTTCAGCAATTTCACTGCCTCAAGGTGTGTTGGGGCCAGATGAGCATAGCGCATTGTCATTTGAAGGCTTTGATGACCAAGTATCTTTTGCAAAGTTAGAATGTTTCCGCCTCCCTGCATGAAGCTGCTAGCAAAAGTATGACGCAGGACGTGGGTTAATTGACCATCTGGCAATACTATCTTGGCTCTTTCGGTCCCAGATTTAAAAGCTCCCATTGAGGATCCAAAATATCGACCATTCTCTTTAACGCGATGACTTTGAATCTCTGCTTGTAATTCGCCAGAAATGGGGATGGCCCTCATTTTTTTATTCTTCGTATTGATAAATTCAATCACCCCCTTTTTAATATTTGAGGGCTGTAAGTTCTCTGCTTCAGACCATCTAGATCCAGTAGACAGGCAAATTATTGTAATTAAATGGACATCGCTATTCCTTTCCGCGGCCTGAAGCTCTGAAAGCAGCCTTCTGATTTCATTGGCCTCGAGATACCCAAGTTCTTTATCGGCAATTTTGAATTGCCTGATTGCGCTTACTGGATTGGCCTTCTTCCATAAGTTAAGGCGAATAAGTTCGTTAAAAACGGCGCGCAAGTAAGAGTGTTCTCGGTTAAATGAATTCAGGCTGAGCCCACCCTCGATGCGCTCACTCCGATACTTGGTAAACATCTGGGGTGTTAATTGATCTGCGATGGGATCTTTTAAAGCCGTGACCATATTTTTTAGTCTGGCATAGGTGTCTTTTGCATTGCTCAGGATTTTGCCGTGAGCGTCGTACCAAATTTTGATGATCTCTGATAGCTTCCTAAGGTCCCTTTTTTCTGGTGTCCACTCTTTATTTTTATTAACCGAATTTCTTGTGAATGCTTCCCAGTTTTTAGCTTCCGCTAAATTGACGAAAAGCTTCCTAAAACGTTTTCCACCTCGGCCATCAGGCTGTATGTCTACTTGCCATCCGCCCTCAGATTTCTTAATCATTAATGAAGGCAGCACCTTCAACTACAAAAGCAATTTTTTCTTCTTGGCGGGCAATTAACTCTAAATTGACATTGTCTTTTGGCTCTAGGTTTGCCCTTACAAAATCTTCGTAAGAATTCTCACCTTTAGGATCAAGATATCTATTGAATAAAATATAGTTTATTTCGGTTGTGGTCCAAAGATCAGGCTCTTTCTTAAGGATGTTCGGGAGGTTTAAGCTCTTTACGTTTAGGAGCTTTTTCCTTTCTCGTGCATCCATCCCATTCGACATAAGTCGAACGAGAGTGGGGTGTATTTTTTTGCCCCCAAAAAGATTGCTTACAACGATCTCTACCTCATCAGGCGTCCAGTCAATTGGCTCTTTAGAAACTATCCTTTCAAGAACTGCTACATCTAAAACTTTTTGACCTGGCACGAGATTTTCCATGCCGTCTTCTGGGGCTGCACCCGTAACTATCCAGTAGGCATAGTGAGGTACATAGCGACAGCAAAATTCAATCATGTCGCATGTAGCCCTTTGCTGGCCATAGTAGGCGTGCCTCCATGATCCAGCTTTAATTCCACTAAGACCCTCCAGATCAGAAAAGAACTGGCTTGATTTGGAGGTGATAACTTCGCTTAGTGCGAAAAAAATTCGTTCTTCAAGAGGCATTTAAGTGTTTTCTGTTAATTAGTGATCAATTTTCTCACATATCCTATATTCAGACCAAATAATAATAATAATATACAAATTGACAATTAAGTTTAGATGTGTACAATACATAATATGTATACAGACCAATTAAATTCATTGATGATTGTCACTGCCGAAAAATATGCCGAAATGGTTGGGCTGCCCATTGGGGTGGTGCGCGGGCAGTTAGATCGACGTCAATTGCCAGTGTATAAGGTTGGTAAAAGACGGTTCATTAATTTAATTCAGTTACGACTAGATGTTGCTAATGGCTCTAGCTAAGGGAAATTTGTGCACTATTACAAACTAAATATTGGTGATTGGGGTCTTGAGACTGGGCATCTAAAGGTTGATGAAGAGGGGATTTTTCTAAGGTTGGTAAATTACTTTATCAGCAATGAAAGCCCAATTCCAGCCAATACGACTCAAGTCTTCAGAAAATTGCGCCTAACGGATGTGGCAGAACTGGCCACAGCAATCCTGGAGGAGTTCTTTGTTAGGAATGAAAATGGCGACTGGTCTCATCTGCCTTCAGTCCAGTTAATACGCGAATACCAAGATAAAGCTGACACGAGCAGAGAAAATGGAAAAAAAGGAGGACGGCCGAAGGCGCCTGAGCCACTTGAAATCAAACAAACCCAGAATAACCCAGTAGGTTATCCAGATGAACCCAGACATAACCCAGACATAACCTTAACCAATAACCAAGAACTATTAACCACTAACTATCAACCAATAACAAATAACCATAAACAAACAGAAACAAGCCAAAGAGTTTTTTTAGAGGTGGTAAAAATATTCCCAAGGCGACAGGGCGTTACAGAAGACTCTATAAAGATAGCTTGGAATGAAGCCGCTAGCGCTGGAAACAGCCCAGAGCAGATGCTAGCTGGCGCTAAGCGGTATGCAGCATTTGTTAAGGTATCGAGGACAGATGAAAAGTACATACTTTCTCCAGGGGCATTTTTCAGTTCGGATCAAAAGTATCTTTTGGAATGGGGAACTAATAAATTATTGCCTCTTGGTACCGATGAGCAAATAGAGCACGCATATAGAGTTGAGCTTGGCGCGGATCCGAGTAAGTCATCCTGTCGTTCACATCGGGAAATGAGGACTCTTATAGAGGATCGTCGAGAAAAAAATAAAAAGGAAGTAAGAATTCATTAATGCTGCAAAACAACTGGAAACGAATAGGGTGCAGATGAGTGCTCTGAAAGCTGCTTGGGCCGAGATCTGCCCGCCCTATGGTTGGTGGTCTTAGTGAGA
>CAIOIX010000477.1 GCA_903858445.1 uncultured beta proteobacterium
AACTTAGGCATTACTTGAAATTATTCAACAGCCTTGACCATCTCTTCAACCACTTTCTTCGCATCACCGAAGACCATCATGGTTTTATCCATATAGAAAAGCTCGTTATCTAGTCCAGCATAGCCTGCAGCCATTGAGCGCTTGTTAACGATAATTGTTTTAGCTTTGAAGGCTTCCAAAATCGGCATACCAAAAATTGGGCTGCCTGGAGTGCGGGCTGCTGGGTTAACAACGTCGTTAGCGCCTAACACCAATACAACATCGGCTTGCCCAAAGTCGCTGTTGATATCTTCCATCTCAAACACTTGATCGTATGGAACTTCAGCTTCTGCCAAGAGGACATTCATATGGCCAGGCATACGACCTGCCACTGGATGAATTGCATATTTCACGGTAACCCCATGGTGAGTCAACTTTTCAGTTAATTCTTTAAGAGCGTGTTGAGCGCGTGCAACTGCAAGACCATAGCCAGGAACAATAATCACGGTGTCAGCATTTTCCATCAGGAATGCAGCATCTTCTGGAGAGCCTGTTTTGTAATTCTTAGGGCCACCATCATCACCTCCGCCAGCCGCCGCTTCAGCCCCAAAGCCACCTAATAGCACCGCCAAAATAGAGCGGTTCATGGCTTTACACATGATGTAAGACAGAATAGCGCCAGAAGAGCCAACGCAAGCACCAGCAATAATCAATACTGGATTATTGAGGGTAAAGCCAATACCAGCAGCAGCCCAACCTGAGTAGCTGTTTAACATGGAAACGACAACCGGCATATCGGCGCCGCCGATAGGAATAATTAAAGTAACGCCTAATACCAAGGCAATGGCACACATAGCCAAGAATGCTGCATGACTATCAGTCATGTAATAGGCAATACCAGCCCCGATCATGGATAGTGCAAGTACTAAGTTCAGTAAATGTTGACCAGTAAAACTAACAGGTTTACCGCTAACCTTTCCGGATAGCTTGCCAAAAGCAATCACAGATGCCGTAAAGGTAATGGCACCAATGAACGCACCAATGAATAACTCAATCTTCTGAGCTCCAGTATGGTCATGTGCTGGATTAAATACAGCAGCAATTGCAATTAACACTGCTGACAAGCCAACAAAGGAGTGCATCAGGGCAACCAGTTCTGGCATCTTGGTCATTTGCACTCGTTTAGCAGCTATCGTTCCAATAATGGCGCCACCAACAATTGCAACGCCAATCAATGAGATGACAGGCTTGAAATCAGGGATGAAGAAAGTGGTGATGACTGCCAACAACATACCGATCATGCCGAAGGTATTGCCTTGGCGTGAGGTCGTTGGTGAAGACAGCCCTCGCAAAGCAAGGATAAATAACACTGATGAAATCAGATAGGAAATAGCGGTGATATTTGACATGGTTTTGGTCTCTATATAGGTCTTATTCTGGGTTTATTTAGTTCCAGCCGCATCAGCTTTAGGAGCTTTTTTCTTGAACATCTCAAGCATGCGACGGGTGACCATAAAGCCACCAAAAATATTGATAGAAGCTAAGAAGACGGCAACTGCACCAATAATGCTAGTTAGGGTAATTTCATCGCCACCAATTACTTCGGTTTGGAGTAATGCGCCAACAATGATGATGCCAGAGATGGCGTTTGTAACAGCCATCAAAGGTGTGTGTAATGCTGGAGTAACGTTCCAAACAACGTGGTAGCCAACGAAAATGGCCAATACAAACACGGTAATGTTTTGAACGGTGAGGATGCTTTGAAAGGCAGCGAGATCCATA